>JAZDIZ010000176.1:0-31538 GCA_043804515.1 Pseudomonadota bacterium | reverse complement strand
TCTGGAGAACTACCAGCAGGAAGACGGATCGGTCCGGATTCCCAAGGCCCTCCTTCCGTACGTCGGCGGCGAGGGCGTCATTTCAAAGTCATAGGCGTCCTAGAATAATTGGATATTTCAGGCTCTGGCCCTGTTTCCTGTCTGTTCATTATCCTGCGGAGGAGTGGCCGCAGTGGATTGAGGCCTTCCGCATCTAACCCAATATCGCGGCTGCGATTCGATGAGCAGTCGCCTCTCTACGGAAGGCCTCAACGGCCGGAAGCTGCCGGGCACCCGCCGGTGAATGCGAGATGAAAGCGGGTGGCGGCTGAGGCCGGGCCCGAAGGCAAAATTCGCGGGGCGAATTTTGACCGAAGGGGGGCGCCGGTCCAAGCCCCCGAATAATTAGCTCTTTGCAGCTTCCTTTCTGTACAATTCTTTCCGTCCATTATCCCGCGGAGGAGTGGCCGAGCGGTTGATGGCACCGGTCTTGAAAACCGGCATACCCGAAAGGGTATCGGGGGTTCGAATCCCTCCTCCTCCGCCAACTTTGTTGGCGGAAATCTAATGTCGCGACTGCGATTCGATGAGCAGTCGCTTCCCTAAGGAGGGATGCGGCGACTTCGTCGCCAGCGTTGTAAGGAGCGTCTCTCGCACCCAGTAAGGCTGGGTACCCGCTCGAGACGATCTATAAGAATACGGCAACGTCGACGGCCGGAAGCCGCCGGGTACCCGGATTAGGGTGGCGGCTGAGGCCGGGCCGAGGGCCGAGCGCGGGTAGCGCGAGGACCCGAGGGGAATCCCGTAATCACCTCGCACGCAGATTTGACGTGGTGAGCCCCGCAACCCCGCATTGGGCGGGCTCCAGAAAATGAGTATGGTGTCCCCCGATTCCCCGATTCCCGTGGGCCACGGCCTAGTGAATTACGCAGCTTTCCGCAGGTGACGGAATTGCAGTTCGCCCTGGAGGCCCAGCCTGGCCGCAAACCTAAGCAACTTCTCGATGCTGGTGTGAGAAATCTTGCCCGTCATGAGTTCGCTGATTCTCGGCTGGGGCTCGTCGAGCAGCTGTTCCAAGTGGCGGCGCGTGTATCTCTTCTTCCTGATATGGTCGACGATAAGGCCGTAAATCTGCGACTTCACGATTTGAATCGCGGCTTCCTCCGGGGTGAAGCCGATGTCCTCAAAGATGGGGCCTCGGCTGATGTGTTCCGGCCCCTCCCGGTCGTTGTCTTTCTTGGTTCTTCGCTTCATATCAGCCCCTTTCTAAGCCTTTCCTTGACCCGTTTGAGCCGGTTCCTCGCGAGATTCAGGTCGCGGTGGCTCGTTTTGCGCGTTGTCTTTTCAAAAGCGTGGAGCACGTAGATCCGTCCCTTCACTTGCGTGTAGTACATCACCCGATACCAGCCACGCTCGTCGGCATCCTTGAGCTCGAACACACCCATCCCCACGCTTCGCATCGGCCGGAACCGCAACGGCTCCTTGCCCTGCTGGACGCGGAAGAGGTCATCACCCATCCGGTCCTTAACGTCGCCGGGAAACGAGCGGATTACGCTTCGCGAATCGCCTTCCCATACGACAGCCCGGAGGGGACCGACTTCACCGACCCACATGATCCCTCCGGTGAGGTACAAGATTAAGTATACAAAATATAGTATAAACGTCAAGCCCCATGACAATGGCTCCTATTCCGCCCAGCGTAGAGGCTACGGCCCTGAATTCCGGAATTCCGGGGACACCACACGGAATTCCGGGGACACCACACCAATTAGGAGATCCGCCTCCCTGGCCTATCCTCGAGGCGATCAGGCGATTTTGCCGAAACTGTCGATTCGCCCCCGTACGCCGCCCTCCTCACCGGCACAATCCGCACCTTGAGGCCGAACGGGGCGAGGTAATCGTCCAGCGTCTCGAGTTTCGGGAGCGAGGAAGCCGAAAGCATCCGCGAGATACTTTTCGGATGGATCCGCGCCTTTCGGCCGAACTCCTTGATTCCCATCCTTTGAATCGTGTGTTTGAGCGCGGCAACCAGATCCAGCCCTTCTTTTCCTTCCATCAGCGACATCAGGAATTCGCGTGCAAACCTCGGGCTTCGAAGCTCCCGTGCCAGTCGTTCATCGTACGATGGATGCCTTCGCATGGTATGACCTCCAATATTCCCGAGCCAGGCCGATATCCGCTGCCTGTCTCTTCTTGGTCCCGACGAGGAGAAGCAGCATCATATTCTTGCCGACCTCGCCGTAGTACACGCGGTACCCGGGACCCCAATCAATCCGGATTTCGAGCACTCCGCTCGCGTTCTTAAGCCGCTTGACGTTTCCCGCGGCCCCCAGAGCCACGCGGTCCACGTATGCGCATATCTTTGCCCGAAGCCGTTCATCGCAGTCCTCCAACCGTTCCTCAAACGGCACCGTTCCGTCGGCGGCCGTATACTTTCGAATTTGCTTCAAGCGACATCTTTCTAAAGGTAACACAAGCGTTACCTTTGTCAACCGTCACGCGTTCCACGATGGAAGGAAATCAGGCGGCGGAATCGGGTGTGCCATATGGCGATGTCGCAAATTCCTTGCCGACCGGATTGAGTAAGACAATCGCGCTATTTCGCTGACTTACATGGTGGGCCCAGGACCGGCATTACACCTCCAAGGCCGGATTTCGGATTTTCCAGTCCCCGACCTCCGTCCCTCTTTTTGACTCCAACAAGAGATACGCGAACTTTTTGCGTAACCGCGCACGGTTTTGCACATCTGTGTCCGATGGGCCTGGGCAGTCCCGAATTGCAATGTCTAACGATTTCAAGCGCTTGGCGCGCCAGAGCCCACTACGTTTTCTGGTCTAAATAGTGCATCTTGTAAGGGCACCATGCGCTTCGCCCGTCACATCGCCGTCTATGCGCTGGCGCTTCTTGCTTGCGCCCCGTTCCAGTTCGCGGGTTGCTCGAAGGAAATTAAGGTGGCGGACAATACCCAGCCGGATAGGCAACAAGACCCATCCCCCAGCACGGCACCGGACAAAGCTCCTCCGAACATTCCGACGGGTCTTTCTGCCTCCGCTGTAAGATGCACGCAAATCGATTTCTCCTGGGACGCAGCCACCGACACCGGTGGATCCGGACTCAAGGGCTACAACGTTTATCGTGACGGCGCGATTCTTACGCAGGTGCTGGATCCGGCGACCAGTATGTCGGACACAGGCCTTGCCGCCTCGACCGGTCACAGCTACACGGTATCGTCCGTTGATAGTGCGGACAACGAGTCGGCCCAGAGCCCCGCGGCGAGCACCGTCACGCCCGCGTGCCCGTCCGGTGGCCTCACCGTGTGGGTCGCTCCCAGCCTCGCGCGTGTCGGACCGAGCGATGCCGCCGGAACACTTACGCAGGTGGAGCTCTATGCAGCGCGCGGCGAATACGAATCGTTCCAGGTTGTCGTGCGCGCCCCAACGGGCGGGCTCACGAACGTGCGGGTCTCCTCCTCGAGTCTGGCCGGGCCGGCAGGTAGCGTCATCGCCGCGCGGAACGTCACGCTATTCCGCGAACACTATGTCTTCATTTCGGAGTCGAGCCCAGACTGGAGAGGCGCCAATCGCCCCTCGGGCACGCCCGGATGGTTTCCCGACGGCCTCATTCCCTCCGTGGACCCGGATACCGGCGCCGCGCTTTCGGGCGCAGAATTAACGGCGTTCCCCTTCGCGCTTAACGCCGGAAACAACCAGCCGATATGGATCGACATCTTTGTGCCGCGCGGGATCACGGCCGGCCGGTACACGGGGACTATCAACGTTACCGCCAACGAGGGGAATGCGAATGTGTCGGTGGGCCTGACCGTGTGGGGCTTCGACCTTCCGGTTCAACCCAGTCTCAAATCGTCGTTCTCGTTCACAGGTACCGCCAGCACCGCAAAGAACAAGGAATTGCTGCGTAACCGGCTCATGCCGATCCCCGTGGATTCGTCAACGGAACGGGCCCTGATTGACGGGTTCGGCCTCAATTCAACGGAAACGGGGCCATGGGGTAACTCCAAGTGTGATTACAACACCAAGGTAGGCTCAATGGATCCTGCGCCGTCCGTCTCGACGTTCCAACAAGTCGCCGCTGCGCACCAGTCGGATCTGCTCCGCTACGTCTACAGTGCGGACGAGATCGGCGCCTGCGCCAGCAGCCTTGCGCCTACAATCAAGGCGTGGGCCCGCAACATGCACCAGGCAGGACTCAAGAACTTGATCACGATGTCGCCCGTTCCTGAACTCTATGATGACGGCTCCGGAACCGGCGCCTCCGCGGTCGACATCTGGGTGATGCTTCCGGTGCTCTACGACGGGGCGGTGGACCGGGTGAACTACGTATTGGCCAAAGGGGACATGGCGTGGTCCTACAATTGTCTGGTACAGGACTATGACTCACCCAAGTGGGAAATCGATTTCGCGCCCATCAACTTCCGCATCCAGCCGGGATTCATCAACCAGAGCCTCGGCCTCAGCGGCCTGCTCTATTGGCGCGTTGATGTCTGGACCGACGATCCCTGGAACAATGTGGACTACGTCGAGGGCGGAGGCCATTACCCGGGCGAGGCGAAACTCGTGTATCCGGGAACGCAGGTGGGGATTCCGGGAGTGGCGCCGTCGATCCGGCTCAAGTGGTTGCGGGACGGCGTGGACGACTACGACTACATCCAGATCCTCAAGGAGCGCGGCCAGAGTGATTTCGCACTTAATGTAGCGCGCACCGTGGGACAAGACTGGCACACGTGGACGCGCGACCCCGTGGCGTTGGAGAGCGCGCGGCAGGAACTCGGCCAGGAAATCCACGACATCCTCAACCCTTGATTGACGTCCATAATCCGGGGACGTAGGCCAATCGCGGCTCGCGCGAGTCTATTTTCTGATAACGAACGCGATGTCCGAAGGCGTTTTCTGGAATTTCTTCCACCGAATCGTGTCGCCGCACTCGACGTGGATCGACTGAATCTCCTCCGAGAGAGATTTCGGGTTTCGCAGATACATGGTCGGCTCCAACATTCCCGATTCGAGCCTGGAAAGGATCTGTCTGAAACTGAAATCCGCCCCGTTCATGTTCCGGCGATACTGGTCTGGGAGTTCATTTTCCGGATCAGTCGAGTGAAGATCCTCCATTACATAGATTCCGCCATGGGCCAGACGGGGAAACGCCAATTCAAAACATCGGGTCTGTTCCTTGGGCGTATGGGGTCCGTCATCAATAATTACGTCCAAAGGGCGTCCGATGGTCTCCAGGGCGTTCCGCATTTCATCGTCCGAGGACTGATTGACCTTCATGAATTTGAATCTGGCGTCAGAGAATTTAGGATCCTTCAAATCCCATCCATATAAAGTGGTTTGCGGAAAATAATCCAACCACAGCTTGATGGAACCCTTCCGCGTTCCGATTTCCACGATGTTCTCACAACGAAGCCGGCGGTCGCCGAAGTACAGATCGTAGGCCCTCTGATAAGAGTGCCCGTCAGGGCCCTTGTCCGTCTTGTAGTCGCCGAAGTGAATGAGATCGTTCATAGCCACTGATCTAAGCGAGGACAGGCGGTTTGTCGATAATTTGCCCCGAAGCGAAAAAGTCAGCCCCGAAATAAGCCAGGACGAGCGCGAACAATGGAATGAAAGGGTGGTGGTAGCGCGGCGACATTTCGAGAAACGCGTGAACGCCCGTAACGAGGACGGCGACCCAAAGGAACCCGTGGACGATGTTGAAGCGTCCCACCGAAGGCTTCGCGGGAATCAACAAAAGGATCGCCGAAAGAATGACGGCCAAATGGTGGAGAACGTCGGCCACGAGAGAGATCGGAATCCACTGCTCCTTGAGGACGGACGTGTTCAGCGACCAGCCCAGATAACCAGCGGAAGGCCAGAGCCGCCATAATTTCTGAGTGAAGACCATGCTCGCGAAGGCCCGGGGATCCTGAGCGATGCGCCGCAGAGCCAGATCCCACGCCAGGCGATTCCCCATTACTGCCGGATGAACTCCGGCCAACGCGGACGGCCGTTCGCTTTCCGCCATGAACAATCCGTCATCCTCCCTATTCCATTGGCCGGCGTACTTGACGTTCGTGCCCACGAGAAAACTCCAGCCCGACGTCTGGGCGGGATTGGGGGAAGCCACCCCGATCGTCCGCATATTGACCCAGCAAAGAATTCCGATCGGAATAAGAAAAGCCGAAAGGAGAAAAGAAAAACGCCCGAGGGAGAACCTCGATCCAGGTGTACGGCCGAAAGCCTCCGCGAGAAGCGGTGCCACCAGCATAATCGGCCCGAATGGACGAATCCAATGCGCCCACCCGAGGAGGAATCCCGAGAGACCCAGGAGCACGAACCGTTTTTTCCAGGCTCCCTCTTCCGACAGAGTGAAGAGCGCGTATGAGCCCAGCACCATCGTGGTGAAAGGCACCTCGCTTGAAAGCAGGTTGCAGAAGATCACGTGCTCGGGCCAGAGCGCCAGGATCAGCGCTCCGATCCGGCCGGCTGATCGACTTTGGGTCACGCGGTAGAGAATCACATAGACGCACAGGATTTGGAGCGAGGAGAGAAGCGCGTTCACGAGTTGGGGACCAAGATTCCCGGCGTGGAACAGGGAATAACAGGCGGCGTACAGGAATGCGGCCCCGTTCGGCTTCAACGGATCGAGCAACGGCGCTCCCTTGAGAAGAAAATACGCATCCCGTTGATAACCGAAGAAATCTGAAGTCTGCCGGACACCGCTGTTGAGAGCCCAGCTCACGCGAAGAAGGGCCCCCACAAACAGGACGCTCCAGAGGGGAAGCCGTGCCAACAAACCCCGGGCGGCCGCCGTGAAGCGGCGACCCACGGGGTTGAAGAATCCAAGCCCGATCAAGCAAAGCAGGAGGAGCGTGCCTTTCCGCCAAAGTGTGTCATCAAGGAAAAAGGAGAACGCCAGGGAATAGAGCAGAATTCCGCCGAACACGAGCGCACCGGAACGAGCAAACATTCCCCCCAACGTTGTGCGCCGGACCATTCGCGAAGTGTAATGGGGACCGAGGTGGGAGGCCAATTAGACTTTCCGTCGGTTTCTTTCTGCTTTTTCCTATACGGAGGAGCGTAGACCAATCGCCCAACTCGAGCACAGGCTTGGGGGTCTCCGCTGGTAAGACTCACTCGTATTCGCCGAGTCCGGCCTCCGTCCCTCTTTTCGCAGGGACGGAAAGAGACATGACTTCCGGTTTGATTCTCAGTTTAGCTGTCAGGGCAAAGCGGGGCTTCACCCTCCGGTCAAAATTCGCAGCGCGAATTTCGCCCTCCCTACAACTTCATTGGAACTGACCCTGCGCCAGCTCGGCTCATTTCCGTGAATCTGTACGGTCGGTGGGCCCGACCTCAGCCGCCACCCTGATCCGGATCCCCGGCGGCTTCCGGTCGTTGAAGTCTTCCGTGGGGAGGCGACTGCTCATCGAATCGCAGTCGCAATATTGGAGTAGCGGCGGAAGGCTTCAATCCCTCCCCACCGGGCAGCTCTCGTAAGCGGCAGCGTCGTTGCAGCCGAACTCCTGAAGTTTTCTGTACTTGAATTTCCAGTAGAGCGTGCCCCGGTCAGGCTTGTTCTTGATCGCCGGCGGAACAGTTATGGTCTTACTGACCGGCTGCGGCGTTCCGGAAAAAACCAATCTGCCGGCTGCATTGACGGTCATCTGGCAATCGATGGCTTGAATTTCCAATTGGTCAGGCGCCCAATTACCCGTCGTCTGGTCCGCAAAGCCTCGGAACCCGCGGTCTTTGGTTTCCCTTTCGTTGTACGAGCAGGCCCGAACGGTCGCTATGTCGGATTTCCCGAGCTCCGGGTTGATGAACGAGTGACCGCTCGCCTCAAAGTGAATCAGCTGCGGGTTCCCATGCGGATTCAGGCTGTCGCATGAACGGACCATATTGTCGCACGCGACTCCAAACGTAAATTGACTGATGGAAGTAGTCTCTCCCCCCTGTACGGGACGAGTCGTAGTGACAATCCCGCTCCCGAAAGGTCCCAGATAAAGTCCGACCGGGGAATCCGATGCGAAGACCGGATTCGACAGAATCGCTGCAAAACCGAGCGTACAAACGAGAACGAATTTTGAATTCATAAGCACCCCCTAGTTAGGCGTGACGCAACGTATCACCACGCTTGGCGGCTGTAAAGGAACCATAAAAGTTAATAATTGCAAGACATTACATGTGAGCCTCTGGAGGGGGCTCTGGATGGCCAGGCCCCTCCAAACAAGGAAAAATTTCCGCCGAATCCGGCCTCCGTCCCTCTTTTCGCTCTACACGGAGGAGCGTCGACAAACCGCCCAACTCGGCCGCAGGCATTGGGCTCCGTCGGGGACGGTACGTGTCTTCGACGTATTTCTGGCGGGGTGGGCGTGTGCCGGAGCGGAGGTCAGGCGCAGGATCGCGGTGAGGGGGACACCCTTAAGAGTGTCCCCAATCCATCAGTGGGTGTCCCCCGTGATACGATCCGAGCCACGGAGCGTAGGCATCCGCCCGCCCCGCCTAACTCATTGTAGCTCGTGAATAATTCAGCCTAAGGAACGACCTTGAAAACCTCGTCGTCCACGCGGGCGTGCTGGACCACGCGGATGCCGATCCCTTTGCCTTGTTCCGCAGTGGGGACGCTGGCTTTGTCGATCTGGATCGAATCGACCGTCTGCGTGAAATCCGACGTGTGTCCCTTGATGCGAATGGTGTCGCCGACGCTCAACGGGCCGTCCGTAAGTTCGATTGCGGCCACTTGGATTTTTCCGAAATAGTGGCTCACGTGTCCGATCTTGACTTCGGTTGCCATGGCTCGATTCTCCTTAAAAAAGCCAAATACACCCCTCCCGCTTCGAAAGCCAAGATCTCGCCGCCTTCCCCGGAAAGCGGTAAGGTGATGCCGGATTGGGAAAGGAGAATACGTAATGAAACTTTGTGTTTGCGCCTTCGGTACCGCGTGCGGCTTTCTCTCGGGCCTCGCTATTCTGGTCGTGGGCCTCATCAACCGGTTCACGGACGGGTACGGATGCGATTATCTCAAAATCCTGGAGAACTTGTATCCGGGATATCACGCGGGTTCGGGACTCAAGAACCTGGGGATCGGCTTGATTTACACGATTGTGGACGGCTTCATCTGCGGCGCGCTTTTGGCCCTCGTTTACAATTGGGTCGCCGGCTGCTGCTGCCATTGCAAGTGTGAAGAGCCCAAGACCGAAGCACCGAAGTGTTCCTGATCACGGGCTGAATTCGACCGTCAAGTTGATCTGCGGCGGCGCAGCGCGATTAGTGCAAGCGCACTCCAGAGAAGCAAGGCCGATCCATAGCCGGAAGGCACTGCGACCCGGCACCCGCCTTCAACCCCTGCACCGGAACCCGAGGCCGGCGCACCGGTGAGGGCCATTTCCAACACGGCTGATTCGGCACCCAAATCTTTCCCGTCGTTACCCGCGCCGATCGCCGGGCTGCGGGGATCCGTGCTCAGGTGAAAATCCGAATTCGCCGCGTCGACAAAGAGCGGGTCCGCGCTGAACGAGTGCGGCTCACGCGAGAGAAAATCCGCACTCGAGGGGAAATAAAGATTGTAATCGGTATCGGCGGTCGGCGTGCTTCCTTGGGCGGAAACTCCCCTGGGGTCGGCTTGGTAGAAGATGTTGTTCGTGAGTTTGGTCAGGCCGTTCTGGTCGGTTCCTTCCATGAGATTCAGCGCCGGACCGTTGTTCAGGGAGACCGCGGTGTTGTGGTCCAGGACTGTCGGGTTGTCGGCCGGAGGGATGGCGCCGATCCGGAGAGCGCCGCTGCCTCCTTGTTCGGAGTAGACCAGGTTGTTCACAAACCGGTCACCGCCGTTCGATGTGTCGAAGCGGATGGCGGCATCGCTGAGCGATGAAGACTCGAGCAGGAAGACGTTGGCTTCCACGAGGTTGCCGTAGCCCCAAGGGTTCGGGAGCGTATCGTTGAAGCCTTCGATAAAGGCCTCATTGCCCGATCCGCCGAGAAGCATGCAGTTGGTCCCGTTGGACCGGACATAATTGTTGCGGAACGTCAGCCGGGTGATGTCGTCGCGGACGGTCACGCCGTAGGTTTCCCCGGCCTTGGAAGGATCGATGTCGGAAAGGATCGTGTTTCCTTCAAACGTCGAGTCGATGGTGTAATGGATCTGGATGATGTTGCCCGAGCTGTTCGAGATCTCGACGTGGTTGTTCCGAAACTTCAGCCCTCGCTGGTTCGCCACCTGCACGAAGCGCACGTCCGTCATCCCCTCCCCGTGGAAGGAGTTGTTCTCGACGACGTTGTCGTCCGACCAGAGGTCCACAACCATCAGCTTCTTCCGCGTGAGGTGGTCGCCGCTGTATGGGTCGCACGCCGAACGATTATCCGCATAAATGCATTGCCCCCGGCCGGCGATTCCAAGCCCTCCCGCCACCGTGTTTCCCCGGATCGTGATCCCCGTCGCCTCTAGGATCAGGATGCCGGTCAATTCATTGTCGAGAATTTTGAGACCCTGCGCGCCGTTCTGGTAGACCACCGTGATACCGCCGTCCTTCAGCTTCAAATTCTGGACCGTGACGCCGTCGTGCTTGAAGGTGGACACGACGTCGGACGCAACGGTCACGGAATGTCCCTGGCCGTCGAGCGTCACGCTGTCCGCCTTGATCGTGAAATCGCCGGACCCGGTCGTGATGTCCTGGGTTAAGCAGTATGTCGTTTCCGCGTCCGTGAGGTCCCAGGGGACAGAATTGATGGAGTGGTCGCACGCGGCAAAGGCGTCGGCGCCGCCGAGAACAGCGAAGAGAACGATCCCAGCGGGAAGGACCCAAGAGCGATTCAAAATCGAAGACATGTTCTGATTCTTAGCAAGATTCTTGCCGGAAAGCATCGTAAAAAAACGTTAAATTTCAACGGGTTGCGCTGCACCACTAAATCCAACCCCGCAAAATTTGCGTGTCCGGCACGCCGGTTCCGGATGCAAGAAAGGGTGAGAGTTTCAATTCAAGCTAAGACTCGATCTGAACCGGAATTCGCAGGCGGCCGAACGACTTGGTGAATTCCCCGAACCGGCCGGGGATCGGCTTTCCGCAGTTCGGGCAATTGCCGTCGTCCGTCAGCTTATAATGAAGGATCTCGTACCAGTCGCGCTCGATGATCTTCACGTGGCAGCGCGGGCAGAACGTCGTGTCCCCTTCCAGGTCGTGGACGTTTCCCGTGTAGACATAATTAAGGCCCGCATTGAGGGCGATCTTTCGGGCGCGTTGCAACGTTTCCGGAGGCGTCGGGGGGACGTTGAGCATCTTGAAGTCCGCATGAAACGCCGAAAAATGGAGCGGTACTTCGGGGCCCAGTTCCTTTAAAACCCACCCACAGAGCTCCCCGATCTCCTTATCGGAGTCGTTGTGCCCCGGAATCAGCAACGTCGTGATCTCGGTCCAAACTCGCGTCTCCCACTTCAAGTACTTGAGCGTCTCCAGGATCGGGGCGAGGTGGGCGCCGGTGACTCTGAAGTAGAACTCTTCCGTGAACGCCTTCAGGTCCACATTGGCCGCATCCATCTTCGCGTAAAATTCGCGCCGGGGTTCGGCGTGCATGTAGCCCGCCGTGACCGCCACCGCACGGATTCCCCGTTCGTGGCAGGCGTCCGCCACATCCATCGCGTACTCGGCGAAGATGACCGGATCGTTGTACGTGAAAGCCACGCTCGCGCACTTCTTCTGCTCGGCCGCGCGCGCGATCCCTTCCGGCGTTGCCGGGGAATTGAGCTTCTCGATGTCACGTGACTTCGAGATGTCCCAGTTCTGGCAGAATCGGCACGCCAGGTTGCAGCCCGCCGTTCCGAACGAGAGAACGGCGGTGCCGGGATAGAAATGATTGAGCGGCTTCTTCTCGATCGGATCCACGCAGAAACCGGAGGACCGGCCGTACGTCGTGAGGATCATCTGATCGCCGACACGTTGCCGCACGAAGCAATGGCCGCGCTGGCCGTCGTTGAGTTTGCAATCGCGGGGGCAAAGATCGCAGTGGATCCGGTGATCCTCTGTCCAATGCCACCAGCGGCCCGGATACTCGCCGTTCACGGCTCCTCCTCAGACCATTTCAGGAGCGTGTAGCGCCCCACTTCCATGTCCGGAGACCAGAATTCGGCGTCCAGCCACGCCTTGCGTTTGAGTTCCGCCAGGAACTTTTTCGGGTCGGCGAAATGCCGCCACACCTGCGGAAGGTACGTGGCCTGCCTCCCCTGGTAACGGATGACGACGCCGTCTTTTCCCGGCCGCAATTGCGCCAGAATATCCTCCTCGGTCCGGTGGGGCATCGCCTCCACCGCGGAGAGCACCGAAACCTCGATCTTCACCCGGGCGAACTCCTCCGCGGTCAGAGGGGAAAAGCGGGGATCGCGTAGAGCGGCGGCGGCGGCATTCTTCCGGACGTCCTCTCCCAGGGAACGATGGGCCTCGATCGTACCGATGCACCCCCGGAGTTCCCCGTCCAGCGTAAGCGTTACGAACGCGGCTCCTTTCTCACCCAGCCTTGGGTCGTCGGAAACCCTCGCCCCCGGCAGACCGAAATGCTCGCCGATCGCGCTTCGGGCCAGGACAAGAAGGAGGCTTCCGAACGGGTCCGTCATGGCTTCTCCGTGAACGCGAACGACCCGTAGCCGACGACCCGATCCCGATCGCCGGCAGTATCGCCGGAGTTTCGAAGGTCCAAGACGTACGCCCGAAGCCGGTGCTCGCGCGCCGCGAGGAGAAGGCCGTTGACCGGCGTGGCTCCGCACGCGTTTCCGTGCCCCAACGGAGAGAACGGCGCATCCAAATCGGAGATCTTCTTGGCTGTGGCGGCGTCTTCGGCTTGAGCCTGCTTGTACGGAAGATAATGGGACAGATCCGAGCTCACGAGGATCAGCGTTTCTGGGCCGCCCCAAAGAATCTCGATCGCCTCGTGAACCTCGGGGGCCGAGGCATCCCCGACGGCCAAAGGAACGAATTCAAAATTCTCCAGTGTGCGTTGGAGAAACGGCAATTGCACCTCCAGCGAATGCTCGGGTGCGTGAACTTGCGCGTTCTCCGTCACCTGCGGGAGGTCGAGGACGGCTCTGCATGCCGCTTGGTCGAGCTTGACGCGCCCCAGAGGCGTTTCAAAGTAGTCGCAGCGGGGGAGGGCCAACCCTTCAACCGGCGCCCGATGGGCGGGACCCAGAAGAACGACTCTGCGGATAATCGCCCTCAAAGGTTTGAGCTGTAAGTACGCGCTGGCCGCAACCGGGCCCGAGAAGACATAGCCGGCATGGGGGACGATCAGCGCCTTCGGCCGCAATGGACCCGAAGGACGGGTCTTCTCCGCCTCCGCCAAAAAACCGTCTACGGTGTCTCTTAATTCGGTTTCCGATTCCGGATAGAAAAGCCCCGCTACCGCAGGCCGCCGAATATGCAAGAACTCCATGCCCGAATCGATAGTAAAGGCCACTGTTGCAAAGGTTTCAAGGGCTAATAGCGGGCGGCGTAAGGCGAAATCACAGCCACTCTATCTCGTCGTTATTCCTGGGGTATTGTTTCGCGGGCTGTTTTGTCTCCCGGCCTTTTTCTGGATTGTGGATGCCGATCGGATAGTCTCTCGGCCCGATATGAAAACCGTTCTTCCTTTGTTGGTCGGCGTTCTCCTTTGGTCCGGCTCCCCTCAAGCGTCCGATCTTCGGCCTATAGGTATAGGGATCGACACCGAGCTTCCGTTTCAACTGCAGCAGGACGGCCAAAACGTCCGGGGCCGACAGAACCTGAATGTGGGGGTGGACGGCCGCTACTGGTGGAACGATGAGATCGCGAATGTGCTTCGCTTCAGCTTTGATGCCGAGAAACGGGACGGAACCCTCCGCAAGATCGGCCTGGAACCCGGCATCGAGAGACATTTCATGCCCGGGGAGAACTGGAGGCCGTACATCCGGCTGGACGCGCCCGCTCTTCTCCGAGGTGCGCCGAGCATTTCGGGCGCAAGCGATAAGATGGACATCGCGATTTCGGGGGGCGGGGGCTTTGTCTGGAAGCTGGGGGATGCGATCGGCTGGCCCGGGATGGAATTCCGCTACGACTTCGACATCTATTACTTCTTCGGTGCCGGTTCCGCCGTGAGCCAACTGGGGATGGACCTGTTCCGCTTCGGCCTTGACGCCCGGTTCTAGCGCCGACGGTTTCTTTTGACTTGGAACGGCGCCTCTCTACAATCCCGGCTTACTTTTGACACCTTGAATCATTTTTCCGCGGAGGAGTTTCGAAAATGAAAAAGAGTTTCTTGTTGATGGCGATCGCGCTCGTCGCGACGGTCGCGATTGTGCGTTGCGGGGGCGGCAGTAATCTGAAGACGGCCAGTGAAGCCTCGTTCACGAGTCCCTCGGGGACGATCACAAACGCCAACGCGACAGCGGTTGTTCAGAGCGTCGTGGATACGGGCAAGGTCTCGGAAGCCGTCGGTGGATTGTTAAACGGGTTAGGTGTCCCTACCACCAAAATCGTCTCGCACGCGATCGGGGCCCTTCGAAAGGTTCTCCCGCGGCAATTCCCCGGGATCCGTTCGCTTGACGCGAGTTCGCTGGGAGACTGCGCCTCGATAGCCACGGATCAGAAATCGGGAAGTGTGAACTTGCAGTGCCTGTCGGACGCCGGCCTTCTTGAAGGCACCGGCTGTACGGCTGCTGGCACGTTCTCGTATTCGATCAACGGCGATGACACGGAATCGACGATGACCCTGAGTGGTTTCACCGTGAGTTGCACGGGCGGGGAATTTTCCACATTAACTTGTAACGGGTCGATGAATATGAACGGCGACTTGGCCGTACTGTTCAGCGGTCAAGAAGTATCCACAGCGAGTTTTGTGGCCTGCACCGACCTGTCATGCTCCATCGACAGCGTAAGCGAAAGTTTTACCGGCTGTACGTTTAATGGTGAGTTGCTGGTGGACGACGGCCTCGGAGGCGAAGTGGTTTGCGCCCCGGTCGCGCCCGCGATATTGTGTATGTATCCCGGCGACGCTGATTGTTTAACGTTGATCTCCACGTGGAAGGTCAAGGACTCAACGGCGACGGTCCAGTGCAACATCACGGAGAAATCGGACGGATGTTCGGCGACGACGACGATCACGTCGGTCGGCAGCTGTACCGTGCTGTAACGCAAGCATCATTAGGTGTGATTGAAAAGGGGCGTGCGCAAGCGCGCCCCTTTTGTTTTCTTGATAGGACCTGCCGGGTTATCGGTATCTCGACACATAGACGCCTAGGCACGCGTCCATGACCACCTTTATCCCGGCGCCGGCCAACTTTTCAGCGGCCCGCTGATTCCGAATCCCGCTTTGGATCCATACCACGGCGGGGCGGCGGAATTCCGGAAGTCGCAAGATCTCATCGACCAGGCTTTCCAGAACCTCCGACCTGCGGAATACGTTCACGGTGTCGAAGGCTTCGGGGACCGAAGCCAAGTCGGGATATGCCTTTTCCCCCTGGGAGGCCTTGATCATCGGGTTCACGGGGATCACCCGGATTCCTGCGGCCCGAGTTCGCGCAGGGATGAGAAACGCGGGGCGATCGGCCTTTCGCTCGTCCTGCATCCCCACGACGGCCACCGTTCGAATCTCACGGACGATCTTGGAAAGGCTCTCCTCGGTTTCGAGAATGTTGGGTGAAGTCATGGAAGCGCCGTCACTGTATCTTCACAGGTCGGTCCCGCAAAGGGGGCGCCGAATCTCGACCTGAATCCCCGGTTGCGGGTAAGATGCGCTCCTTCCCATGCGGATTTTTCTCGCGATTTTCCTGGCCGTGTTTCTCATTCTTCCCGGTTCGGGCCGGGCGAAAGGGCGCGATACGGTGATGATCGTAGCGGGGACCGGCATGGTGCTTCTCATCGGCCTATTGGTCTATGCGGCGGTCCGGTCCACGCCGAAACCGGAAGTGAAGGAGGAAGCGAACGCCGGTCCGAAGGCCTATCGTCCGGAGGATTTCGGTTATCTAAATTCCGATCCATTCAGGCGGACGTCGATTCCGACGAAGGGCCAGCCATGAGAGTCCGCTTCCTCGCCATTCTGTTTGTTGCGGGCCTCATTCTGCCGGCGGGCCCGGCTAGGGGCGAGATCTTGCCGTGGGATTCGTGGGAGATGGCCGTGCTGGATCATTGGATGAACTCGGAAGGGAACGGGGCCTGGGTCTCTCAGATCCGGCCGGTCACCACGGACTATGCGTTGTCGCTTCTGGGGGATTTGGAGCCGGAGGACAAGTCCGTCAGCGATCAGATCGATGCGCTTTCGTCTCTCATCGGAAAGACCGTGGTGAACACCGGCCCGTTTCATCTGTCCGTCAAAGTTTTGGGGAGCTATTTCTACGCGAGGCCGCCGGCCGTGAAATTGTTGCAGCTTCCGGCCTATGAAAACCCGCTCTTGGCGGGCAACGAAGGAGCCTTCATCGACGGAGGCCAGATGGGAACGGCCGGAATGCGGCTTTCGGGACACTGGACCGACTATTTCTCCTTTGATGCGACGCCGGTCCTGAGGCTTTCGTCCAGAGACACGGCGCTCACCGACAACGCGTCTCTCTATCTCAAGGAGGCCGTAGCGACGATCCGCTTGAACCGGCTTGCCGTCGAGGGAGGGAGGGCCAACTTGTTATGGGGTTCCGGGCGTTACGGGCACCTTCTATTCTCAGGCGATAACCCGCCGCTTGACCTTGTGAGGGTGCGTTCGATCGAGCCGGTGACACCGCCTTGGGTTCTCAAGTATCTGGGACCGACGCAGTTCGACGCCTTTTTCGGAATCCTGGGGGAAGACCGCGTCTTCCCCCACACGCGATTGGTGGGAACGTTCATTTCGTTTCTTCCGCATAAACGCTTTGAGTTCGGCCTGGGACAGACGGTGCTCTTCGGAGGGGAGGGAGGGCCGACCAACAATCCGATGGCTTACTTCTCGGAAAAAATCGGAGACGCCCCGGACTCTGCGGATCGGAACTTTCTCCTGTCGGGGCGCTTCCGGATCCCTGCTATCGAAATCGAGTTGTACAGCGAGCTTATGATCGAGGATTGCTGCGGCCCGTTCCCGTTCGATCCCCGGGACACCATGTATCTGATGGGTCTTTATTTTCCCCGGATCGATCCGGAGGGCAAAGCCGATTTCGCCGTGGAATGGGTGCGGACGAATCACGTGGCCTATCGGCACGGTACGTTCACGAGCGGCTACACGCACGAAGGGCGGATGCTGGGCCATCCCTTGGGGCCGGACGCCATGGGCATCTACGCGATCCTCCGCTATTTTCCGTCCAAGGAGTTCTGGGGGAAGGCCACGTTCGCGTTTGAAGATCGGGGCAAGTCCGGGGAGTCCATCAGCGGCGGATCGATCACCGGCGCCGAGCCCACGTATCAATCTCCGGAGCTGCGTTACCGCATGGAGTTCGACCTCAGATTCCGGCCGACCGAAGCTTTGGCCATCGGCCCCAGGTTCGGAATCGAACGGGTCAGCCACTTCGGCTACCAGACATTGCAGAAACGCTGGATGGTTCAGTCCGGCCTGAACGTCGATTACACTCTCTGAGCGCATGGAAAACGACCATCGACAGCTGGCGAAGGGCGTGCTGGTGAATGTCCTGGGGATGCTGGCCAAGGCGAGCCGGCCTCTTTTCCTCATCATTTTTTCGCGCATACTGGGGGCCGAAAAGTTCGGCCTGTACATGTTGGCGTTCGCCACTCAGGAAATCGTGAGCAAGCTGGCGGCGCTGGGATTGGATATGGGGATCACCCGGCTCGTGGGAAGACTCTTGGCACAGGGGCGGAAGGACGATGTCCGGGCCGTGGTTCAGAAGACCCTCATGGTGGGCGTCGGGACCAGCGGCGTTGTGGCTTTGGCGTTGGGGCTCTTGGCCGACCCTGTTTCACGGCTCATCTTGGGAACCGAGCGGTTGGGGTCCCCGCTCCGGAATTTCTGCTGGGGTATGCCGGCGGTTTGCGCGACCACGATGATCCTGTATTCGATCCGCCCGACACTCCGGATGCAGTTCGAGCTTTACGTCCGCTCGGTGGTCGAACCGCTTCTCATTCTCGTTCTCGGGATATTGGCGCTCCATCTCGACCTGGGGGTTCAGGGCCTTTCTTTCGCGCACAACATCGCCGCTCTGGCCGCGATGGTTCTGGCTTGGGTGTTTTTCCTCAAGATCTACCCTGCGAAGAAGGGACCCCTCGCCAACGTGAATTGGAAGCTTCTCTGGAACACGGGCGTCCCGATGGGCGCCAACGAACTCCTCAACACGTTCAAGAACCGCCTGGACGTCATGGTCATCGGGAGGTTCATGTCCCTGACGAACGTCGGCATCTACAGCGCCGTCCTGGAGATCGGCTCGGTCCTTCGCAAGCTTCGCGCCACGGTCGACCCCGTTTTGATGCCGATGGCGCAAGCCCATCACGAACGCGCGGACACCGTGCGCTTGAACCGGAACCTGTCGCTGGCCTTGCGGTGGGTGATGATCCCTTCCATGGCCCTCTTCGGAGTCATGCTGGTGGTGCCCCAAGTGTTCCTTCGTTTCTTCGGCGAGGCCTTTGAACCCGGGAGCGCCGCGCTTCGGATCATGGCCGGGGGGCAGTTGGTTTGTGTCACGCTGGGGCTGCTTGAGGGAGTCCTCTTGATGGTGGGGTATGCGTATGTTCCCCTCATCAATTCGGCGGTCATGATCGGCCTGAACCTGTTGCTACTCCGGTTCATGGTGCCCCGATGGGGCCTCGAAGGGGCCGCCTGGGCTACTTGTATATCGTTTACGGTGATAGCTCTTTGGCGGTTGGATCAGGCGCGAAGGCTCGTAGGAGCCCGTCCTTTCGAAAAAGGTCAATTAAAACCGATACTTGCGTTTTTCATCTCCTGTGGAATTACGGGCCTGGTCATGGTCTGGACCCACCCGACAAGCCTGGTCTCCCAAATCGGCATGGCACTTTTCTTCATACTCATCTATACGGCCGCGATGCTGAGTCTGCCCATCGAAGAGCGGGACCGTGATATACTCCGCCAAGTCCGGGAGCGCCTTCCGAAAAGCATAGGGGCGGCCCGAAAATGGATTTCAACGCGGATAAAAGGTAATTAAGTATTCAGGATCATTGGAAATGAGCGCGAACCCACGAGTACGGGTTCTATTCCTCAACAGCTGTGTCAATGGCGGCGGGGCGGGGCGGAGCCTGCAGACCTACCTGGAGAACATGGATTCCAGGATCGAGGCCCACGTTGTGATGCCGGAGCAAGGCGTCATTGGGGAACATCTCAAGAACGTGGAGCGGATCTGGTATGTGAGGGAGTTCGTCGAGCGGATCCAGCGGAGCCCTTACCGATTCTGCGAACGCCTGGGATGGAGATGGCTTCACTTCGTGAGCAACTGGGTGGCGATCCCGGTCGCCATGAAAAAAATCACCGACTTGGCCCGCGAAATCCAACCCGACCTTATTTACTGCAATCACATGTTGGCCAACCCCGTGGGAGCTTGGGTCGGGTCGCGTCTGGGAATCCCCGTCGTGTTCCACGCCCGAAACATTCACGTGGCCTGGTTCGGCCGGAAGTTCTACCGGTTCCTGGCCGACTTGAAATGCACGAAGAAGATCATCTGTAACTCCCTGGCCTCCTCCCTGATCTACCGCGAGTACACCGAGGAAAAGGTGGAGGTGGTTCACAACTTCGTGGATCTCCAGACTTTCAATCGCGCCACCTTCCAGCCCAAACTCCGGAAGGAGTGCGGGATCGCCGAAGACGCCTTGGTGATCGGTTACGCGGGCCGGATTCTTGCGAAAAAGGGGATCCCCGTTCTTCTCGAGGCGTTTCAAAGAATCGCCTCTCTTTTCCCCACAGCGGTGCTGGCCTTGGTCGGGGATAACGACGGCGGCGTTCACAAGGACCTGCGCGGAAAGTACGAAGACATGGCCCGGACGATGGGAATCGGGGACCGGACATTCTTCATCGGGTTCCGTGAGGACATCCGCCCGTATGTTTCCGATTTCGACATCCTCGCCCTTCCCTCGGTGGAGCCGGAGTCGTTCGGCCGCGTCCTGATCGAAGCGATGGCCTTCGGCATCCCGTCCGTGGTGTCGGCGCTGGGCGGGGCCGTGGAGGTCGTCCGGCACGGCCTGAACGGCCTGTGGAGCATTCCGGGAGACTCTTCCGATCTTGCGATCGCATTGACCAGGCTTATGTCCGATCCCGACCTTCGAACGGAGATGGGAAGGCATGGGGCGTCGGACGTGTACGCGGAGTTTTCCGCGGTCGATCAGTCACGACGGATTACGGACATCCTGGTGCGCCTCAAGGCCCAGGTGCTTTCGTACCCGGCATGGGACGCGCGCCCGCGGAAAGAAAGAAAACCGGCCGTGGCCTCCGCTCATGCGGCCGGCTCGGCGCTTTGGGGCAGGCGGCGGAAAGCGCTCAGCTCAAAGCGACCGGGGTAATCCCGCGCGCCCGAATTCCCTCCAAAATCATCGGCAGAGCTTTGACGAGCTGGTCCCTCGATCCGGGTTTCCGCGTGGAAAAGCCGTCGTGCATGAGTACGATGTCGCCGGCCCGCAGGCGCACAAGCACGCGCTCGGCCAGGATCGAAGCGTCCGGATTCTCAACGTCGTAAATGGGATAACTGAAGCCGATCAGCGTGTGGCCGGCCCGGGCTACGCGTCTCGCCACGCTCCTGGACTTGTATCCTTTGGGGCAGCGAAACAATTTGGGCCTGGCACCGGTCAACCGCTCCATCAACTGCGCGGTGCTCTCGATCTCCCGGGAAACATCCGCTCCCTTCAGGGAAGGCAGGAGCCTGTGGCTGAAGGAGTGATTTCCGAGCGCGTGGCCGCGCAGGACGATCTCCCGCGCCAAGTCGGGCGAACGTTCCACATTTTCCCCGAGGCAGAAAAAAGTGGCCTTGGCGTTGAATCGGTCCAGAACGTCCAGAATCTGGCGCGTGAACGGTTCGACGGGGCCGTCATCGAAAGTCAAAGCGACGCAATTCCCCCCCTTGGGCAGGCGCACTACGGCTTTTGAGAAGACGTTGACGCCGGGAACGGTCATGTCCAGGAAGTACAGAGCGACGAAGGCCGCTCCTGCCAAGACGGTGCAGATTCCGGCGGCGCCGAAACGCCCCGGGAGATGCGATGCGCCCCAAACGGCGAGCGCGGAAGTCGCCGCAAGAAGCGCGATCCAGATTACGATCTTCCGCCGGGTCCGAGGAGGCATCCCTGTCGTCTCAGGCCGCTGATCCGGCTGCGTTCAAGATTGTTTGTGTCATCTCTCGCCCGTAGTTTTTCGAGCCGAAAAGTTCGAAAGCCTTTCGACGCCCTTCCTGTCCGACCCGCCGGCGGAGGGTTTCATTTTTGAGAAGAGCGAGAATCACCCGCGAAAGATCCTCGGCGGAACGTGTCTTGAACAGGAAACCGTCGATTCCATCCCGCAGGACCTCGGCCGCTCCGCTGTTGTCGGAAACGATCGTGGGAATGCCCAAGGCCATTGCCTCGGGCGCCACGAGACCGAAGGGCTCCGGATCCGTCGAGGGCATGACGGCCACGTCGAAATCCGCCGTGAAGGGCCGGGGATCCCTCCTGAATCCTACGAAAAAAGCGCTCTTTTCGATCCCGAGCGCGCGAGCCTTCTTCCGGTACAGATCCAGGAGATCCACTCTCGAGCCGGGATCGTTGCCTCCCACCACCACCAGGATGGATGACGGGATCTCCCGGGCGACCCGGGCAAACGCCTCCATAAGGACGGGCACGCCTTTGCGCTCCACAAGGCGCCCCATGAAACCCACGATCTTGCGGTCCGAAGACAGCCCCAATTCCTTCCGAAGGGCCGGCTGAACCGGCGCGGCGTAGGCATCCATATCCAGAGCGTCAAGAATGATCTTGGTTTTCCCCGTCGGCCGATAGTTTTTGGCGGCGACGCGGGAGATCGCCACGATGGTTTTCACCGCGGGCGAACGTGCAAGGCAGCGGAACAACCATCCTCCGAACCCCGTCAAAACCTCGCGGGAATGGAGAATCACGGGTTTTCCTGTCAGGCGCCCCAGGCCGATTGCGACGGGCACGTGAATCTGGTGATTGGCGTAGATCGCGTCGATCTCCAGCCCCCGGACAAGCGGCCTTAAATCGAAGATGATTTTCGGAAAGAGCGCGATGTTGAGAGCGCGTTCCAGGTTTCCGAATCGGAGAAAACGGGGAACGGGCAGATAGGCCCTTCCGAACCGTTCGGCCATGAACGGGTAGTAGTGAAGAACCGCGCCGATCTCACGCAAGCGGTCGCCGACCACGCCGTCGAAAGGGATCACGACGTGGGATTCGATTCTCTTGGGGTCGAGCGCCGAGATCAGGGGGATTAGGGCTTTTCCGGCGCCCCCGCCGCTGACGGAGGAGTTCAGAAAGAGAACGCGAATCATCCTCGCCGTTTCCGGGTCCGTGACTTCGGTCTTTGTTGTCTGAGCGTCCATTCGCCGCCGGGCTCGAACGTGCAGTATTAACAGGTTGGTGAAAAAGGGCCATCTGCGTCGTTACTCGTTCATCCTCTCCTTTGAAATGGGGGGACAGCTTACCTATTTCCGGAGTCGAGATCCCCAAGAGGCTTAAATAGGATAGCTGTCACCCGATTACGCCCCGATTAGGTCTTCGGGGGGGGTACAAATTTACCTGGCAGCGCTTCTTCCTCTTGGGTAGATACTTCGATAGCCATGGCGACCGAAAGTCACCGCGAGTTGTTTCACGTCATTGACGCGATGCCGTTTGACCGCGCTTTGCTGGACGAGCTTTGCGAGTTGACCACGGCCGTACGGACGGCCTCCCGCACCAAGGACGGCGCGAAGTTTCTCCAAGGGCTCTTGCCGGACAAACGCGCGATGCTTTATTTCACGCAGCCCTCGACGCGCACGTTCCTGTCGTTCAACAACGCCTGCCAGATTCTCGGCATGGGCACCAGCGAGATCCGGGATCCCACCGTCTCCTCGGAGGTGAAGGGGGAGACGTTCGAAGACAGCATCCGCACGTTCAGCTCGTATGTGGACGTGATCATCATGCGCACCAAGGAGCGGGGCCTGGCCCAACGAGCGGCGGAGCTCATGGATTCGATCCCCCGGAGGATCCCGATCATCAACGCGGGAAGCGGGCCGGATCAGCACCCGACGCAAGCCCTGCTCGACATCTACACGCTCGCCCGCAGCTTCAAAGACCGCGGCGGGATCGACGGAAAGGTGATCGGAATGATGGGTGACTTGAAGCGCGGCCGGACCGTCCGCTCGTTAAGCCACCTCATGAGACACTACAAGAACGCTCGGCTCGTGTTCATCGCGCCGGAAGCCTTCAAGATGGCGGACGACATCAAGGCCTACCTGGCGAAATACAACGTAAAGTTTCAGGAAACCTCGAAACTCCGCGAGGCCTTGCCGGAGTTGGACGCGATTTACGTGACCAGGATACAGTTCGAGCACGACACGCAAGGGGACTCCAGAAACGTCGATCTGACCGATTTTTCCATCACGCCGGCCTTGCTTCCTCTTTTGAAGCCCCACGCCGTCATCATGCACCCGCTGCCGCGCAGGGAGGAGATCCACCCGGACGTGGACCGGGATCCCCGGGCCATGTACTGGCGGCAGGAGCGCAACGGAATGTGGATGCGCGTAGCGCTGCTTATCAAGGTCTTCGGGTTGGAAGGCCGGATCAAGACGGCCCCGCGATAATCCCGGCCCGCCCTACAGGCCCAGGATCGTGTCCTACGAGGTGTGAATCTGCCAGGCTACGCCGTTCGACGGCTCTCCCTCTCCCACGGAGTTCTGGGCCGAAACCGTGGCGTGATAGCAAGTGGTGTTGCCCGTGTAGTCCGCAATGGACCACGGGGACGTAACGTTTTCGAGCTTTGTGTCCGTTGTAGTCGGCGTATCAAACGTAGCGGCGTTGACATCCGTGCAATCGGTGTCGGTCTCCAAGTTGAGATTGTACGAAGTCGCCCCCGCGATGGACGGCCAGGTGATCGTCCGGGCGTCGGTATCAATGGTGATCTTTACGGCGCCGGGGACGAGCGTTTCCGGAGTAGCGTCGTTTCCGCAAGCCCCGAGAACCAAAAAACCCAAGGCGAAAAGGGAGGGAATCCAGGCCCTGAAAAGGCGAGTGTGCGTCATGGAACCAGTTTACTCCAGACCGGGCGCAATCAAAATTCAAAGAGCAACGCCGCGTCGGACCGGATCAGTCTTCGCCGACGGAAGCGTCGATCTCGCGGAGGAAGGTTCTCTTTCCCTCTTCGGGCAGGAAGCTGGCTTGAAACGAGTTGCGGGCCAGTTGGACGATCTCGTCCCGGGTGAGCGCGAGCGCCTTTTGGGCCTCGATGAAGTTCTCGTTCAAGTATCCCCCGAAATAAGCCGGATCATCGGAGTTGATCGTGACCATCAGGCCCTTTTCCAGCATCGTCCTCAGGGGATGTTTCTTCATGTCCGGGAAAACGCCGAGCCGGACGTTCGAGAGGGGACAGACGGTTAACGGGATCTTCCGCGCCGCAAGCTCCCGGACCAACGCCTCGTCTTCCAGGGAACGCACGCCGTGATCGATGCGCAGCGCGTTCAGGTGATTGAGAGCGTCCCAGATATAGGCGGGGGGGCCTTCCTCGCCGGCATGAGCGACGCCGGGCAACCCGTGCCGTTTCGCCGCCTCGAACACCTCGCGGAACTTCGTGGCGGGGTGGCCCACTTCGGTGGAATCCAGGCCCACGCCCGCGATTTTGTCCTTGAACGGGATCGCCCGGTTCAAGGTTTCCATGGCCGCTTCGCCGCTCAAGTGCCGCAGGAACGAAAGGATCAGGTAATTCGAAACGTCGAGCCTTTGTCGGGCGTCCTCGCACGCCCGCGCAATGCCTCGGATTACGACCTCGAACGGCACGCCCCGGTCGGTATGCGTCTGGGGATCGAAAAAGATCTCCGCGTGGCGGACATTCTGTTCGGCGGCCTTCTTGAAATAGGAGATCGTGAGGTCGTAAAAATCCTCCTCACGCTTCAGAACGGAGGCGCCCTCGTAATACACGTCAAGAAAGGATTGGAGGTTCGAAAAGTTGTACGCTTTGCGGACGTCCCCGACGCTCTTGTATTTCAGTTTGATTTTGTTCCGGTCGGCCAGCTCGAACATGAGTTCCGGCTCGAGGCACCCCTCCACGTGCAGGTGGAGCTCACATTTGGGCAACCGTTTGATGAACTGTGCGCTTACGCTGCGCTCCTGGGCGGGACGGGACATCGAATAAGTTTCTTTATTGATACGGGTAAAAGACAAAAAATACCAGCGAAGCCGTGCCCAGGACCAATCTGGGCCACGTCAGCGCTTTCCAGTCCCGTTTGGCGATCTTGAGGATGGGGTGCAGAACGAAGCCCGACATGATTCCGATCCCGATGTTGTACGTGAAGCTCATGAGCATCACCGTGGCCAGCGCCGGGACCGACTCGGAGAAGTCCGAGTAATCGATCTTCCGGATGGACTCGATCATCAGGATGCCGACGAAGATGAGGGCGGGGCCGTAGGCCAAAGCGGGAATGGACGTGAAGAGCGGCGCGAAGAAGAGGGCCAGGACGAAGAGAAGGGCCGTCACGACGGCCGAGAACCCGCTTTTTCCGCCCACCTCGACGCCCGCGGCGCTCTCGATATAAGCCCCTGCCGTTGTCGTTCCGACCAGAGCCGCGATCGTCGTAGCGACGGCATCCGCCAGCATCGGTTTCTCCATTTGGGGGAGGTTTCCTTTTTCATCCAGGAAGCCGGCCCGTGCCGAGACGCCGATCAGCGTTCCCATCGTGTCCACGAAATCCATGAGAAAGACCGTCAGGATCACCGGGAAAAACCCCCACGTCAGCGCACCCGGAATGTCCAGTTGGAACGCCACGGGAGCCAGGGACGGCGGGGAACTCATGACGGCCTGAGGGGGAACGGCTGCGCCGGTCAAAAACGCCGTGAAGGCCGTGGCCAGAATCCCGATCAGAAGGCCCCCTTTCACACGCAATTGCATCAAGACGACGATCAGGAGAAAACCCAGGATGGAAAGAAGCAGATTCCACTGCGTGATATCCCCGAATTTCACGGGGGCACCGGGGACTCCGAGTTGGACGAGACCGCACTCGTTCATCCCGATGAACGCCAGAAAGAGGCCGATTCCCGCCGCAAAACTGTACTTGAGACTTTCGGGCACGGCGTCGGCCAGGAGAGAGCGGAGTTTGGAGATCGTGAGAAGCGTGAAAAGGACGCCGCCGATGAAGATCGCGCCGAGAGCCGTCTGCCAGGAATAGCCCAGAACTTTCACGACGGTGTAGGCGACAAACGCGTTTTCACCCATGTACGGAGCGATCGCGAACGGCCGCTTGGCGTAAAGGCCCATGATGAGCGTGCCGACGATTGCGGTGAAGATCGTGGCGACCATCGAAGGCCCTTTGGGAATCCCCGCGGCCTCCAGAATCGCGGGGTTCACGACGATGATGTACGCCATCGTCACGAATGTCGTGAGGCCGCCCAGAATCTCGTTCTTGTAGTTGGTCTTGAGCTCTTCGAAATGAAAGTAGCGGGCGATCATGGTGACCTCAGTACTAATAATTCGGGACACGTACCAATTGTTTTCGAAAATCGGCACTTCCTTCTTTCATTTCGATGGGTTCGAGTGGTTACCGAAATTCGTACGTGTCCCCAATTTTTGACATCACATGAGGATAGCGATACGCGTAACGTTTTCCCGCGGGGGAGAGAACATAACTAGTTAGATGTAAAGGAGAAATCTTTCATGTCCGTTGACGAACTCGAGAAAATGCTACGACCCATCGATAACCCCATGGCGCCGTTTCCGGCGAAGGTGATCACGCTCAAGAGCGGAAGGCTGATGACCATCCGGCAGATCGGCCGGGAAGAGATTCCCCAGCTTCTTCCGCACGTCGAGAAGCTGATCCACCTGGATCGCGATTTTTACGACATCGTGGCCGCCAGGCTTTATGCCGAGCTTCTGGGTTGGTACCGCTATCGCGTCGCGGACGAATACGTCCTCGTCGCGCAGGTGGACGGGGAACTCGCCGCCATCGTGAACGGCCGCATGCTGAACAAGGACGTCGGCGTGTCGTACCACACGATGACGTTCCTCCGCGGCGAGCGGGTAGGAAGCCACGCGTTCGCCACGAAGATGGAGTACCACTTGGAGTACCTCAAGCAGAAAGAGGTCCTCATCGTGGCCGAATCCCCTATCGGTTTCGGCCGCTGGATGGAGGAGTACAAGCTTGAGAAACGGTTCGAGATCGCGCACGAGTTGGGCGGCGCACCGTCCTGGGCGCTAACGATCCCGCTGTACGAAAAGGCGAAAAAGACACTCGTTCAAGGGACGCGGCCGGTTCCGCCGGAACTTCTGGCGAAAGCGAAGCGGGCGATCTTTCCTCCGAGCAATCCTCCCGGCGCTTCGGGCGATTTCGCGCCGACCTCGAAGGGCACGAGCAAGGGAGCTTCCGCCCGAGCTTGATGGAGTCGTTTTACGCAAGGGGTGGCGAGGTCGTCTCCGTGGGCGATCTCGTCCACCCCGGCAGTTATCCCCTCCACTCACGCTTCAATCGCGTTGTGAATTTCTCCGCGACCGACCACCTGATTTCGTTGGTGAACGAGGACGTCGGCGCCGGGCCGTCGCACATTGTCGTCAGGAACGCGGATCTCTCACAAGCGGGTCAGACGCTTGCCGTTACGCCCGCCGGCGCCGAGAGCGGCGAAATCCGGTTGTTGTTCCCGGAAGTGGAGCCGTTCCGATCGGAAACGGAAGGCGACTTCACGGACGAGGAAATGTGGAACGTCGTGATTCGGAGCCTGCTGAGCCTGGCTTCTGAAAAGAGCGCGGCATTTCTCCTTGCCGATTCCACTTCGATCGCCTCCAACGGCGGTTTTGAAAACAACGTAGCCGAGCGAATTCGCACCGGTGCCGAGCTGCTCCGATCCGGCGAATGGCTTGAGGGGGTCCGGCTTCTTCGCGGCGTAGGTTTCGGCCTCACACCCACGGGGGATGATCTCGTGGCCGGTTTTCTGACGGGCCTGAACCTCAAGCGTGTCCCGAGGGACCGGATCGAGGAATTGTACGCGGCCTCGCTCGGGGAGAACGCGATTTCAAACTCCCTCCTGTTTTTCGCCAAGGAGGGACGGCTCTTCGAAGGGACCAAACGGCTGCTCGATGCGATCCGCCGGCACGCGGTGGCGGACATCCCGCCGGCCGTCGAGGGGCTCTTGTCCCGAGGCGCGACGTCGGGCGCCGACTTTGCCGTCGGTCTGGTTCTTGCGATACAACAGGCGACTTAAAAGGAACTTATGGCAACTTGCGGCTTGATCCAAAGAGGTGCGTATTTCGATTCGGTTACGCTGATGCGCGTGGCCCGGGAGCTGAGTTTGCTTCCCGGCGTCGAGGACGCGGCGGTCGTGATGGGAACCAAGGAGAACCGGTCGATTCTGGCCGCGTCGAACCTCTGGCTGAAGGAATTCGAGGAGAGCCGGGATTCGGACCTTCTGATCGCCGTGCGCTCCGAATCGCCGGATCGCGCTGGCGAGGTTTTAAAAACGGTTGATGTCCGGCTCCGGACGGCCGGAAAGAAGGGCGGGGCGGGGGAAATTTCACCCCGAACGCTGGAGGCGGCGGTCGGGATCGTTCCCGATGCGTCGTTGGCTCTGATTTCCGTGGCGGGCCGGTATGCCGCCGATGAAGCGATGAAGGCGTTGGAGAAGGGGCTTCACGTGATGATCTTCTCCGACAACGTCCCTATCGAAAGTGAAATCGAGCTGAAGCGTTTCGCCCACGAACGGGGGCTTCTGGTGATGGGACCGGATTGCGGCACGGCCATCATCAACGGCGTTCCGCTGGGCTTCGCCAACGCCGTAACTCGGGGAAACATCGGAATCGTGGCCGCGGCCGGAACCGGCCTGCAGGAGGTGAGTTCGCTGATCTCCAATTTGGGGGGTGGCGTCTCACAAGCGATCGGAACGGGGGGACGGGACGTCAAAGAGGCGGTCGGCGGGATCATGTTTCTGGACGCCATGGAGGCGATCGGACGCGACGAGGCGACGCGCGTCGTGGTTTTGATTTCCAAACCTCCCCATCCGTCGGTCATGAGGAAGCTTTTGAAGACCGCGCGGGAGATCGGAAAACCCGTCGTGGCCAACTTCGTGGGCGCACGGGAGGAATTCGGGGGAGGGATCACGCGCGCGGACACGTTGGAGGAAGCCGCGATCCTGGCCGTGGGCCTCGCGCGCGGAGAGAAAACCGACAAGGTTCGCAAAGAGCTTCACTCCCGGGACGACGAGATCCGAAGCGACGCCCGAAAAATGGTCAGAAGACTCGCCCCGTCACAACGATATGTCCGGGGCCTGTTCTCCGGAGGAACGTTCTGCGCCGAAGCTCAGGTCATCCTGCGGGGAAAAGTGAAGAAGGCGTACTCCAACGCACCGGTGGAGCCGTTCGAAAAGCTCAAAGATTCGTGGAAGTCCGTCGGCCATTCGATGGTGGATTTCGGCGAGGACGAATTCACCGTGGGGCGGCCGCACCCGATGATCGATTATTCCCTTAGAAACCGGAAGATCCTGGAAGAGGCCGAGAATCCCGAGACGGCCGTGATCCTTCTGGATGTCGTGTTGGGCTGGGGCTCCAATCTCAATCCGATTGCGGATCTGGCCCCGGTGCTCGAAACGGCGCTGGAGAAGGCGGCCGCGGCTAAGCGTTGTCTGCCGATCATTTGTTCGGTGACGGGAACCGATCAGGATCCTCAATCCCGCAGGAGCGTGGTTGAAGGGCTCCAAAGAGCCGGCGCGACGGTTCTTCCGAGCAACGCGGCGGCGTCTCTCCTTGCGGCGGAAACAGCTTGTCTTCGGGAGGCGAAGTGATGGCGATCGCGGATCTCTTCAGGAAGGAACTCAAAGTCGTCAACATCGGCCTGCGCGAGTTCAAAGACAACATCGGGTCCTCGGCCGTTCAGGTGGATTGGAAGCCGCCGGTGGACCTGGAGGTTGGAGCTTGGGAGAAGATCCGGCGCAACCGGGCCCGGATCGAGAAAGCCAACGCCAAAGCCGTCGAGGCGATTTTAAGCGCCGAGCCGTGCCTGGTGGATCTGGCTCGCGCCATCGACGTGATTCCCGGAATGGACAAGGATCTGATTCTCCACGCGGGCCCGCCGATCAAGTGGGAGAGAATGTGCGGCCCGATGAAAGGGGCCGTGATCGGCGCTCTCGTGTACGAGGGCCGGGCCTCGACTCCCGAGGAGGCGGAGAAAGTCGCCGCGTCCGGGTCGATCCGCTTTTCACCATGCCACGAACACGGAGCCGTCGGGCCGATGGCGGGGATCGTCTCGGCATCGATGCCTGTCTTCGTCGTCCGCAACGGGGAGGCGGGAAATTTCTCGTACGGCACGATGAACGAGGGCCTGGGAAAGGTCCTGCGTTACGGCGCGTACGGCGAAGACGTCGTCCGGCGCCTGAAATGGATGGAGGCGGTTCTCTTCCCGGTTCTCAAGGGGGCGGTCCGCCATTTGAAGAAGATCGATCTCAAGGCGATCATCGCGCAGGCCCTCCACATGGGGGATGAAGTGCACAACCGGAACCGCGCCGCCACGTCCCTGTTCTTCCGCGCGATCGCCCCGGCGGTCGTCCGGACGTGCAAGGACCGGGAAACCGCGGCCGCCGCTTTGGATTTCATCAACGGGAACGATCATTTCTTCCTGAACCTCTCGATGGCGGCCTCGAAGGCGATGCTCGACGCGGCCCGCAACATTCCCGATTCCAGCCTGTGCGTTGTCATGGCGCGGAACGGCGTGGATTTCGGCGTTCAGCTTTCGGGAACCGGCGACACGTGGTTCACGGGGCCGTCGCCGGTGCCGGACGCGTTATTTTTCAAAGGGTTCACGAAGGACGACGCCAATCCCGATATCGGCGACAGCTCGATCACCGAAACCGCCGGGCTGGGGGGCTTCGCCATCGCCGCGTCGCCGGCGATCGTCCAGTTCGTGGGGGGGAGCGTCGAGGACGCCCTCTCGACGACACTCGCGATGTATGAGATCACATTGGCCGAGAATCGGGCGTTTCAGATCGCCCCTCTCGGCTTTCGAGGGAGCCCTACGGGGATCGACGCTTTGAAGGTCGCTGAGACCAGGATCACGCCGTTCATCGACACGGGCGTGGCGCACAAGAACCCGGGCGTCGGCCAGGTCGGGGCGGGAGTTTTGAGCGCGCCGCTGGAGCCGTTCGAAAAAGCGGCGAACGCGTTCGCCCGAAGTCTTTAGATTTAGAAATAGGAGAGCACGTATGAAAACCGATGAATTTCTTTCGTTCATGAATCAGGTCCGGGTTTACGACCTGACGCAACCGTTGAGCATTCACACGCCGCCGTGGCCGAGTTACATCCCCCTCTCGGTCCAGTATTTCAAACGGATCGCCGGCGCCCACATGGGGCAGGGGGCGAACGGCCAAGTCATCACGACGAGCAATCACGTGGGAACGCACATGGACGGTGAGATCCATTTCCACGCCAGCGGCCGGACGATCGGCCAGGTTCCGCTGAATGAATGGATCGGCCCCGGTGTCGTCGTGGACATTTCCGACCAAGTCGGAGACTAC
>JAZDIZ010000175.1:0-27701 GCA_043804515.1 Pseudomonadota bacterium | reverse complement strand
TATAGAAAACCGAAAACCCGCCGTAGACGCTCGTTCGCAGGGAACCCAGCCTGGGCCACCTAAGCCGCTCTTGAATGACCGGCCCGCCGCTCACAAGCGTGAAATGCCGGAATCCTGCCTCCATCGCTAACCCAATCTCCGTCGACGACGAAAGCCCAAGCAAGACGTCCGCTCCGACCCGGAACTGGTCCTGAACGCTCTTTGCGCCGAATGCATAACCGGCGCGGGGGAGCAATCGTACGGGAATAGCGGATCGCGTGGAGACGGGGGGGGGCGGCCGAGTTGTGGGACCGGAAAGCGATGCCGCCGCTCCAGGAACCGGCTCTTCCGGTTGGGATGGCCCCTTAATGGCTCCCTGTTCCAATGCCTGACCCAGAATCTTGACAGCCGAACCGGGAAGCCAGCCTGAGATCGGCTGCTTTCCGACGGTGGCCTCCACTTGAAACCAGCTCCCCTGGCGCCCTTTGATCCGAATCTGCATGCCCGCAGGTGCCGTGCCCTTGATCGTAGAATCAGGTTGGGGTTCCTTCCGAACAGGGCTGTCCGTAAGGACGGTCCCGACCAACGGGACCTTAGCTCGTTCATATCGCACCTGAGCCAAAGCCGTCCCCGTCATCAACAGAAAGGCAACCAAGACGCCGATTTTCGGCGATGCGCGGTTCCACCGGGAACTTGAGGTCCCACCCTTCCGTCCGTCGTAGTCACCGTATGAAATTGAATTCATTTAGGAATATCTATCTTTTTAAGGAACGGGAGGCGTGTTTCCTCAAACTCATTTTATGCCTTTTCGCTCGAACCCTCTAGAAGAATTGCATCATAACTCCTTGAAACGACGAGCGAAAGAAGAAAAACAGAGAATTCTGGCACACTCCCCGCATTGATAACACCTGACTTTATGCGTTTGACCGGACAGAGAGAGCCTGCTAACTGGGAAAGAGCTATGGTGAAACGACCATTGCCATATATGGTCACTAGGAAGCGGCCCAAGCGAGCTTCCCAAGGATGCTCGCATCGGTGGGCCTGGATTGCGGCCTTTGCATTGGCAATTCCTACGGGTCTTTTCGGATCGAACCAAGTCTATAGATATGCCCCGGACGCTTTGAAGGCCGTGTTCGACACGTCGACGGCTCCCGGCACACGATTGAGTCCTTTTGACGACATCATCCAGAAGTACGCCAAGATCCACGGTATGGACTGGCGCCTTGTGGCCTCGATGATCTACGCGGAGAGCCGGTTTCAGTATGACGCCGTAAGCCCCGCCGGAGCCCGGGGTCTCATGCAGATCATGCCGGCGGTAGCAAAAGCTCATGGTGTCCTAGCCCCGGAACATCCGGAGCAGAACGTCACGACGGGCATCGGACACTTCCTTTGGGGGAGGCACAAGATCAAGGGAAGGACGCTGGACGACCGTCTCAAGCTTTCATTGGCGGCCTATAACTCCGGCCTGGGTCACCTCCGGGACGCTCAAAAGCTGACCATGGCGATGGGAAAGAGCCCCCGCCTTTGGCAGGATGTGAGCCAAGCGCTCGTTCTTCTCGAGGATCCGGCACATTTCAAGAACGCGCAGTATGGATACCTGAACGGAACTGAAACGGTTCAGTACGTTCAGCGTGTTCTCGCAAAATACAGGCTCTACCGCAGCCTTTATCCAAGAGAACCCCACGCTGCGATCGCGTCGGCACAAGCTGCGAGCGCTGCGGATGCATAGCGTTCTTGTAAGCTCGGACTAAGTTTGATACCCAATCGCTCCCTGATTCATTTCCCAAGTGGGGCTGTAGCTCAGCTGGGAGAGCGCTTCGTTCGCAACGAAGAGGTCGCCGGTTCACGTTGCAGGTTTCCAATGACAGTCGCGAGCGGGTACCCGGCAGTGCCGGGTGCAAGCGACTCACCTTACAACGCTGGCGACGAGAGTCGCCGCATCCTGGTCAGCGCGAGGACCGGGATCGAACCACAATCTTGTAAGCTCGAACCAAGTTTGATACCCACACACTCTCTCTCCGTTCCAAAGTGGGGCTGTAGCTCAGCTGGGAGAGCGCCTCGTTCGCAACGAGGAGGTCGCCGGTTCGATCCCGGTCAGCTCCACCAGCCTTCGCCGAGTGTAGCGAGGCGAAGGCTGTCTCGCCGAAGCGCCGAGCACTAATCGGCCAGGTTTTGGTCGCGCCGCCGTATTGCGAAAAACGCCGCGATCAAAATCAGGTCCCAGATTCCTTCCGCCGCCGAGCCGTCGGGCACGGCACAGCCGCCCGACACGGATATTCCCTGCATGCCTGATCCTTCGCCGTCGTTCACGATTTCGACCGCGCTGGGGTCGCTCGCGGAGAGCAGCGTAATGGAGCAGTCTCTCTCCACGCGGACCGCGAACTGCAGTTGATCCAACTGCCACGAAACGGAAGACGAGAACTCCGTGGACGGGGCAAAAGATCTTTCGACCCGGGAATCGAGAGGGCCGCTGTCATCCAGTCGAATGAGGGCTCCCGTCGCCGGTTCGCTCGCATCATCTAACGCCTCGATTACGGTGGAGCACATATTGACGGGGTCCAGAAGAGAGAGGCGACGCGGCGCGCCCCAACCTTTGGGCGACGAGATGCGGACTCTGAGTTTCGAGTTCACCGAGACCGGTTTGCAGGCGGACCCTTGTCCACCGCGATCGTCGGTTGCGGACGCGCATGCCTGATACGATCCCTGCGCATACGTGTGAGAAATGGCATTCCCGCAGGATACGGATGCGGAGCCATCTCCGAAATCCAAGTTACAGCTCTGAATGGTGCCGTCCGAATCGCCGGCGGAAGCCGAGAATGTTACGGCTCCCCCGCTACCCGGCGTCGCCGAGAGACTGACGCTCGGTAACTGGTTGGGTGCCAGGTTCGAGACAAAGATCGTCACCGACACGCTTCCCATATTACCGGCGCCGTCATACGCCTTCGCCGTGATCCTATGATTCATTTCCGGCGCGAGCGTGGCCTGTGTATTGATCCTTGCGCTGCCGTCGGTCGAAACGAAGAAGGGCGTCGTAATATCGTTGTCGTACAGCTCGATCTTGGAAATGCCGTTGTAGTTGGGGTCCTGGGCCAGAACCTGGATCGTCACCGGGTTCTGATTGTATCCGCCTTCATACGGCAGTTGGAACGTCACCGTCGGAGGGGTCGTGTCCGTGTTCTCGACATCGATCCGGACGGAGGGTGATTGCCGCACGTTTCCCGCGTTGTCCCACGCCAGCACGTACACATAGTGTATGCCGTTGGAGTAATTTCGGGTCGTGTCGAACGTGGCCGTATATGGAGGTCCGCTGGCGGTCGCATTCATTTGTCCGTATGTGTCCCTGAATTGAACACGCATGATATCCGGCGCCAGAATCACGCCGTTCACACGGTTGACGACGTCGGCCCCGAGCGTGATCGTACCCGAGACCACCTGACCCTCGGTCGGCGCGGTTACGATCGCGTCCGGCGGATTCAGATCCGGCGTTCCCATTGTAACCCGCACGTTGAGGGCCGCAGCGGTTCTGCTTAAAACGGAGATCGAGGTATTCGTGGCCGGGTCGGTAAACGTCTGCCCCGGATGCCACGTGAACGGTTCGAGATAGTCGGGGCTTGCGGAGTCGATCACAAGCGTGCTTCCGAACCACGTCATGTGGATAAACGCCCCGGAAAAGACATCCCCGGAGAGGGACATGTCGGTTCCCAACGGCTGGCGGTATTCGACCACGAATGAATCGCTCGCGTTCCGCGGGATCATAAGGGCCTTGAGGTTGTATGAGTTGATCTCCAGAGGCTCCAATGCATAATCGAAGGTCTGCCCGGGCGAACCCGCGACGGTCACGAGATTCCCGGCATTGAACCAGCCTTCGCGAGCGATGTGCCCGGCGTTCAGAAACCCTTTGGTGAACACGTTGCTCATGGGGTCGACATAGTCATGGTAGTAGCCGATCGTGCAAAGCAGGGGCGCACCCGAAATAATCGGCAAGCCCTGGCAATCCATTGTGTTGGAATGTCCCAGGCCGAACGTGTGCCCCAACTCGTGGGCCGGGACTGAGAAGCCAAACATGGCATCGGGAACCCATGCGATAGGCCCCCCCAAAACATCCCCCACCATGGCTATGGCGCTGTTGGTCGGGCAGGTTTGGCCGGCATGCACGACGAGCGTGCGAGAAAACTGGCTCCGATCGACGTTATCCAGGGCGAATCGGTCCCAGAAGGGTTTCGTGCTTACGCATGGATCATTCGGAAGCTCGTACCATCCGTACACGGCGCCGCTGATGCTCATCTTTCCGTAGGATACTTCACGATAGTAGTTGTTGATCTCTCCGAACACGATGCTTTCGACCTGCGACTGCGTCATCGAAGTCGCGTAACCGGTCTGTTTGAAGAGGACCACCAAGATGGTCTGATCGCCCGTGGGGCCTTGGCCCCGTGCTTCGGGCAGGAAGCACGTAATGGAAGACAAGAACACCATTGAAAGCGCAACTAGAAATTGTTTCGTCAGCCGGATTGGAAACATTTTGCACCCCCTGAGAATTTCCCATGGCCGCGCAGCCAGGTCAGACAGGGGTTTTATGGAGGCGCGGGACATGAGGGCTCAGAGACTTAGGGCAACAAGCGTGCCAGTCGTCTTTCGAAAAATTTCACTGACTTAGCCGGCGAGATGGCAAGTCCCACGCCGCAATTAGTTCATGACACTATGCAAAAAGTTCAGGGGACGACGGCATGCCTGAAGGAGCCCGATGCCCGGAAATGCTCCTCGATAGCCAATGCCGGGACGGTGCCGAAAAAGAGGGGTCGGCGAACCGGTTTCCGTGAAAATGCGGTCCGGCTCGACGTCATGTCTTGATAAACGTCTGGCCCGATTTCCAATACAACCCTGGAACACGGAAGGGTTCTAGGCAACGCTCTTAGGCCAAGAATGCGGACCCGGGCGCGGTGGAATCGGGAAGAAAAAGCTGGTATAATTTGTGGGTTATAGAAATGAAGCCGACCCGCCTCAGCTACGTGATCGCGTTCCTTTCCGGCCTCGCCATGTTCGGGTGCGGGGCCGCGGCTACGTTACCGCCCGATGGCGGGTTGGATACCCTGCGCCCTGCGCTCAATCAAGCCGTCTGGCACCCTGAATTCGGGGACCAAATCCAGGTCAGCCCCATCGGAGTTCCCGTGGCCTTGGAAAACGGATCCGTCAACTCCGATGCGGTCTCCATCAATGTTCCGGACGGGCAGTCCTCTTACGTCCACGGCGTTTTCCTTCTGGACGTTCCCGATGAGGATGGGGTTTCCATCTCGGCGTACGTGGGCTTTACGGATTCCGCCACCGACGGAAGTTCGGCGCGATTCACCATCTATATCCAGGACGAAGGACGTTTCGTTTCCTTGGCCGAATTGACGGCTTCCAAGGACGGACAACTGGACACCCTCATCGCGGACCTTTCCGCTTATCGCGGCCAGAACCGGATGCTCGTCCTCTCCGCGTCCTCGGACAACGGCGCCCCGCTTTTAGCACCTATGGTCTGGGCGACGCCCCAACTTTACATTCCTTGAGCTAAGCCCGTCTTTTGGTTAGGTTCCCATACCCCTCATGCCGAAGACGTCGCTTCTCATTTTCTTTTTCTGTGCATCCGCTCTGTCGGCGTGTTCTGAAGCTCCCCTGATCAGCCGGGATGTGCAGCCCCACCTGAATCGGCCGGGGGCATTGGCCCTTGTTCCCGGAACCGATTTCGCGATCGTGGCCAACACGAACCCCGATATCCGCGAGAAATCGGGTTCGATGATCGCCGTGAACATGGCTACAAAGGCCCTTGTTCCCGAGTCGTTGATCGCGATCCCTAGCCTGGCGGGGCGCCTCGCCGTGGATGTGCCGAGAAGCCGGGTGTACGTCGTGGATCGGGCCGAGGACGGGCTTCTCATCTACCAGTATTCGATTCCGGGGCCCTCAGGTGAACCGATTGCCTTCGCTCCCGTGGCCGCCCCGACACCGATCGAGAAGTCGGCCAATGCCGTGCAGACCGACAACAATCCTTACGATGTGTATGAAGCCGTAGGCACACCCGCGGGGGACCTGTTGTTCGTGACCAACCTTCTGGACGGCTCGGTTTCGGCGATCGACGCGGACACGCTGCTTCCCATGGACCTGAATCCGATGGACGGCGCTCTCAACGGCCTGCCGCTCATCTCATCCGCCAATTTTCAATCGGTCGGAAGCAGACCCGGGAGAGGCGCAAGCCGTATGACCCCCGGCCCCGACGGAACCCTGCTGTACGTCGCATCCACGCTGACCAGCCAGATCTATATCCTGGATATCGCGGGCCGGCAGGTGGAGGGAGTTCTGGATCTTTCAGGTGTTTCAGCGGCGGGAGGGGTCCGGGGAATCGCCGTCTCAACAGCGGGTCTCGCTTACGTGACCCACCGTGGAATCGGGAGCGTGGTGGTTCTGGACGTTTCCAACATCCATGAAACCGGCGATCATTTCAGAGTCATCAGCCCGACGATCGTCGACATCATCCCGACAGGGCATGGAGTGGATGGAATCGCGCTCTCGTCGGATGAGACGAAAGTGTTTGTCACCGACAATCTGGAAAACACGCTGACCGTCATCGACACCGCCAAGCGCGCCGTGGATACGAAGTTTCTGCTCGGAGCACTTCCGGCGGAAATCGTGCCGGACGCAGCGCGCGGGGTGATGTACGTCCTCAATCTCCTTTCGGATTCAATTTCCGTCATCGATCAGACGACCCTTAGTGTGGAGACGATCCAATGAAGGCCCCGATCACCTTCATCGGCGGGCTTGCGTTCCTCCTTGCCGGCTGCGGCTCCTCGGATGCCCCTTTCTTCATTCTCCAAGCCCCAGTGGACATTCAGGCGTCCTCCAAGGACATCCAGTTCAACTCCCGCACGACGCGCGTGCTTTACGTTGCGAACCAGGTCGGGGGGACGATTTCCGTTCTGGACCAACAGCAAGAGCGCTTCGTGGACACCGATACAGGGGACGACTACGCCAACAGCCCGATCGCCATGGGGGGCGAACCCTCGGCGCTTTATGTCCAGGATCGGGATCCCGCGCCCCGCGTCTTTGCCGCGGATGCCGAGCATCGCGAACTCTGGGCTTTCGACGCGATCCCTCCATCGGACCCGGCGCTTAACGAACTTCCTCATCAGGCCGTGGATCTCGGCGCCACCGCTGTGGGCCGAAACAGCAAACCGCTTTTGCAGGATGTGGGAAGGAGGTCCTCCCCCAACCTGGCTCAGGTATCCGTGGACCCGGCTCTCGCGCAAAGCGAGCAGTGGCAGGTTCGGTTCAGCGAGGACGGCGCGAACTACGTCGTCACCGGCTCGAAGTCCGGCCGGCAGACGGGGAGGGCGACCGAGGGAAAGCCCTACGCAACGGATAACGGGGCCGTCTCGTTCACGATCACAACCGGGGGAGATCCTACGACGGATGGCGACACGTTCCGCTTGGGCACGGTGGTCGGCAAACCCCTGCCGTTGACCGGTCGTCCCGTGGATCTGAAGAGCGACGGTTCGTCACTTTTCATCGTCATGGCGGACCCCCCGAGCGTCGCCGTGTTCGACCTTGCCAGCCTCTCGCTCTCAGCCCCGGTGGATTTGGCGGACACTTCCGGCGTTACGCCGTTGCCCGGCCGATCGGCCTTCGTTAACGGACATCTCTTCATTCCGAATTCCGCTGCGGCCGACGCCTTCGACGTCGACACGACGGCCTCCCCAACACTTTCGGTTACCGTCCTCGCCACAAACATCAAGAGTTTTTCCGCAGCCGCCGACGGCGTCACCAATTTCCTGTATCTCTTTTCACCCGGGACGCGCCAAATGGCTCGGTTCGATCTGTCCTCGTCGGCCGTCGCGAGTCCCATCCGTCTCACGGACATGGGGCGCACGCTTGTTCCGTACACCTTCAACGGAGCGCCGTTCGGTTTGATCCCCACGATTTCCGGCCCGCTCGATCTGCTCGACCTTACGAGCCAACAGCGGGTGGACGTCAATCCCACGGGGCGCGTGCCGCAATCCCTGGCACTCGGTGTGCAGTTCTCCGACACGGGGCCGCCGTCGACTCCCGATCTGCTCTCGATCGACACGGTGGACGGCGTGACCCAGGCGGAAAGGTGGCAATTGATCTATGAGGGCGTCGTTCCCGGAACGTCTCTGGCCGCCACCGTATCGGCCGACCAATTGACTTCCGCCACCGCCACGTTTCTCAGCTCGGGCGTTCAGGCGGGCGACCATGTAATCCTGGATCCGACGGGGAGCCCGGAGGAAGTCGCCATAACGGCCGTGGCATCCGATCAGACTTTGCAGCTCGAGGCACAACCCGCGCACCAGGGAAGCGTGGACATCGAAGTGCGCGTCTCCGGCAGTTATCTTGCGCTCGGCTCGGAGTCCGGTGCCCAGACAAGAAGGGCTTTTGAAGGGACGCCGTACACCAGCGATTCCGGCGCAATTGCCTTGGCCATTCGGTCCTCGCTCCCAAACCCGACCACTCGGGACGACTACTTCACGTTCGTCACGACGGACGGTATCGACCCCATACTGAACGGCGCCAACCGATGGCCCAGTGCCGTGGCCGTAATCACCCGCCCCGGGGATACCCGCCTCACTGCGTATGTGGCCAACACGAATACAAACGGAATTTCCGTCATCGATTTGAGCCGGCCCGATCCGCAGCTCCGCAAGCTCATTCGATAGGACGGGGTATATGGCCACATAAGGCACGTACGATACGTTCATTTTGCTTTCCGTCCCCGTGCAGGTCTGGTAATCCTCCGAATCGGAAGGGGTTTCGTGCGCCTCAAGAAGTTAGAAGTAGTTGGATTTAAATCCTTCCTCGAAAAAATCTCGCTCGACTTTACGGGTAACATTACCGGGATCGTAGGGCCTAACGGCTGCGGAAAGAGCAACGTCGTTGACGCCATCAAGTGGGTCACCGGCGAACTCAGCTTCAAAGAACTGCGCGGCCGCTGCATGCAGGATCTCATTTTCTCGGGGAGCGAATTCCGGCCCCCTACGGGAATGGCGGAGGTCTCTCTCGTCCTGGACAACAGTGACGGCACCGCGCCTCCACCGTATGAACAGTTCACGGAGATCCACGTTCTCCGCCGTGTGTTCCGGGACGGCACGAGCGAGTTCTTCGTCAACAAGACTCCGTGTCGTCTCCGCGACCTGGTGGATATCTTTCTGGACACGGGTGTGGGCCAAAGCTCGTACTCGATCATCGAGCAGGGGCGGGTAGGGCAGCTCGTCGCCAGCAAAGCGGAAGATCGCAGGGTCATCATCGAAGAGGCCGCCGGAATCACGAAGTACAAACATCGCAAGAAGGCCGCCGAACGGAAGATGGAATACACGCGGCAGAACCTTCTTCGCGTGAGCGACGTTCTCGGAGAACTCAAACGCCAAATCGGCTCCCTGGAGCGCCAGGCGCGCAAGGCCGAGAGATACAAAGCTCTGAGCGAGGAGGCCAGGGCGCTGGATCTGGCTCTCTCTTCCACGAGCTACCACGCGGGCGTGGCCCATCTCAAGGAACTCGAACGCAAGGAAGGGGAAACGGGCGTCCGGACCGAAGGTGAGGCGGCCGAGGTCACGGCGCGCGACGCCGTCCTGGAGAGCGATCGGCTCGCCGCCGCGGAAACGGAGAGAACGCTTCAGAACGCTCAGCAGAAGCTGATGGAAATGGCTTCGCAGGTCAGTGAATTGGAACACCAAATTGCGAATCAGAAGAAGGACGCCTTGTTGCATGAGGACGCCGTGGAACGGGACCGAAAGCGCTCGGAGGAACTCCTTCACGCGCAGACGGCGCTGGAGGCGGATGCGTTACGGCTTACGTCTCTGATCGCATCTCTGAAAAAGGAACGTGAAGAGGGTCAGGCCGGTCTCGATGAAGCCTCGGCTGCGGAAAGTGAACTTCACGCCGGAATCGGCGCGATCGAGGCGGCCCTCGAGGAGAGTACGAACCGGCTTCTGGAGCTGGTAGCGCGCGAAGCTCAGCTCAAGAACGGCGTGGCTTCGGATCGGGAGCACGCCCAGGAAATCGGCGCCGCCCTGGAGACCCGGAATCGCGAGCTTCAACGGGCGCAGTCCGAGCACGAAGAGCTGGCGGGCCAGTACACCCGGCTGCAGCACGACCTCGGACTCCTGGAACAGCTCAAATTCGGATTCGAGCGCGACCACGTCGAGGCCCGCACACGCCTTCAAGGAGTGGAGGGGGAACAGTTGCTCGGCGAACAAAGGTTGGCCCAACTCAAGGAAAGAATCGAGGGCACGAAATCGCGCCTCGCAGTCTTGGACGAATTCGATCGAACCCACCAAGGATACGGCCAAGGCGTGCGTGCCGTTCTGGAACGGCACGCTCAAACCGGCGGCCGCGCGGCCATCATCCTGGCGGATCTCGTTCGTCCCCGCAGGGGCTACGAGAGAGCCGTCGAAGCGGTGTTAGCGGACCGCTTAAAATATATCCTGGTGGAAGACCCGCGCGAGGCACTGGAGGACATTGCTTTTCTCAAAAACGAGAACCGGGGGCGCAGCTCGTTCATGCCGGCTCGGATGCGGCAACAGAAAGAGCTTCAAGAGCTGCCATCCGGACCTGGAGTCGCCGGCTGGCTCCGCGATTACGTGGATACGGATTCGCCCTACGGGGCCGCCGTCGATCGCCTCCTTCATAACGTCCTCCTGGTGGACACCCTGCCCGTAGCATTGGACCTTTGGGGGAAGGGGACTGCGCGCACGCTCGTCACCAAAGAAGGTGACATCGTTTCCTCCGAAGGGGTCGTGACCGGGGGAAGTTGGGAAGATGAAAAAGGCGTTCTTCAGATCCGCGGGGAAATCGCCGAGCTCCGCCAAGCTGTGGCGGATCTCGAGGCACAGCGCGTCTCGGAGGAACGGAGTCTGGGGAGGCTGGAGCGGGAAGCGCGGGCCACGATCCGCCAGGTCGAAAGCCTGGGCCGGGCCCTCGAACAGGAAACCCGGAAAACGGTTTCCCACGAGAAGGATTTTGAGCGGGTGGAAGAAGCCCTGCGCCGATCGCGCCAAGCCGCTGATCTGATCCGCACCGAAAAGGCCAAGCTTGAAAACGAACTCCACGTGTTGGAGGAGGAAATCGCATCCAATCTGGACCACGTGCGCGAAACGGAACGCGAACGCGCAGACCTCGACGCGGAGCTAAAGCTGCGCTCGGAGCGGCTCACAGGGGCGCGTGAGACGCTGGCCTCCCGGTCCCAGGAAGTGACCCGTCTGAAGGTCCGCGTCGCGTCCACGAATGAAAAGGTCACGGCCCACGAGCGCGAAGAGGAAAACCTTCGGACCCGAATCACGGCTGCGGCCTCGGACCGGACGGCTTTGATTGACAACGCGAAGGCTCACGAAACCGACGCGGCAGCCTGCCGAGAGCGGGCCGCGGCGGCGGAGAATGTGCGCCGCGATGCGGTTCGCCGCCACCAAGAGCAGCAGGTCTCCAATTCCGCCCTTCGGACGAGCTACGACGCGCTGGTGGAAAGAATCCGCTCCGAGGCGGACGTAATCAAGGGGCTTCGGGAGCGTTGTTCCACCTACCAGGAGGAACTCAATGCGCTGCGGATGGCCCTTCAGGAGGAGCGTCTGCGCGTGGAGTATCTCGCCACTCAGATCACCGAGCGATATTCGATCGAATTGGCCTCCTATGTGGATCGGGAGGAGTTCAAGCCTCTGAAGGCCGAGGAACTGGAACCGATTCGTTCCGACCTTACGGATCTGCGGGAGCGCATGTCGAAGATCGGCGACGTGCATCTGGGCGCGATCGAGGAACTTCACGAGCTGGAAGAGCGCCACACGTTCCTGTCGCAGCAAAAGGACGATCTGGAGAAATCACTGGAGGCGCTCTCCAGCGCCATTCGGAAGATCAATCTGACGACCCGGGAGCGGTTCCAGCAAACGTTCGAGGATGTCGATGCGAAATTCCGAGATATCTTCCCGCGCCTGTTCCGCGGAGGCAAAGCCAAGCTTGTCCTGACGGATCCGGAAAATCTCTTGGAGAGCGGGATTGAAATCGTGGCCCAACCCCCGGGAAAGCGCCTCCAGAACCTCAACCTTTTGTCCGGGGGAGAGAAGGCACTTACCGCCATCGCTCTCCTGTTCGCCATCTTCCTTCACAAGGCTCCTCCGTTCTGCCTGCTGGATGAAGTGGACGCCCCCCTCGATGACGAGAACCTGAGACGTTATCTCAGCCTGGTGCACGAGATGTCGCGCCAAACCCAGTTCATCCTGATCACGCACAACAAGTCATCGATGGAAGCGGTCCAGAATCTCTACGGGATCACGATGGAGGAACCGGGGGTTTCAAGGGTGGTGTCGGTCCAGCTGCACGAGAGGCGGGCGGCTCAGGTCCGGCATGTGGAGGAAGCCGCGGCGGCGTCCGTGGCGTAATTTGCGCCCTGGGGGACCTGTCAGGGTGTTGAAAACCCCAAAAACGGAAGGTTGGTCAAAAAGGTGTCAGATGCTAGGCGCTCGCGAAATCGCGACTGAGAAGTTGGGGACACCCATCAGTGGGTGTCCCCTGACTCGTGAGCGGGCAACGACGCAGACGGCCCTTTTTCACCAACCTGTTATTCGTTGACTTTCAGCCCCCCGCCTCTTATGTGGGGCCTCGAATTATCAAGGAACTGAACATGGAATTGCTGAGAGAAAAAATACGAACGGTGCCCGATTTTCCCAAAAAAGGGATCCTTTTTTACGATCTCACGCCGATCATGCAAGACCCGGTTGCTTTCGGCCAGGTTCTCGAAGCGCTCGCGGAGCCCTTCGAGCGGAAGAGGATCGAGGTGGTGGCTTCCATGGAATCCCGAGGCTTCATCTTCGGCGCCGCGCTCGCCAATGACCTCGGAGCGGGATTCGTTCCGGTACGAAAGCCGGGCAAACTCCCCTGGAAAACCTCCCGTTACGAATACAACTTGGAATACGGGAAAGACGCGCTGGAGATCCATTGCGACGCCATAAAGCCCGGGCAGAAGGTTTTGATCGTGGACGACGTCCTCGCCACCGGTGGTACGGCGCAGGCTACGGCGGCCCTTTTGAGGCAGATGGATGCCGAAATCGTGGGGGCCAGCTTCGTATTGGAGATCGGCGCACTTGAGGGGCGCAAGAAGCTCGATGGCCTCAACGTGAAGTCCCTCTGCTTGGTTTAGCCGCCCTCATAGTTCAATGGATAGAACGAGGGATTCCTAATCCCTAAATCCAGGTTCGATTCCTGGTGGGGGCACCAGCCTTCGCTGAGTGAATCGAAGCGAAGGCTGTCCCGCCGAAGCTCTTCAATAACGCAAAGGCTCTCTATTTTGCGTAGAGCTCCGGCTAGGCTAGCCACTCCCAAAGATACGTTTGCGGAGGCGGACGCTTCCCGCTCACATCTTCGATCTACCCGGAGCCTCTTATCGTCCTCAAATCGAACCTCGTTCGACGTTGCAGGTACCCAATAGACAGCCTCGAGCGGGGACCCGGCGTAGCCGGGTGCGAGAGGCTCTCCTTACAACGCTGGCGGCGAGAGCCGCCGCATCCTGGTGGGGGCACCAGCCTTCGCTGAGTGAATCGAAGCGAAGGCTGTCCCGCCGAAGGCTTTGCGAAGGCGGACGCCCGCTTATTGAACTGGAGCTACGGCTAGGCGAGCCCCCCGCTGAGTGGAAACGAAGCGGAGGCTGGAGCTACGGCTAGGCGAGCCAGCCTATGAAATCTACACAGCGCCCCCGAAGGCTTCTTCAGCATGAAGTTTGCATAAAAGTTCACTCATGCACGTCTATATCCTTAGGAGCGAGGCAGTTCCGGTTCGCTATTACGTAAGGCTTACGGAGGATATAACGAAACGGCTCGAGATCCACAATTCGGGCTCCGTGCCTCATACGTCCAAATTTCGGCCATGGAAGGTTCAAACGTCGATCTCTTTCTCGGAACCGACGAAGGCCACGGCATTTGAGAAATATCTAAAATCAGGGTCGGGGAGAGTCTTTTCCAAGAGACATTTCTGATCGTCCAGCCTTCGCCGAGTGCAACGAGGCGATGGCTGGAATTAAGGGGACAGCTTACCTATTTCTGGAGCAGGGGCCCCAAAAAAGACCCTAATACGATAGCTGTCCCCCTGTTTCCACGGCGGCTATAATCCCGTTCCATGAGGCTCCTAATCGGATGTTCGGTGCTTGCCTTCCTTCTTTCAGCTTCCAACGCCCCGGCTCAGAAGGCGGCGCCACCCGTTAAACCGGCGTTGGATGCCGATCTGACGCATGCCCCGGAATCGTATCGGAAGCGCGTCGTCGAATTCCGAAACATGATCCGCCGCGAACCCACCCGGGCGGCCAAAGTGAGGAAGGCCACCGAACTGGCCCGGAAGGTTTCCTCTCCCTATCGAAAGGACTCGATCAATTTCCTGGTGGAAACGCGGGCGCGGGAGAGCCTACCGGTTCTATTGGACCTCACGAACGACGCCGAGGTCAGGGAGTTCGCGATCTACGGCCTGGGAGAACTCCGATCTCAGAATGCGGGCCCAACGCTGATCCGGTTTCTCTCGGACGGCAGCGATAACGTGCGCGGGAACGCGGAGCGGGCTCTCAAGAAGATCACCCGCGTTTCTTTCAGCTATCGCTATTCCGATCCTCCCGCGACGAGACAGCGGGGGATCCGTGAGATTCAGGATTGGTGGCAGAAGAATAAGGAGCACTTCACCGTCAAGGAGGAGACGCCCGAAGAGCGGAAGGAGGCCGAGGAGGCGTGGGACAAGTACGGCAAGCAATACGTCCAGGACCTGAGCCGGTAGCCCGCCTCCACCACGCGCTCGAACAGTTGTACGCGACGTACGACGCCCGGTTTTTGGACAGCGATCCGCTCAAGTTTCCCCACCGTTACTCCCGCCCCCAGGACCGCGAATTCGCCGCGTTTGTCGCAGCCACGTTCGCGTTCGGAAACGTGGCCGGCATCTTCAGGACGCTGGAGCGCATCCTGTCGCGCTTCGGGAAGCGGCCGGTCCAAAAGCTCCTGACGGACGGCGCCGGGTCGCTTAAGGAATGGAAAGACTTCAAGCACCGGTGGATCACACATTCGGACCTCGTGGTTTTTCTTGAGACGTTGCGCGGGATCTATGCATCCCACGGGTCTTTGGAGGGCTTCTTTTACGACGGACCCAAGGCCGACAGGGACCATCGTTCGGCCATTCATTCCTTCCTTAAGAGGCTTTCCGGGATGCTGCGGATTACGAACGGCGGGCACCTTACGCGCGGCCTTCGGTTCCTAGTTCCCGCCCCCAACGGCGGAAGCGCTCTGAAGCGATTGAACCTCTCCCTCCGGTGGGTCGTGCGCCGCAAAGACCCCGATCTCGGCCTTTGGAGAAGCGTATCCCCCGGCGATCTTTATCTTCCCATCGACGTCCACTTGAGCCGCATTTTAAGGTACGTCGGCCTCACGGCCCGGAAGTCCGCCGACTGGAAGATGGCTGAGGAGGTGACGGGCCGGTTGAAAGGGATGGATCCTTCGGACCCCGTCCGCTTCGATTTCGCGATTTCCCGCCTTGGGATCCTGGGACGCTGCCTACATCGTTGGGATGCTTCAATCTGCTCTTCCTGCCCCCTGGAGGGCCTTTGTCTCCACGCCACGTGCAGCCCAAACAGACGCCTTGACGTAGTTGACGCGATGAGTTAAAACGCTTCCGGTCACAAAGGCAAGAAATCCCCAGCCGGGACGAAAATGTCTCACGAGGAGGGGGGTTGGAAGCCAGGGGCATTCGGATTTTATCAATGATTTCAAGGCATTTTATCCGGGGTCCTGTGGCACATGTCTTGCGAAGGTAACGAAGGTAAGGAAGGCGGTATAGGCCATATGCGACACCTCAAACGAATCACGGTACTGGCGACGGGCATTCTATTGGCGGCGGGATGCGGCGGATCCGGAGACAACCACGTCGACATCATCACCCAAAGCCAGACGTTTTCGGCGGCCGTCCAAGGCTCCGTCTGCGATGTGGGTTATCCCGGGGGACAGTCGGTCCCCGGCGGCGAAGGTGGATACACGGATCCTCTCTACTGCATAATTTCATTTCAGAGCTTGAACACGTATCTGGCGGATGAAATTCGCATCACGGTCACCGATGTCTCGACCATTTTCCTTCAGCTCGGCACCGTAATTCCTTTCGGTGCGGACATTGTCTTTGTCGACGCACGACTTCTGGGTCAGATGCAGCCGCCGCTCTCGGGCTCGATCAGGTTCCTCGCCATCAGCAATATCGCAGGGGACCGGGTTGAGGCGGATTTCCAAATCTTTTCCGGAATCAACCGTGTGGAAGGCCACTTCACGACCAGCGTCCGATCGGGGTACGGCGCATGAACCGCCGAATCTACATCCTCGCCGGTGCCGTTCTGATCGCCGGGGTTGCTTGCTCGGGATCACAGAATCACGCGCTGTTTGATCCGTCCAAGGTGAAAAAAATCGGCGAACAGACGAACAAGGATACATCGACCACCCAACCCACCCAGGCTCAGCCTCCGGCTTCTGGCACGACGCCGTCAGGACGTGTTTGGACGTGGGACGATGGGATGGAGACGTGTTACGACAAGGACAGAGTTTATCTCGGCGACAAAGCACCGCCGGAATGCCAGGAATTCTTCACGCAGGTTGTCGGGTACGTCGAATCAACAAAAAGGACGGTTCGTTGGAGTGACCTCGTCGGCTTGACGATGGGTTCCGATTTTTCGCTCCCCGCCGGAAACGGGTACATGTACCCCAACGGCTACGGAGCATACGCCCCGTCGCAGGGCGGTTATGGACCGTTCGGCTCGAACATGAATAGTTTCAGCCGGGCTAGGTTATCTATCGGACTCTACGGCCAATACGGCCGTACGCAATCGGGCGGGGGAATGGTCCCGTTTAGGAGTCCCCTCTACCAGAATTATCAGAATTACCTCACCCCTCGTTACTGCGGAGGCCGGGTCCGGACAGGTTCCTGCCCCCAGGGGGTCAACTACCAGCAGTTCTTCATGCACCGGTGTCCCATGGCCGCTGTTGATGACACAATAAGAGCGGTCCCGCGTGAAACCAGGGAGCAAATCGTTTATCGTTTGGAAGAGATTGAGCCTCAAATCCGGACGATCGGCGAGAGAGAGCCCGGAGTCCGAAACGCGTACGGTTCGGTTGTGGATACGCTTCGGGGCATGAAAGATTCCGAATGGGATCAATTCAAGAGAGAAGTCGGAGGCTCCTTGACTGGGGCGGCTTACAATCTGGCCGGGGCGGCTCAATATGTGCTCCCGCGCTTGGGCTCGAGCATCATGAGCAATGTCACGCTCCCGATCCGTAGCCTAAGCGCCATGTCACGAGGCTTCTTGGGCCTGGGCCAGCGCCTCAATATGGGTGGATATGCACCGGAGGGATTCTGCGACCAACCCGAATCGGAATATGACGTCAGAACTATCGAATACCGCCGCTGCGTATGTGAGACCACCGTGATTCAAGAAGTCTGCTATTGATTGCTGTTTGTCATTTATTTACAAGGCCTTACCAGTAGTTATATAATCTAATACATTAGTTTCCAAAAAACTGTTGCGCTGCCCCTCACTGCGGTATTAAGATCCCTTCAGACTTAAGGATCCGGCTGTGGAAAACCTGGGGCAGGGGCTGCAGGTTCCCGGCAAAGAGAGTTCCCGAGTGGGGTTCTCGTGACGCAAGCGTGCGACATTCACGGGTTCGTGAGCGGGCGGGTAGTTCGAAGAAGCTCAGGAGAAGTTAGGAGTTACAAAGAGATAGCTTTTCTGTCGGAACTGAGCCGTGCGGCATGAGTAATGCAATGCGTTACTTAAGAGAGATGAGGCTGACAGAAACAACGAGCAAGAAGGAGACGCGCATATGACGTTTCAAGAGATTACAAAAATGATGTTGAACAGCATGGACTTCTTCGAGCTTCGCCGGACCGCCGCCCGGTACACCGTGGTTTATCAAGGTGTACGGCGCCAAAAATTGGTCAGGGATCTGGAACGGGTCATTCTGGCGAAGGCCAATCCCAGGCAATTTTTGAGAAGCGATATGCCGGAAGCCATGGTCACGACAGTGGCAGCCTCCTCGCCCGAGGGAGCCGTTTCTGCTAAACCGAAGCTGACCCAGCCGACCAAATCTTTCGGCGGTACGCGCATCAACACGTTCTCCACCAGGTCGACGCTGCCCAGGCCCCGGTTCTAGACCGCGTACTTTTTCTTTCATTCCCTTTCTGTGGGGTGATACTCGCCGGTGGGAATGCCTTTCGAACCGGAAACAGAAGAGCGGGTGCGACTCTGCCTTATGAGGCAGGGGAGATTGACGCTCGGGGAAATCGGGGTTCTGCGTTCGCTTGCGCGGCGGGAGCGAGTGCCCCTCACGTTCGTCGAAGAGCAGGAACTCCGGCATATCGAGAGGAAGCTCAAGATCGAGGCGAGCCTGCGATAGGTTCCGCCAGCCCTTTTTCAGCGACTTGTTAAGGCGTTGCCGTGGGTGTCGGTGTCACCACCGGCGCCGTGAAGTCCCCGTTCATCGTCACCGACCCCGAGCCTTGGAGCGGGACCAATCCCACATCCAGGTTTCCGCTCAAGGACCCCCCGGGGAGCGTTTCAAATTTCGTAAACGTGACGGATCCCGACGTCCCGCGGTAATGAGACGTCCCCAGATATAGGTTCAGGTTCACGGATGATGACCCGATCTGGACGGTGGACGGCTGATCCGGAGGAATCGTCGCTGCCCGGCCTCCGCCCACATCCAAGCGCATCGTGAATTCCTCGCCCGTTTCCTGCCCGCCGAAGAGAAGAGATACGTCTCCGTCCGATTCGATCTGAGCCGACTGGGATGTAACGAGGAATTCGGCCGACGAACCGTTCGCCGTCCCGGTCCAGGCCACGCTTGAAATTCCGGGGCCCGACCCGTCCGAACTGCAGGCCGCGACAAGGACAAGGGCGAACAGGGGAAGGAGTTTTCCGATCAGTGAGAGCCTCCGGACATGAGCCGCCATTCGTAGAGCGTCTCGTTCATTTCCGCCAGCCTTCGCGTCAGGATCCGGCACAGAATGCGGAGGATCTGGTACGCCGAATCCGTGTCGATGGAAAGGATCTCCCGAAATCCCTCGGCGGTCACCACAAGAACCCGCGTTCCCTGCTCCTGCGCGCGCGCGTCGGCGAAACGGCGATGGCGGTTCCCGACCAACGCGATCTCCCCGAAGAAATCCCCCTTCTTGAGCACGGCCAGGGCCTCCTCCGCGCACCCCTTGGCCTGCCTGCTGATCAGAACCGCTCCTTCCCGAATGACGTAAAAGCGGTCGCCGGCGTCCCCTTCGCGGAAGATCACGTCCCCGCGATTGAAGGCCTCCTCGTGGCTGAACCGGGCCAGAAGATCCAGCTCAGCGGGGGAGAGGCCCTGCGCGTTAAGAACTTCCATCTTTTTGTCGAGTTCCGCGCGGGCGGGCCTTTTTCCGGCCTTTTCCTGGACATTCAGGGGCTCCTGCCGAGTTTTGTCGATCGGCGCCGAAACGAAGGCCATCAACCGTTCCTTCGATTCGCGGATCTGTTGGCTCAAGGATTGCCAGAAATACCACAAGAAATGGATCGCAATTTCCTTTTCCCGGGCAAAGATTGTCGTCAGGCCGGCCTTGTCCACAAACAGGAGTTCCGCTTCCTGGACCGCCACCGCGCTCACATACCTCTCCCTGCCGTACAAAAGGTTGTCGTCCCCGAAAAAGCCCCCCTGCTCGAACGATGCGAAGACGATGGGCCCGAACGGCGTGTTCTTCTGGAGTTCCACCTTCCCGCGATTCAGGAAGTACAAACCGTACGAGGGATCCCCCTCCTGGTAAACCAGGTCGCCGGCGGGGACGCGCTTTTCCGACGTGAACCGGGCGACTTTCAGTACGGCGGCGTCGTCCATGTTCCTGAAGATGAGGTGGCGCCGGAGCTGCAGTGCCATCTCATACGTGTGCTTATCGATTTCCTGGTCCGAGGGCACCCGAACCCTCGCGGGTTCCTCGTTCGGCGCAGGGGCCCCGGACACGTCTTCCCGGCGTGAAATGATTTCGGCATCCGGCGCGATGTCGTCGATCTCCTTGTACAGCTCCTCGTACAAGACCTGGATGCGGTTCCTTCGTTCCCGGACCAGCCGGTTTCGCATCTCGGCTGTGAACCCCGGGATCCTCTCCATCGTGGCCTTGATCTTCGAACGATAGCGCCCGTCCTGGGGCCTGGAGATTTCGCCCGAGAGGATGAGCCCGTCCACGGCGTATTTGAGGCTCTCCCGGTATTCGCGGGTGTGGAAAAAAGCGGCGGCAAGAAGATCCACGACTTCCTCGTTGAACGGATTGAGGCGGTTGGCCCCTTCGAATTCTTCGACGGCCTTCCCGAAAGCCCCGGCCTCCGAGTACAAGCGGCCCAAGTTCAAATACGGAAGATAAAAATTCGGATTGCTGATCTTCGAGATTTCAAAAACCCTCTCCGCCTCCTCCTTCTTTCCCTGGTTGAGGAAAATCTCCCCCAAGCCTTGATAGCGGTTCGCCCAAAAGTCGCGGTTGGACCTTTCCCGCGAGCTCGCGGGAGGGGCGTCCTTAGGGGCATCGACGGTTTGATTCCTGATATTCCGCACGCGCCCCAAATTGATTTTTAGCGTGAGGTTGTCGGGGAAGAGCCGGCACGCGGATTCATAGATCTGGACGGCTTTGTCGAACCGCTCCTCTTCCACAAAGGAATTCGCGAGCAGGCAAAGATCCTCGACGGAAATCGATTCCTTGGGGCTTGCGTGGGCCGGCGCTCGATCCGCCATCGGGAAGCAAGAGGTAACCGGCGGGAAAGTCTTTGTAAAGCTGTGAAGCTCGTAAATGTGCCTACGCAATGCATTATCCGCCGATTCATCCGTGACCTTTGGGCCCCGGAGACGGGGACGGACGCATCGGGCGTTCCCATTGATCTCAAGCTTGCCGACTTGGCGAACTGACGTTCTAATAGCCGATTCATGCTCGAAACCTCGCGAATACATCTGCTCCAGCTCTCGGGTTCCAACCAGGAAATGGGACGCGCGCACGGCTCGGCCCTCAAAAAGGCGGGGACTGCGCGGGCGCTGGATTATTATTCCGAATTCCTCACGAACGTTCTTTCCTTCCAACCTCTCCACTCCTGGGACCGTTCCCTCCGCCGGGCGTTCCGATGGATCGTGGGGGAGACCGTGGAGCAGGCTTTCGTGGAATCCGTTCCCTCCCGCTACCGGGAGCAGGCCGTGGGTTTCAGTGAGGGGTGCGGCGTGCCCACGGAGCGCATCCTCCGGGCCCGCGTGATGCCGGATGTTTATTCGTACCTCCTGGCGCAAAGGTTCCGCTTGTTCCGGCCGCACGGGATCGATTTTCTGAACTTCGGCTGCACGTCGTTCGCTTGGGCTGGATCCAAGGAAGCGGAAATTCCCATCCTCCACGCGCGTACGCTGGATTATCCCGGCGGCGAAGCGTGGACCGACGCTCCTGCGGTTCTCGAATACGCCCCGCCGGACTCCCAGCGTTACGTTTCCGTCAGCTCTTTGGGTGTGGATACGGCGGGGATCACGTCCATGAACGAGGAAGGCCTCACGCTTTCGCTTCACATGAATTATTCGACCCGGGTCAGCTCGCGCGGGGCGCCGGTGTTGGTCATAGGTGATGAGATCATGCGCCGGGCGCGGTCTCTCGGGCAGGCCGTCGATATCGCAAAGAGCTTCAGGAGGGGCGCCGCCTGGTCGTTCCTGATCTCGTCGCTCCGGGAGAAAAACGCCGTCGTCTTGGAGAGCGACGCCGACTCGCTGTCCGTTCGCTCGATGAAAGACGGAAAACTCGTGGCCACGAATCATTTTTTGGATCCGGCGCTGGCCCGGCACGAGTACTGGATCACGCCCGGGCGCCGTATGGACAGCAGGGCGCGTTACGAGCGCATGTCCAAGCTTTTGGCCGGCGAGGGGAGTCCAACGATCGGAAAAGCGGTCCGTTTCCTCCGGGATTCGTACGACCCCGTGCTCAACGCCGAGCGCGCGTTCGGCTCGACGATTTCGCAGGTCCACACGGTTTCGGCCGTTGTCTTCGACCCGGCCCATCGGACGGTATTTGTGGCCCACGGGCGCCCGCCGGCGGCCAAGACCGAGTTCAAAGCCTTCACTTGCTTTCCCGGCCCCTTCGAAACCGACGCGAAGCTCCCGGCCGAACCGCCCGGCCCGACGGAAGACGGGCGGCGGAGCTACGCGCTCGCCCATGACGCCTATTTTCCCTCGGGGAACCTGGAAAAGGCGGAAACGTACCTGCGCGCCGGAGTGGGACTGATTCCCGGCGACGCGCTTTTGAGGTTCATGCTGGGCCTGGTTGCGCTCAAGAGGGAACGGTTCGGAGACGCCCGGGCCTCTCTCGAAAAGGCTATGACGCTGCACGAGACGGCCTATCGAAAAGCCCAGAACCGCTTGTATTTGGCGCGCACGCTGGACCTTTGTGGTGAGAGGGGCCAGGCCCTCGATCTGTACCGGTCGCTCTTCGAGGATTCCTGGTTCAAACGGGAGGCCCGACGGGGAGCGAAGAAACCGTGGAGCCTGCGGGAAAACCGAAAGCTGGTTCTGGACTTCACGATCGGTGACGCAGTCGAAGCCTAGCCCCCAAAGCCTCAATCCAGCCGCGAGCTTTGGAGAGCCTGCTCGACCAGGCCGATTCCCGGAAAAAGAAATAGCGGGAGACCCCCTCGGGAATCCCGGCAAGGATCTCGTTCAACCGTTCCCTCTCGGTCCGGCCCGCTTTCACATCCACAATCACGTTGGAAAAGAGAGCCCGGCCTGAAAACGCCGGAGCGACGCCTTCCCCGACCCAGATGAGCCTTTCGTACCTCGCCTCGAGTTCTCTCACCCGCGTTTCCAGTTCGTCTCGGGAACCTGACGCCACATGGATCTCGGCGTTGTCTCCGGTTTCGACGGCTCCGGAGACACCCACCGGATCCAATCGGACCAGAGCCGCGCGGAGACCGTCTTGCCTCCAGTCCTCGACGGCGCTCCGAGCCGCGCTCGTTTCGACGGGATCCTCTTGCGAACCCAGAAGAACCACCGAACGAACGTGCGGCGTGAAAACCGGATCGAAAAGCGACGCCTGAGGGCGCACCTCTCCCCGGCCGGTTTGCATAAAATGGATGGACTCCGACGCGGCCGCCTCCGCGGAAACAGGGATTTCCGGCGACGGGGGAGGAGGGGCCTCTTCCCTCCGGGGACTCTTAAGAGCACCGCGAAAATCGTATTTCCCGGACCGCCAGGAAAACGCCTCCAGGACCCTCTCCGCGTGGAGCGTGACCAAAGCGGACCGGAGGTCCTCCTCGGTGAGAAGGCGCTCTTTGAGAATGATCTGACGGAATTTTCCTCCCTGGGATCGGAGAGTCGATTCGAGCTTATCGACAGCATCCGCGCCCAGATATCTCCAGCGTTTGAGAACCGCGGCCAAGGTCTCCCCAGGATCCGTGGACGCGGCCGAAACGATTCTCCCGTCTTCAAAGACGAACAGCTTTCTGCGCGGGCCGCGTTCAAAAATTAGTTGGCCCGTGGCTTTGCGTCGGCAAAGAACAGCCAGAAGCGCGGCCCCCCCCGACGCACGCAAATCGCCCGTGGAAGGCCCCGGTTCGGCGTCGCCCACCTTGAACTTCGATTCGCCGTCCACGATGAACCGCTCGACACTTTGGAACAACTCTCGCAACGAAGTTGAAGGCGTTCCGTGGAGCAACGCGGGCACTTCGTCCGACGTCTTTAACGCATATTCCCCCTCGAACCAGCCCATCAGGTTGAGGAGGCGTTCTTCGACCGCAAGGCCCAGGACGTACCGGAGGCGGGCGGGATCCAAGAACCGCCGACGCACGGCGGCTGACGCGATGCCTCGGTCAAAATCCCGGGACGGATCCCGGGAAGCCTCCGCCTGCAGCGAGGCCACATCCGCCGCGGGCAAAATTCCACGCCCCAACACCATGTCCAGGCCTTCAGGCAGAAGATTGGAGCGCACGCCGAGCACGGAACCCTGATTTACGAAAACGTGCTTCTGTCGATGGCCACGGGCGAACTCCAAGCGTCCGGCGAAATCGTGGGCGAGCGCCCACAGCATCACGACGTAAGCCGGGGTTTGGGCGAGCGAACCCCCGACGGGAAGATCGGCCGCAAGCGAAATTCCGAAGCTAGGTATGGTCCGGGTCGTTGACAGGGTGGGGCAGGCTCCGTTATATTGTTTAAGTTATTCAATACCTTACGGCTCCTCAGCGGATTCATCAACCAATCTCTTCGACGTGGGCCACCACGTTGGAATGTACGGAGGACTCCATGCCTCGACGATCGTCGCTTTCAACTCTCTTCGCGCTTAGTGCATGGGCGGCTCTCTCCGTGCTTGCCGGATGTTCCGGCGGGAACGTGAATCCTGCATCGACGAATACCCCCACCCCCACCCCGACGCCGGTTCCCCCGGGTGGAGACGGAACGGTCGTGATCGGGGACACACCCGGCCTCTGCGCAGCGGGTGACGTGGCCCGAGTCGACATCGATAGCACCAAAGCCCGGTTCCCCCTCATCGTGGACGGCACGCCGTGCGCGGCTCCCAAAGACAACCGCCGGGAGGAATACACGCTGATCATGTACAACACGTCGGCCACGGCCGGCACATTCCGGATCGATGCGCCGGTCGAGGCATCGCCTCCCGCATCCGCTGTGTCTCTTGGGCGCCGACTGACGGACGACGGAAAAGTGAAAGCCCCCGTCCAGCCGGCCGAGCGGTCCGGCTTCTCCGCGGGGCCGACCGCGATGAACCAGATCGCGACCGTGCTCGCCCGTTCGCCCGGATCTCCAACGGCCGATTCGGCCCTCGGCACCCGCTCCCTCCAAACGGCCCTGACTGTGGGAGATGAGCATCGGTTCTGGGTCCGCTGCGACCGCGACAACGTGGATACGTTCTGCGACACGACTGCGATCCTTCGGGCCCAGGGAACCCACATCAACATCTTCGTCGACCGTGACGTGCTCTACGGGGCCACCACTGGCGCTTGCGCGGCCACACGGGAACCCGCCGACTGCTTACTCAAAGCCGATTTGGACGCCATCGCCAGCACGTTCGACAACAACATCTATCCTTTGGAGACCACGATCCTGGGAGCCCCTTCCGATGTGGACGGGGACGGGAAGATCAACGTCGTCATCACGCCGATCCTCAACAGCTTCCTGCGCAAGGAATCCTACACCGACCACCGGAACCTCGAGCCCTTTGATCCCGTGGCGAATCCCGGCTCGAACGAGAGCGAGACGATCTTCGTTTTCGCTCCGGACTCGGGAGAGAACTATCGGATCGGTGAGCTGCGGGGCTCGCTCAACATTTCGGCCGCCACGTACGTCAACAAGGTCCTCAACGCGTGGATCGCGTTCCAGTTCCAGGCCATCATCAGTTTCAACCAGCACGTCCTGATCGCAGCGGGAAACGCGGAAGACGGCTGGATCGACGACGGCATGGGCGCACTCATGGCGGACCTGGCTGGATTCAACATCTGGCGTCCGGGTGTTTACGTCTATCTCGCCGCGCCGCAAATCTGGGACCTGCGCTTGAGCGCGGACCTCAAGTGTGCCCTTCGTGCCGGAGGGCCGTACCTGTTCATGCTTTATTACCTGCAATCGCAGATGGATTCGACGGCCGACCAGGGCCTGGGAACCCTTCCGGGCAGCCAGTTTGACCAGGAAATGAGCGTTCTGACGACGCTGGTTCAGTCCAATCTGACCGGGACCGCCAACCTCGAGAACGCGGCGGTTTTTCCGTTCGACGCGACCCAGGAGACCGAATTCCAGGCGATGTTCAAGGATTGGACGATCGGGATCGTCACGAGCGGCACGCATCGAGCCGATCTTCAGCAGGCAGGCCAGACGGCCGTGAAGTATTTCCTCGGGCAAGACCCGACGGCTTACGGCTCCGACATCGATACCGGGAGCGGTTCGGTCCGGACCGGCGCCACGGGGAACGCCGTAGGCCTCGACCTGAACCTATATTTCTCGGAAGGAGACGAAAAATTCCTTTTCGAAAACGCGGACGAACATGTCTGGGCTCCCGGCAACGTGCTCTTCGGGTACGTTGCGCCGTTTTCCGCGATGTACGTGAGGCTGGCGGGGCTCTTCCAATTGGAGCAGACTCTCTCCCTCAATACGTCCTCAGACTTGGTCCAGGGATTCCTCGTGCGCCGCACGGATCTTGCGGGTACCCGCGCCTATCCGCACGTTTATGCCGAAAGCCTTTTCGGTTCGATCGACCAGCACGCCGAGGATCTGGACACCGCCGGCCCCAACCCTTACTGGACAGATGCGGTGGGAATCGCGAAGAAGGTCGACCTGACCCACCTGGAGGAGGACACCGACGCGGACGTCCGTTCCAAGGATTTCCTTTCCATCGTCGGCAGGATCGATCCGGCCAGCCAAGTCTATGTCTGTCCTTCCAACCCCGCCAAGATCCCGGAGAGCTGTGCGCTCACCGACGTTCCCGACACGGACAAATATGAATTCGTCGTCCCGTCGGGGTTGGGCCTGGGAGGCAAAGAGGGGTACCTCGCCGTGACCGTCCGGAGGCAGTTCGACAACGGCGTCAACACAAGCGGCATCAAGCCGATGCTGGCCATCGTGTCCTCGAAGGATGTTCCGTACCCGTACGTCCCGCATCCGGATCGGGGCCCCGCGATCACCGCCTTTCTTCAAACTAACCATGTGGCTCTGGGTTTACCGGCGGATGCTACGTTCGAGTCGCGGCCTCAGTACCGATGGATGGTCTCGTCGCTTCCGTGCGGAGACGATGACTCCACACTCGCTTTTGATACGGATCTGGGCGTGCCGGGCCCCGCTGAGGATGGGGTGAACAGATGCCATTCGGATCCGTTGGTTTCTCTCCTTGAAGGGGTTGAGGTGATCGACCAGCGATTCCACCACACACCCATGGAACCGAACGATGTGGCCTTGCTCCACGGTACGGTGAACTATGGCGACGAGGCGGACCGGATCAACGGCGGTGACTGCACGAACTTCCCGGGCACCCCGGCTTTGGTGGATCCCGACAACTTGCCGTTGGGCTTCGAAACCGGCGGATATGACGATTCCGGGAGTTATCCCGTAATGTCACTGGAGAGCTCCCCGTCAAGCTTGGGGGAATACGGTTGGTCAGGGGCGTTCATGACATTTCCGTACCTCTTCGACAGCCTCTACCCGGATGTTCTGTTCGCCCGGGAAGTTCTCAAAAACGTGTCCGGCTATCCCGCAACCGATCCCGTCTACGACCCAAGAGGCACGAACGGTCCGACATTGAACTGCCAGGTGGCCATGGGGGGCGATCCCGACATGGTGCCCGACGCTCCGGACGATTTTCTGGTGCCCGAAGAACTTTCAAGTCCTTCCAAGCTGGCCGAACAGGTCCTGACCGAAATGTCGCGCGGCCGTTTCTGGACCGACGGCACGTTCACCGACGAGAGCGCGGCCTACGGCGCCGGCGGACCTCCCACGGAGACCAACATTTTCACGGGTGCGACGTATTCCAAGTATAACGATCACGACGTCTTTGCCCTGGACGGAGACAGCCGGGACGGGGACACAAACTGCACGAACATCGATGCCGGGAACAACATGAACACGTTCACCATAGCTTCAGGTAAGGGCTCCATTGTCTGGGGAAACTACAGCAAGCTTGAGCCTCATATTCTGGGAAATCTCAACGGGTCACAAACGGCGGGTACGTCG
>JAZDIZ010000174.1:0-13211 GCA_043804515.1 Pseudomonadota bacterium | reverse complement strand
ATCGGAACTGCCAGCGGTCGAAGCCGCCTTGCTTGCAGAGATCATCGACGCAGCTCTCCACGGCGAACGTCACCTGGTTCACGCCGAAGCCGCGCATCGCTCCGCTGGGCAGATTGTTCGTGTAAACGGCCAGGCCGCGGATGTCGACGTTCGGCACGATGTAGGCTCCGGCCGCGTGGCCGACGGCGCGCTCGACCACTTTCGCCCCCACGGAAGCGTAGGCTCCCGTGTCGCCGAAGATTTCCGCCTTGAGAGCCGTGAGCTTCCCGTTTCTGTCGCAGCCCAACGCGTAATCCATCACGAACGGGTGGCGCTTGGGATGCATCCGGATCGATTCGGCCCGATCCAGGATGATCTTGACCGGGGCCTTGAGAAGGTACGCGAACAAGGCGGCGTGTCCCTGAACACTCAGGTCCTCTTTTCCCCCGAAGCCTCCGCCCGTTTCGATCTGAAGGACGTTGACCTGCGCTTCGGGAAGGCCGAGGAGCTTCGCGATCTGCTTCCGGTCCTCGTAGGCTCCCTGGCCTTGGGAAAACACTTTCACGCCGGGCTTTCCCTCATGGCTCCAGGGTTCGGCCAGGCACGCCTCCGGCTCGCCGAAGGCGTGTTCAATCCGCTGTGTCGTGTATCGCCCTTTGGTGACAAAGGCCGATGCCTTCAGCGCGCCTTCGATGTCCCCGCGCTTCACATGACAATCGGAAAGGATGTTGCCGGATTTGTGGACCTTGGGAGCCTCCGGCTTCATAGCGGCGAAAATGTCGGTGACGGGATCCAGGACGTCATAGAAAATCTCGATCAACCCCACCGCTTTGCGTGCGGTCGCTTCCGTTTTGGCGACGACACCGGCCAGAACGTCTCCGATGTAACGCGTCTCTTCGCCCTCGCGGACCATAAGGGGCCAGTCCTGCGTGATGAGGCCGATCACCCGGTCGCCTGGAATATCCTTCGCCGTGAACACGCGCGTCACACCTTCGAGCTTCTGGGCTTTGGAGGCGTTGATGGACAAGACGCGGGCGCGCGGATGGTCGCTGAACTTGAGCGCCGCAAACTGCATACCGTCCCGTTTCAGGTCTCCCACGAACGGGCGGAATCCCAGGACGAGGTCCCGGGCGTTGTATTTTCTTAACCGGTTTCCGACTTTCCCGGTGGAATCCCCGCGCGGGATTTCTTTCCGTTCACGGATTGCTTCCGCGGCCAGGAGGATCGAATCCACGATCTTGTGATAACCCGTGCAGCGGCACAGGGAGCGATTGAGATTCTTTACCACTTCCTCCCGCGTCGGATTCGGGTTTTTGTCCAGCAGGAGCTTCGCCTGCATCACGATCCCCGGCGTGCAGTAGCCGCACTGAACGCCGCCCTTTTCCAAAAAAGCGTCCGCAAAAGCGTTCTGAACGTGTGATTCCCATCCCTCGATGGTGGTCACCGTTCCGCCTTCGATGTCTTTCATTTTCGTGTGGCAGGAGAGGGCCGCCTTTTGGTCCAGCTGCACGGTGCAATATCCGCAGATGCCTTCCCCGGAGCACCCTTTCTTGACCGACGTCAGCCCCGCCTCGTTCCGAAGGTAGTCGTAAAGGGGAAGCTCCGGATCCCCCGAATATGTCGTCGTTTTTCCGTTCAGAGTGAACTGCATGGGTTCCGCGCCTTGGCGGCGCACAATATACATATTCCGGGCCGACTTCCAAAACATGCCGTTCCTCATGTTTTTCCGGGGGTTTTTCCACTATTCTCGGATCTGTTTTTGCCCGGAGAGCAGCCATGAGCGAGATGACCGACGCCCAGATCAAGCACGAGATCGCCAAGTGCGAGTATTGCGAGCGCAAACCCTGCCGCGAGGGATGCCCCGCTCATTGTTCCCCGGCGGATTTCATCATGGCGATCCGTGTCGGCTCGCCCGCAGATTACGTGCGCGCCGCCGGCGAGATTCTGAGCCGCAACCCGCTGGGCGGGATTTGCGGTGCCGTTTGCCCGGATACCCACTGCATGGCCGTCTGCTCGCGAAAGGACATCGACCGGCCGGTCGAAATCCCGAGCCTCCAGGAATCGATCATCCGCAGGGCGGCAAGGCTGAATGGATATCCCCAATTCGCCGAGCCTAAAGAAAACGGGAAGCGCATAGCCGTGATCGGGGCGGGGCCGGCAGGATTGGCGGCCGCTTTCACGCTCTCGCGCTTCGGGTACGGCGTGGAGATATTCGAGAAAACCGGGAAGCCCGGCGGAGCGTTGAACCTCATTCCGCGCCACCGGCTCGACGTCGACGTCCTGAAGGGCGATCTGGCGTTTGTCCTCTCTTCCAAGCGGATCAAGTTGCATGTCGACACCATGGTCAGCGATCCCAAAGCGCTCAAAGGCTTCGATGCCGTGATCCTGACCGTGGGCCTTACGGAGCCGATCCGCCTTGTGATTCCGGGCGAGGACTCGGCTATCGGCGGGTGGGAGTACCTTACGGACCCCGGAAAATTCAAAATGCAGGGACCGGTGGCCGTGATCGGAGGAGGCGCCGTAGCTCTGGATTGCGCCGTGACGGCCCGGATTCGGGGCGCCGAGCGCGTGGAGATTTTCTCGCTCGAGAAATGGAGCGAGATGCCGCTTCCCGAAAAGGAAAGGCGGGATCTTCTCGAAAAAGGGATTCACGTGAACGGGAGAACGCGCGTGACGGCGATCTCAACAGGATCCAAGGGCGTAAGCGGGATCGAAACGATCCGCGTGGCGTATTCCAAAGGGGAGAAGACATTCCGCGACAAGCCGGAAAAACCGATACCGTTCGACCCGAAGGCCGTTTCGGATCTTAAGGGAACGGAGCAGAAGCGGGCGGATTTCCGGCACGTGATCGTAGCCATCGGCCAACGTTCCTCGCTTAAAGCCGTAAGCGGTGTTTACGCGGCCGGAGACTGTGTCACCGGCCCTTCGACGGTTGTGGAGGCCGTGGCCGCCGGAAAGAACGCGGCGGCGGAAGCGCATTCACATTTGTCCGGGACGGCTTATGCGGCTCCCGACCGGCCTCGAAAGAGCCGGCTCACGATTCCGGGATGGCGGAAAACGCCGGTTCCTCTGGAGACGGATTTCTTCGGGCGAAAAATCCCGTCGCCGTTCCTTCTCTCGGCCGCGCCGCCCACCGACGGCTACGACCAGATGAAAAAGGGAATGGAGGCGGGATGGGCCGGGGGCGTCATGAAGACGGCATTCGACAATGTCCCGATCCACATCCCCGCCGAGTACATGTTCTCGTTCACCGGGCGAACCTGGGCCAATTGCGACAACGTCTCGGGCCACAGCCTGGAGCGCGTTTGTCGCGAGGTGGCTCGGCTCGTAAAGGAGTTCCCGGATCGCCTGGTCATGGCGTCCACGGGCGGCCCCGTCACGGGCGACGACGCGGGGGACGCGAAAGTCTGGCAGAGCAATACGCGGAAGCTTGAATCCGCCGGCGTCATGGGGATCGAGTACTCGCTCTCGTGTCCGCAAGGCGGGGACGGCACGGAGGGGGACATCGTCTCCCAGAACGCGGCGCTCACGGTCAAAATCATCGAGTGGATCTTGAAGACCGGGGACCCGAACGTTCCCAAGCTCTTCAAACTGACGGCAGCGGTTACGTCCGTGGGGACGATCGTCACTCCGATCAAGGCGCTCTTTGCCAGATATCCGAAAGCGAAGGCCGGGATCACGCTGGCGAACACATTTCCGACACTCGGCTTCCGGCCTTCGAATAAGAAGGGGTGGGACGAAGGCGTGATCGTGGGGATGAGCGGCGAGGGCGTCACGCCGATCAGCAACCTGACGCTGGCCAAAGTGGCGGGGTTGGGTGTCACGGTGTCCGGAAACGGCGGGCCGATGGATTACAAGGCAGCCGCTGATTTCCTGGCCTTGGGCGCGCGGAGCGTTCAATTCTGCACGGCGGCGATGAAATACGGCTACGGCGACATTGACGAGCTTCACTCCGGCTTGAGCCATCTCATGAAGGAGAGGGGCATCCGATCCGTGAACGAGCTGATCGGCATCGCGCTTCCCAAGCCGATCACGGACTTCATGGAACTGTCGGCGAAGAAGACTGTTTCCGCCGTTCACGAGGAGATTTGCGTGAGCTGCGGGAACTGCACGCGTTGCCCTTATTTGGCGATCACGCTGAACGCCGAAAACCATCCCATGACCGACGCGGCGAAATGCGTGGGCTGCAGCATTTGCGCGAAGATGTGTATATCCGGCGCCCTCTTCATGCGCGAGCGAAGCGCAAAAGAACTATCTGCGCTGCAAGAGCATTAAGAACCTGGCAGCGGGCAACCCAGTAACCGGAACCTGGTCCCGGAGACCAGTATCGGATTCCCGAATCCGGATCCCCGATTCCGGCAGAGAACTAACCCAAACGCCTCCACAGATCCGCTGAAACTTCCCGCGCGCGAGCGGTGATCCGCTCTTCATCGATTCCGACCAGTTCGCGGTTCTTCATCAGCACCTTTCCCGCCACGATCGTCGTATCGATGGGCACTTGTGAAATGCCGAAGATCAAGTGGCCCAGGAAGTTGTCGGCGGTCAGCTCCGTAGCCGGGAGATAGTCCGCAATAATCACGTCGGCGGCCGCGCCGGGTTTGAGCTCGCCGATCGGCGTTTTCCAGAACCGGTTCACGATCTTCCGGTTGTTTTGGGCCAGAAGTCCGGCGGTTTCGGCGAACCCCACGTTCGGATTTTTGGCCGCCAGGTGCCGCACCCAAAGAGCCGCACGCAGCTCTTCGAGCATGTTCGTCGTCATCGCGTCCGTTCCGAGTCCCACAAGGATCCCCTTCTCGAGAAGCTTGAGAACGTCCGCCACGCCCACGGCGTTGTTCATGTTCGACTGCGGGTTGTGGACCACGATCGTGTCGGTCTCTTTGAGAAGATCCATCTCCTTCTCGTTCACGTGCACGGCGTGTGCGCAGACCGTCGTTTTGCCGAGAATGCCGTGCCGGTGAAGGCGCTCCACGACCCGCCGCCCGTATTTCCTGACGCTGTCTTCCTCGTCGGAGAGATCCTCCGCCGTGTGGATGTGAAACCCCGCGCCGGCGTCTCCCGCGGCCTTCGCCGCCCTCGCCAAGGTTTCCTCGGAGATCGTGAACGAGGCGTGAAGGCCGAAAAGGCCGCGCAACCGCTCATGACCCTCCGTTTTTACCCGCTTTATGAAGCGCAGGTTTTCATCGATTCCCTCCTGCGCGATCTTGGGCCCGTCCCGGTCGGAAAGTTCGTAACAAATCGATGCACGCAGACCGGTTTCCAAAACCGCCTGCGCCACCCTATCGAGGGATCCGGCGACGGCGCCGGGGCTCGCGTGGTGATCGATCAGCGTCGTCGTGCCGTGGCGGATCGCCCGGATGCACGGGATGAGCGTGCTGTAGTACGAATCGTCCAACGACAATTTCTTGTCGAGGCGCCACCAAAGGTTTTGGAGGACTTCCTGGAAGTTCGACGAAGGCTTCACCTTCGCCCAACCGCAGGCGAACGTGCTGTAAAAATGCATATGGGCGTTGATGAATCCGGGAAGAATCACCCGCCCTCGGGCATCGATCACTTCGTCGGCCTTCTTGGATGCAAGGGCGGAATCGTTCCCGACTTCCCGGATTTTTCCCCCTTCGATCCATAGCCCGTGATTTTTCAGGACGCGGCTGTCCTCCCCCAATGTGACAACCGTTCCGTTCCGAATCAGCAGTGTTTGGCTCGCCATTCTTTTCTCCTTATCAACTTCTGCCGCTGACCGCAGTTCTTTCGAATCTCGGTGCATCCGTGTAAGATACCCATATTACGTGGCATTTCCGGGCGACAAGCGCCTCATGAACTATGTGCGCAACCCCGCAATTTTTGCGTAACTTTTTGGCACCCGTTCGATCCAGGCTCCGATTTTAGTAATAATTTAAGCACGTTACGGCGGAACCACAAGGCGCGCTTTTTGCATTGATAGGACCGGACCTGGAAGGTGAGGACCCAATGACGACCAGAAACAAACAGCTTGTAAGCACTCTAGCCCTCGTATTGATGCTGGGGTTCGCAGCTGCCTGCAGCTCCTCGTATCAACTCGGATATAATTCGGAAGGCACGGGACCCGCACCTGATCTCCCTCCCGGTACTACAAACCCACTGGAACCCCCGGTGGTTCCAACAGCTGTGGACCACAGCCCGACGGCTACGCAGGATTCGTTTGCGCAGTCGGCAGCTTCAAGTGCCGTCGACATCGTATGGATGATCGATAACTCGGGAAGTATGGAGAACGACCAGGATGCCATTGCGGACAACGCGGCGATATTCACGGACCATCTCACGGGACTGGACTACCGGATCCTGATCGTGAGCACCGATCCGGATGAGCCGTTGGCAAATCTGCCGAGTGGCTGTACAGCGAGAATCATCTCCAGCAGCACCGCGACCCAGTTCGCCGCCTGCGCCAAGCTGGGCGATAACGGTTCGGGCCATGAAGAAGGGCTTGAATCCACTCACAGGGCTCTGGCCTCGTCGACGGGCACGGACTTCCTGCGCACGGGAGCGGACCTCCAGCTTCTATACGTGAGCGATGAGGAAGATCAGACGAATACGGCTACTTGGGCCAGCCACGTAGGTGGTGCTCAATTCCCGACTGCGGACCTGAACCAAGTCATCGCAGAACTGGGAAAGCCCCTCGGAGAAGTCGTGGTTCGTACCGCTGGTGGGACGGAACTGAGTCACCTGGCCGATGACGGACATCCTTGGGATTCCACGTATACGTACGTTCCGACCGTGGCCAACCACGTGGCCTATTTAAAGAGCCTCAAGACACATGGTGAGAAAGTTCAAGCGCACGCGATTGTGAATACAAGACTCGATGGACAAGACCCGAACGGGACCTGTCATACGCGTCAGATTACGGAAGAAGTGGGTGTGCGCTACCAGTTGGTCGCGCAAGATCCGGTCATCGGGGGAAGCGTTACCGACATCGTAGGCGGAACGACCGCTGAAGGTGCCTGTGGCGACTGGACCACGGCGATGGACGATCTGGGCACGCAGGTCAGCGGCCTGTCGAAGTGTTTCGGCCCTTTGAGCCACACGCCGGTCGGTGGCTTGGTGGCATCGATCGATTCCGTTAAGGTCGATGGCACGTCGGTGGCCTTCACGTACCAGAGATACTCGAACAAAGTCTGCGTCGTCGGGAGTCCCCCGGCCGCGGGCACAACCATCGTGGTTGCGTATACCTGGTAGCGAACTATGGCTGACAGGTGAGGGTTAACCCTTAAGCCTCCTGCATCCGGACATTTGACCCTCCGAACCATTGACGATAGAGACCCGTCCGGAGGCGGCGTTCTCTATGTCCTTGCTGATCCGAAACGCGAAAATCGTCACAGCCGAGCGGGAATTCAAATCCGATGTTTTCATCGAAGGGGAAACCGTTCGCAAGATCGGACCTGCGCTGAAGGCGAAAGCCGATTCGGCGATTGATGCGGCCGGGAAACTCGTGATCCCCGGCGGAATCGATCCGCACACCCACTTTGACATGCCCTACGGCGACACCGTGTCCTCCGACGATTTCGAAACGGGAACCATGGCTGCGGCGTGCGGCGGCACGACGACGATCATCGATTTCGCCGCGCAGGACCGGGGCCGGCCGATGTTGGAGGGACTTGAGACGTGGCATCGCAAGGCTGCGGGAAAAGCGGCGATCGATTACGGCTTTCACATGATGGTGACCGATGTCGCCGGGGAACGGGTTGACGAGATGACCCGGCTAATCGATGAGGGCGTGACGTCGTTCAAGTTCTTCACGGCGTATCCGACACGCCTTTTGCTGGATGACGGCGCGATTTTCAGGGCCATGCGGAAGGCTAAGACCGACGGAACGCTGATCATGATGCACGCCGAAAACGGGATGGTGATCGAGGAGCTGGTCGCACAGGCTCTCCGGGACGGAAAAACGGAGCCGAAGGAGCACGCCCGCACGCGGCCCCCTTGGACGGAGGCCGAAGCCGTGAGCCGGACGGCGAAGCTGGCCGAGGTGTCGGGAGCCTTCCTTTACATCGTCCATCTCTCTTGCGCCGAAGCGCTGGAAGAACTGAAGGAGGCGCAAAAGCGGGGCGTCCGGATTCTGGCGGAAACGTGCCCGCAATATCTCTTCCTGGATGAAGGCGCCTACAACCGCGAAATATTCGAAGCGGCGAAATTCGTGATGTCGCCGCCGCTTCGGAAAAAAGCGAATCAGGCTAAACTTTGGACGGGGCTGAAAACGGGCGATTTGGCGTGCGTAGGGACGGATCATTGTCCGTTCCCATGGGAAGAGAAGAAGAGGGGAGCACAACAGGATTTCACAAGGATTCCCGGCGGCGGACCGGGCGTGGAGAATCGCATGAGCCTGGTCTACGACGGAGGCGTGGCGCGGGGAAGAATATCGTTGCGGCGTTTCGTTGAGATCACGTCCACTTCGGCCGCGAAACTCTTCGGCCTCTATCCGAGGAAAGGAACGATCGCCGTTGGAAGCGACGCGGACCTGGTTATTCTCGATCCGCAAAAGAGGGAGACGATCAGCGTCGGCAACCCGCGCACTCACCACATGCGCGTGGATTACAGCCTATATGAGGGGATGACCGTCCAGGGCTTCCCCGAGGTGGTCGTTTCGAGGGGGCGCATTGTGGCGCGCGACGGCAAATTCGTGGGAAAGGCCGGAGCAGGACGGTTCCTCCGGCGGGGCCTGCCGAATTCGTCCTTATTCTAGGGGCTTAAATCCGCCCGGGGAACGGCGCAAAAACGATTTACGCCAAGCCGGGTTTGGATATAATCTCGCCCCTTTCCGGCCCCGCCCTGGATTGCGTTCGGGGAGGGCATCTACATTAACCGGTCATTAACCGGTCTTTAGGGAGGCACAATCATGCGCAGTTTCGTTGGACGTGACATTTTGTCTTTGAAAGATTTCGAGCGCGAGGAGTTCTTCCGCGTCTTTCAAGTCTCCAAAGATCTGGAGCCGATCGCTCGCGACCGGCAGAATTGCGACCTCCTCAAGCACAAGACGATGGTGACGGCGTTCTATCAGCCTTCCACGCGCACGCGCCTGGCGCACGAAGCCGCCATGCACCGCCTGGGCGGCCACGTCACGGGATTCTCCGATGCGAAGAACACCCGCGCCGGGGACTGGTATCAGGAATCGATCAAGGACACGGTGAAGATGCTGGAGTTCTACGGCGACGTGATCGTCATGCGCCACTTCCAGCAAGGCGCGCCGCACGAAGCGGCCAAGTGGGCGTCCGTCCCCGTGATCAACGGCGGCGACGGGTGGGGCGAACACCCAACGCAGATCCTGACGGATCTCTACACGGTGTTCAACGAGAAGGGACGGATCGACGGCCTCAAGTGGGTGGCCGTGGGCGACATGCGGATGCGCACGATGCACTCCCTGGCGTACGCGCTCACGCAGTTCGATTGTCCCATCACGTTCGTCGGCCCGCCCGAGATGACGCTCAAGCCGGAATTCAAGAAGGAACTCAAGGACTACAACCTGGACTTCAAGGAAGCGGAACACATCGAGCAGTGCATCGGCGACGCCGACGTCATTCTCGTCGAGCCCGTCGTGCAGCCGGATTACACAAAGGCCCGGGACGAACGCGGCAAGGAGGTCGGCATGACGCCGGCCAATTACAAGATCACGCGGGAGCTTCTCTCCAAAAAGGCGAAATCGGACGCCATCCTGCTCCATTCGCTGCCGAGAATGGATGAAATCCCGCCGGACGTGGACGGCACGCGGTGGTCCCGATACTGGCAGGAGGCGTTCAACGGCGTTGTCGTGAGGATGGGGCTCCTGGGCCTCGTGTTCGGAATCCGGGAATAGGAGAGATCGCGATGCAAACGAAACTACGCGGCCGTCATTTGGTGGGCGACCTGGATTTCACGAAAGAGGAAGTCGAAACCGTTCTGGACGTGGCGTGGGACTTGAAACGCAAACGCGCACTGGGAGAACCTCACCCGTACCTGGACGACAAGACGCTGGCGATGCTCTTTTTCTTTTCTTCGACGCGCACCCGGTGCTCGTTCGAGGCGGGAATGGCGCAGCTCGGAGGGCACGCGGCGTTCATCGAGTCCAAGACGACGCAGATCGCGCATGGGGACACCCCAAAAGAGATCGGCGAAATCCTGGGCCGGTATTTCGACGGGATCGCCATCCGACATTGCGATTGGGGCGTCGGCAACAAGTACATCAGCAAGGTGGCCAAACACTCGCGCTCGCCGGTTCTCAACATGCAGTGCGACGTCTACCATCCGTTCCAGTGCCTGGCGGATCTCATGACGATCATGGAGAAGAAGGGGCGGGACCTGAAACGCAAGAAGATGGTGGTTTCATGGGCATACGCGGCGTCGTATCAGAAGCCGATGTCCGTGCCGCAATCCCTGATCCTGCAAATGCCGCGCTTCGACCTGGACGTGGTGCTGGCGCATCCGCCGGAGTTCAAGCTCATGCCCCAAATCATGGAGCAGGCGAAGGAGCAGGCGAAGAAGTTCGGCACCAAGTTCAGCGTCACGACGAGCATGGAACAGGGCTTTAAAGATGCCGATATCGTGTACGCCAAGTCGTGGGGCGCCATGCTGACGACGACGGACCAGGCTGCGGGCGACAAGATCATCAAGAAGTATTCCAAATGGATCACAGACGAGCGGAAGATGAAGCTCGCCAAACCGGATGCGATCTACATGCACCCGCTGCCGGCCGACCGGAACGTCGAGGTCACGGACGGCGTGATGGACGGTCCGAACTCGGTGGTCTATGACGAAGCCGAGAACCGGATGCACGCGCAAAAAGCCGTCATGGCACTGACGATAGCTTAGGGAGAGAGACCTCATGACCAAAAGAAAAGTCGCGGTCGTCGCGATCGGCGGCAATTCGCTGATCAAGGACAAGCAGCATCAAACGGTCGAGGACCAGTACCAGGCCGCCAAGGAAACCACGCAGCACATCGCCGACATGATCGAGGCGGGTTGGGACGTGGCGATCGGCCACGGCAACGGCCCGCAAGTGGGGTTCATCCTCCGCCGTTCGGAGATCGCGCACCGCGTGGAAGGGATGCACGAGATCGCGCTGGACGTCTGCGGCGCCGACAGCCAGGGAGCCCTCGGATACGCTCTGCAACAGACCCTGCAGAACGAGCTTTACCGGCGCGGGATCAAGAAGAACTGCGTGACACTGATCACGCAAGTCCTGGTCGATAAGAACGACCCGGCGTTCAAGAGCCCCAACAAGCCCATCGGCGGTTTCATGGACGAAGCCGACGCGAAGAAACGCGAGAAAGAAATGGGTTGGAGCGTTGTGGAAGACGCGGGCCGCGGCTGGCGCCGCGTGGTCGCTTCCCCGATCCCCAAGGAAGTTGTGGAGCTTGAGTCGGTCAAGACCCTGATCGACCAGGGCGTCGTCGTCATCACCGTGGGCGGCGGAGGGATTCCCGTCATCGACAAGGGCGAGGGCGAATACGTCGGGACGGCGGCCGTGATCGACAAGGATTACGCCAGCAGCTTACTGGCACGCCTCATCAAGGCCGACATGCTCCTGATCTCGACGGCTGTCGAAAAGGTGGCTTTGAACTTCAACAAGCCGAATCAAAAATTTGTGGATCGGATGACGCTGGCCGAAGCGAAGAAGTACCTCGAAGAGGGGACGCACTTCGCTAAAGGCTCCATGGCGCCGAAAATTCAGGCCATCATTTGGTATCTGGAAGCCGGAGGAAAACAGGCGTTGATCACGAACCCGGAAAATATCGGCCGGGCGCTGAAAGGCGAAACAGGGACGTTGATCGTTCCCTAATCCGTCGGAACCGCCTCGTGTCCCCGGGCGTCCAGATCAAAGGCACTTATAGTGACCGTCGTCGGTGCGCCCGACGTTGACATACACGCCGTACGGATGGGTGGGAAGGCCGAACCAATCCCGCACAAGAGCGTGAAGTGGTTCCCCTTTCTTCGAACCTTTAACGACAACGATCCAGTAACGGGGAAGAGAGACCTTGAAGGAGTTTTCGATCGCCGTGGGGACGCACTTCAGAATCTCCTGTACGGCCGGCAAAGCTTCGTCGCTCTTATTCACGAAGAGTTTTCCCTGCAGTTTCACGTCGACATCCAGGTTCTTGTCTCCGCGTTCATAGTAAGCGTTATGAAACTTCACGAGGACATGGTGTTTCAGCATCGTGTGAAACGCGTTTGTAGCTGTGATTCGCGCCGCCTCCGCGGTGTCGATGGCGACGTCATCGCTAACGGGGCCGAAGTCGCGCCCTTGGGCCAACAGCGGTGACGAACTAAAGATCAAAAAGTTGAGAAGGACGAAAGCGATTCTATGGATCATGTTTTTCCCCCTGACGATCGTAATTCCTGCAAAGATCAGACCTCGGACAAACCCTAAGATATCAGTCACTTAACGTGGCGAAAAATCGAAGATCTCGTGGAAATCCTGTCGCACCTGGGACATCCCATTTCAATTGGGGACACGTACCAATTTCCCAGGAACTGGAACGAGTTTTGCGGCCTCGTCCAGCGCCAGGATCTCCTCGGGGGAGGGCGAGGCGGTGGTTCTCGTGCACAGGCCCGTGACAAGATCCATGTGACGCGTCGGGGAAGGACCATCCCCGGCTTGGCGCGTGTACACGAGGTACTCTCTGCCCGCGACGAATGGGTAGCCGCATGCGGAATACCTTCGATTGGTGAACACGGAGATTTTCTCCTCTTGGGGTCCTTTCCAGACTTTATCCACGCGGAAGGTCACTTTGTAAGCGATGCCGCCATTGTTGGTTTCGAGCACACGATCCGTAACGACTCCTTTGAAAACCGCCGCGGCGCCTTCAAAAGCCGCCGTCACGTGCGTGGTACCGCTACAGGAACAGGGGTACCCCGCGCTTGGGACCAGCAGACCAACCGAAAGGGTCCAAACGCCCACCAATAGCTTCATCATCTTGCGTAAAGAATAATTCAATTTGGGGACACGTACCAATTTCAATTGGGGACACGTACCAATTTTCCAGGAATTGGAATGAGTCTTGCGCCATCCGCTGAGCGGGCTACCAAACCTTGTTTATATTCATGTTTTTGGTTTTCTCCCTCTTTTTCGAGGAGAAAGCGGGCGTCCAAATTGTATCTCCAGTTTCCGAATGAACTCTTGGCTTCCCAGCGGTTTTCCAGAGCGAATGTGGCGTTCGATAGCCTCCGATTGCGTTTGGTTTGTTGGTGCCGCCAGGAAACCCGCCCAGTCGGGGATCATTCGAAGAAGCGGG
>JAZDIZ010000173.1:0-11502 GCA_043804515.1 Pseudomonadota bacterium | reverse complement strand
GTCGGTCGACACGGGGAGCCCCGCCGGCTATCGCTTGACGGAATCCAACAGCATGATTCCCGATCTGACGGATCAGTCGCTCGACTGCAACGCTTCGTTCGTCGAGACCAACCGGATCAACAGCGAGGATGTCGTGGTGACGGGCCACACGAAGTTCAACGTCACGACGGAAGGAACGCCGAACTCGTGCTACAACAAGATCTTCCGGCGTCCGTCCGGAGGCGCGTGGCAAACCTCCGTCATTCCGAACACGGCGCTGTCGTGCCAGAACGCGGCTCTCGACGATCTCGGATTCCGCGGAGGATACCGGACCGACGCCGCCGTGGACGTCGCCCTGGCTTGCGGGACCATCCTCGACATGGACCCCATGCAAGGTGGAAACGGAACCTATCGGGGGACCCGCGTCTTCCTGAACGATGGGACGGGGAACTTCGTGGACTTCGAGGCCGCCGGAACGGCGCTCTTCAACGCCGTGGCCGGGACGATGAACAAGGGGACAGCGCTGGTCTTCGACGGCGATCCCAACTTCGGCGGCTCCAAGCCCGGAGCCTTCAATGCGGTGGCCATCGGCGACCTGGACCTGGACGGCGTGCCCGACCTTTGGCTCGGAAACGGACAAGTGTCCGTGAACGGCCCGAACGTGGACATGTTCTTCAAACACCTCCTCGGCACCGGCAGCCTGAGACCGCCGGTCAATTTCTATCGGGCGACGCCGCCTGTGAATAAGAGAGTCCGGTCGGGTGGCGGGGGTGGTTGCGGCGGGCACTTTTCCAACGGTGTAACCCCCTACTGCATTCCTTTTAGGGAGCTCGACTAGTACACTGCCATGATGCACATGAACTCACTGAGAAAAAGAGGCCTGACATCAGACACACGCGGGATCGCTCTACCGATCGTGATCGCGGCGATCCTGGTTCTCTCCCTCCTGGTCGCATGGGGGATGCGGAGCTCGACTCTGGGCCAGAAAGTGGCGGGCCTGATGTATCGCAAGGCCACCCTCGATGAAGTGGCCCAGTCCGCTCTGCAGCTGGTCCAGCTCCGCCTGAACCAGCGGATGAACCCGGCAAAGACGAACCCCTACGGTACCAGCTGGACCCAGGACCAGCTGATGTACGGCCCGGACATTACCAAGCCGTACGTCTACAATGGGTACGCGACGCCCGCTAATATTGCCGCGGGCGCATCCACAGACGACCCGCGCTGCCCGGCCAGTTGTTGGTGCGACGCCACCAATAAATGTTACCACGGCTACAGGTTCCAGCACGGCGCCAACGTCGCGACCGCGTTGGACGGCTACGCGGCGGATTTCATTTGGGAGGGGGACGCCGGCCGGCGCGTTGGAATTTTCCAGCCATGCACCGTGGCCAACGGCTGCGCGAAGGACAAGACAAAGCAGTGGACGGCGAAGTACGTGGGCGCTACCAATGTTGCGGACGCAACTGTCCAGATCTCGAGTCCTTCCCGTCTCCCGTGGCCTACGCCTCCGGTCGTCGACATCATGCATGACGGGATTCCGGATGAAGCCCGCCGCCTCAAGATCCAGGTGACCGCCTACGATGAGACGAACAAACGGCGGACGGTGATCCAGACGGACCTCATCCTCACGGCCCAAGCCGCGGATACATCTTTTACGTCGTACGCAAACGTGCTCTCCCGGATGAGCTTGTTCTCGGGCTACATCCAGGGGAAAGTGGCCTATTTTTTGGATCCCGACCGGCTCCCCACGACGAACTATTCTTCAAAGCTTCAGCCGTTCTATTTCGGCGAACTGGGTGAGTTCCATTGGAGCTGCAAGTTCATGCCCAATCCGCCCTATAGCTTGAGGGTCCCTTGTTCCAACATCGCCGGTTTCCAGAAGGACCAGGAGGCCAAACCATTTTTCACGGACATGCAGATCGACGGCCTGGCGACCAACCTGAAGATCGGAACTTGGTGGGCTCCGTTCTCGGGCCAACAGGCGGGCACCGCCACCTCACCCCAAATCGGCCTCTTGATTGACGACGGAGATTCCGCCACGGGCAACTCGGCCGGCTCCCCCGCCGATGCCTTGACCGACCAGCCGGTGGACCGAGCCAGCTTTTTCAAAAACATGACCGTTCCCGGGAGGGATTCGGCCGGCGGGATTCCGGGTACGCAAGCATACCTTGAGGGCCTGGCAAAGAAGCTCAATGCCGGCGTAGTTTCGCCGAACCTGACCATTCCCGTAGGAAGCACGGCACGCGTTTACCAGTGGTTAGGCGGCGGACAAGACGCCTGGGAGGGGGGGGGGCCACAAACCGCGATCGCGCCGTTCAACGTTTCAGTCCCGGAGGTTGCAAAACACAGCGTCGTTCTGGATTGCCAGGCGCCCGGGACGGATTGCAGGATCGATGTGAAAGGAACCGTCGTCATCAACGGCGATCTGATCCTGGCCGGGAGTACTACCGCCGGATCCGAGGGCCTCACGTTCGGCGTGCTGGGCTCTCCAAAGGCCATGACGCTCTTCGCGACGGGGAACGTCTATATCCTGAACAACATCAGGACGGCTAATGAGCCGCCGACAACCGATCCGATCACCACCGGCCCGAACAACTTCAGATATGTCAGGTTCAATGCAGCGCAATACGAAACCGACCCGACCCATGCAAAGGCGGATCGGCTCTCGATCATTGCGGGCCAGCACATGATCATCGGGAATCTGGCCAACAGTCAGAACTTCGCCCACGCGATGACGTATGCCAACAGCGAATTGAACTATTTCAAGATCGACCTCACGGGCGAGGGCAACCCCGATTTTCTCGTCCCGGATGGAGCGAGGCCTCTGGCAACAAACAGCCCCCCAACCAGGCCATTAACCACAAACTCCCAGGTGCGCAGAGCGCTGTGCAATACGTATCCCGCCGGGATGATTGCCGACTGCGCACCGCAAGCGGCGGGTTTGCTTCCGGAAGGGGCCGCTCTTGTCTCGAGCATCTATGACTTCGCGTTCATGGAATACTTTGCAGGTAGCACCCCCGGCTACACGCAGGCGGGTTATGGATATGTCCGCAATCCTGCGGACGCGGCGATGACTTGGCCCCTCAACCGGGCAGGTACCAAGCCAAGTACCGCCTTGGGTTATGACAGTGGCCTGCCCGTGGATCTCTTTGGCGTCAATGCGTGGATCTCCACAGTCCAATTCCAGACTTTCGCGGGCGCCCCGGTTGATAACACCAACCCCCTGACTACGCACGACTCACTAGATCCGAATTACATCAACCGCGCGCACGTCATTATGGCCAAGCTCTATGCCGGCAGTACGATTTTGGGCCTGGCTTCCTTTGACGACAAGTATCAACTTCCGGATAACACGGCTAACAAGATCAATCCTGATGAGCCATACGTCCGGCCCATAGGTACGACCTGCCCCGGCAGTTCTTGCTTCGCTGCGTACACCACATCCAGCTGGGGATTCAGCCTCTTCAAAGACGTCAATAACCTGCTGACCCGCCATATTCAACGCTGTACTACCTCGCCGCCTCCGGCGGACATCCCCTATCAGGGACTGTCTTACGGGGGTCGTCATCCCATGGGGCTCGACATCTTCGGCGGTGTGTATGCGCCGTACATCAACATCACATCCACAAACGGCCTGTGCATTTATCAGGACAACCGAGGCGCGAACCTGGGGCATGAGGAGATTCTTACGGTCGTGGGCTCCGGCTACAAAGAGGACGTCGATGGTGCGGCTTCGGACTAAAGCCTCCGCAGGTTTCGGCCTCGTCGACCTCGTGGTCTCGTTGCTCGTCATGTCGGTCCTCATGGCGGGGCTTTACAAGCTCTCGGCGTCGTCCACGCGCATGACCTACGTCACGACGAAGTCCGGGAAAATGTCGCGCGACGCCCTCGGCCTTCGCTATCGCCTGGAGATGGCGTTCCGCAACATGGGCCTCAACGAGACGCCCGTCGTGTACCCGATCTGTACCGGTGCGGCAGGGACGTACTCGCCGGATGGCTACGGGACGTGTGACCCGTCGCCGGCAACCAAACAATTCGGATTCCGTTCGGTGAATTTCAGCGAGCTGGAGTACGCGTCGGACGACCCCGCAAACACCTCCTCGCTAGGTGCCGTCGAAGCCAAGGAAGTGCGCCAGATCTTTATGGCAAAAACGCCGACCTCCACGCACTGGGATGCCTTGAATATTACGGACCCGAACAAGGATCCGTGCACGCCGCTTTCCGGCAATTTCAGCGACACGTACAACCTTTATGAAGCGGTGGGATCTGACATTCAGGTTTTGGCCCAAAACGTCCTCTGCTTCGAAGTGCGTTATTTTCGCGACGGCGATCCCGACCAGGCCGAGCAGCGTTGGCAGCCTGTTTGCCGGGCCGATGCCACGGGAATCACCAACGGAAGCGGCATCACGACCGGCCCCTGCCCGTCCTACACGAAGCCGGCGGATCTTCTCACGACCTCGCTGGCGGAATATCGGCGTTACGAACTGATCACGAAGATCCGGAAGGTCCAGGTCGGGTTCAGAGTCCTCGGCCCCCAGGATCCGACGCTCGCCGGCGCCGGTGTTCCGGGTCCCAACGTTGCAAACGTTGTCTTCTCAGCGAACCTCGCCAACCCGCCGTGGATGGGCTGGCTGTACTCCTCCGCGTTGTAACCCTCCTTCTGACCGTAATTGGGGACACGTACCAATTGCTGTCTTTTCAACCAGGATTCTCCGCATTTCTACCTCAAAAGTTCGACTTGTATTTGTGTATACTAATGTATACAATATATTCATGAACTCCGCCCTGAGCGGTTATCTGTTTTCCAACGCTTCGCTCCGCGTCCTTTGGAGTCTCTCCGGGTCCCGCGGACCCAGGGGTGTGCGTGAGACGGCGGATCTCTGCAGTCTCTCCCCGCGCGGTGCAAGCCTTATTCTCCGCAGGCTTTCCGCGGCGGGGCTGGCCGTCTCTTCCGGCAGGGGCCGGGCTCTCCGGTTCGCGTCCGCTCTTGATGCGCCAGACCGGAGACTTCTCGAAACCATCGCGAAGTCGGCCACAACCGGGACGCTGGAGATGCAGGCGGTGGCTCGGTCCGGGAGAGTGGCGCCCGCTTTGAACTGGATCGGCTCCACGCTCAAAGAGCTCCAAAGGATCAAAGGAGGGCTGCGTGGGGCCCCTTGAGATTCTCCGCACCACGGAGAGGGCTCTCAGGCGTGTGGACTGCCGCTTCGCCGTGGCGGGTGGAATCGCGGCGAACCTCTTCCGCAAGGAACCCAGGCTTACCCGGGATGTAGACCTTCTCCTCCTCGCGGACGCGCCTATCCGATCCCAGGAAGTGGCCGGCCGGCTTCTTCGAGACCTGGGGTTCCGGGTGGGGATCGCCCGGCAGGCTGATTTGAAGCGAAGCCCGATGATGGGAAGAAAGACGTCTCCGGTCGTAATGCTGGTCGGCCGAATGGAGGGGCGGGAATCCGAAGGAGGCGTGGACATCCTTCTTCCCGGCATGCTCTGGGTCCCGCAGGCCGTGGAGCGGGCTCAACATCACGTGATCGACTTCGGCTTCGCCAAGTTGCCGACCATCACGGTCGAGGATTTCATCGTCAGCAAGGCGTTTGCCCTCCGCGACAATCCGAGCCGCTTCAAAGACATGGATGACGTGCAGGCCGTATTCGAATCGGGAAATCTGTTGGATCTGATCTATCTCGTGGAGCAATTCGAGCGGTTTCGCCTTTCGCTCCCCAGAGAACTCAGGCGCTCGGCCCCCTCCGCCCTCCGCCGTGTGATGCGCTCGCGGGCGAAGCGATCCTAGGCAAATTGGGGACACGTACGCATTTCAAAAACACCTGCCGTTGTAGGCTGTTAGCGGAGAATCCTGGTTAAAAAGACAACAATTGGTACGTGTCCCCAATTTCCACAAACGAAGATCGTTTCCGGCTTAGGCCGATGGCCCGTCGGCCATGAAACAAACAATTGGATCCAAATCCAGCACTTGGTCATCACCTTGAAAATAGCCCGCGCCGCATGTGCCCATCTCACGTGCAGCGGTCGTCAGGGTGGAAAGGCGCTGCTACCAAGAACTCGCGGCCGGGGGGTTGGGGGTCCCCGTGGCGAAAGCCTGCAGCCATGGGGGTGCACAACCCTCCGGCCCGAACAGATGTGCGGAGCCGAAAGTTATTCGGCGGATTCGCGCGAGCGTCAGCGCTCTTTGAGGGCGAGGGCGACTTTTTCGGCCGTGATCGGCATGGACGTGAAGCGGATTCCGAGAGCGTCCTCTATTGCGCCCGCGATCATCGGCGCCGCCGGAATCATCGTGTGCTCCCCCATGCCCCGCACACCGAACGGCCCATCGGGTTGCGGAACTTCGATGAAAATCGGGATCACCTCGTTGGGAATGTCCATCGCCGTCGGGATCTTGTAGTCCGCGAAATTGGGGTTCAGGAGCCTGCCCTTCTCGTTGAACCGCATGTCCTCGTAAAGCACCGTCGCCAAACCCTGAAGGATCCCTCCGATCACCTGTCCGCGTGCGAGGTCGGGATTGATGATCTTCCCGCCGTCCACAGCCAGCGCGACTTTTCGGACCTTCATCTTTCCCGTTTCCTTGTCGACCTCGACGATCGCCGCCGCCGCGCCGACCGTATAATGGACGTTCGGCTTTCCGCCTTGGCCCGTCTCCGGGTCCGAAATCGCCGAGGAAAACTCCGGCATGAACATCCCGCGTCCCAGAACCGGAGCGCCCCGGTACGTCCCGTCCTTCATCGGAATCCCGCCGATCACGACGTCCTTTAAAGCCAGCGACCAGGAACGTTCCTTGCGGCTCTTGATCTTTTCGTCTTCGAGATAGAGATCTTCCGTCTTGAATCCGAGGGCGCGCTCCACGGTCGTGAAAATCTGGTCCCGCGCGTCCTCCGCCGCGATCTTGACGGCGTTTCCGCAACCCCACGTCACGTGCGAAGCCACCGTCTGCCACTCGTACGGGTTCCGGTCCGTGTCCGGCGTCTCCACGCGGATCTTGGACGGCGGAACCGTCAGAACCTCCGCCGCGATCTGCGCCAGGACGGTCAAGAGCCCCTGGCCGAGCTCCATTCCCGAGACCATGATGTTGAGGCTGCCGTCCTCGCTGAATTTCAGGAACGCGGAACTCCCCGCGTTCGGCGGCATGGCCGGCGATTTCCAGAAGAGAGCGAACCCTTTCCCGATCGCTTTGTTGGGGGCCGACGGTTTCTCCTTTTTTCCCCAATCCACGGCTTCCGCCACCTTGTCGATGGCTTGAACGAGGCCGCTCGGGTTCATCTTCCCGCCGTAGGCCAGCTTGTCCCCTTCGCGGATCGCGTTCTTCCGGCGGAATTCCACCGGATCGATCTTGAGCTTCCTCGCCGCCTGGTTGATGTGTGATTCCAGGCCGAACAGGAATTCCGAATAGCCGAATCCCCGGTACGGGCCGCCCGGTGGCATGTTCGTGTAGACGCACACGGAGTCGATCTTGATGTTGGGAACCCGGTACGGGCCTGTGGCCGAAAGCCCCGCGGCGTTCACAACGTTCGCGCCGTATTCGACGTACGCGCCCGCGTCCCAATAAAGCGTGTAGTCCAGCGCCGTGATCGTGCCGTCCTTTTTCACGCCCAGCTTCAATTTCGCCGTCACGCCCTGGCGCTGGTACGTGTTGTAAAATTCCTTTTCCCGGGACCAGAGAACCTTGACCGGGTTTCCCTTCACCGCCGTCGCCATCGCCGCCGCCAGGATTTCCATCGACACGCCGGCTTTTCCGCCGAATCCTCCGCCGACGTACGGCGTGATCACGCGGATATCCTTGTGCGCGAACCCGAGCGGGGCCAGCGTCTCGGCGAAGAGATTCCGCTGCGTGTGGGGGGACTGCGAAGCCGTCCAGACCGTCAGCCTCCCCGAGTGGTCCATAAGCCCTGTGGCGCCGTGCATCTCGATCGCGCAGTGAGCGTAGCGCGGCACCGTGTACGTCTCTTCCACGACCAGGTCCGCCTCGCGGAACGCTTTTTCCGTGTCCCCTTGTCGGATCTTCCGGTGGTGGGCGATGTTCGATCCCGCCTTGGGAAAGAACCACGGAACGTGCGGGTATTCTCCCAGCTCGGGATGGACCAGCGTCGATCCGTCCTCGACCGCCTTGACCGGGTCGAACACCGGCGTCAACAGCTCGTATTCCACCCGAACTTTCTTAGCGGCCTGTTTCGCGATCTTGGGCGTTCGGGCGATCACGGCCGCCACCTGTTCGCCTACGAACCGCACGACGTCCTGAGCGAAGACGTAGCGGTCTTTCATGTACAGGCCGAAACGGTACGGGAAGTCCTCCCCCGTCACGACGCGGACAACGCCTTCCACGGCCGCCGCGTCGGCAGTATCGATGGATTTGATCCGGGCGTGGGCGTGCGGGCTCTCCACGATCTCGGCGTAAAGAAGGTTGGGGCCGAAGTCGATGTCATCAACGTATTTCGCCGCTCCGGTGATTTTCTCCAGGCCGTCGATCCGCTGCACCGACTTTCCGATAAACTTCAGGTCAGCCATGGCTTACCTCCCCTTCCTTCCGGCGATACTTTCGACCGCCTCGATGATCGGGGTGTAGCCCGTGCAGCGGCAGAGGTTTCCGCTGATGGCTTCCTGGATCTCCACTTTCGATGGATTCGGATTCTTTTTCAGAAGTTCCGTGGCCGAGACGACGATCCCGGGCGCGCAAAAGCCGCATTGAAACGAGTTGTGCGACAGAAATTCCTTTTGAAGAGGCGTAATGCCGTCCCGGCAGATCCCCTCCACCGTAGTCACCTCGCTCCCGTCCGCCTCCACGGCCAACACCAGACAACTCCTCACGCTCCGGCCGTCCAGAAGTACGGTGCATGCCCCGCAATCCCCGCGCTCACAACCGCACTTGACGCTTTTCGCGCCCAGCTTATCCCGCAGGACTTCCATGAGGATGTCGGTGGGCTCCACATCGATGTTCCATCTTTCGCCGTTGAGCTTGAGACGGATCGCGGTTTTCATTTACGCCTCCTCACAACAGGCTCTCGCCGTACGCAGGCGCAGTTCCCTTGAGCCTGGCCTCCGCGGCTTTGGCGCCTCTCTCGAACATGATCCGGGCCATGTGAAGCCGGTATTCCTTCGTGGCCCGGACGTCCGTGATCGGCCTGATCTCTTGCTCGATCAGCCGCTTAGCCCCGGCCAAAAGCTCGCCGTCCAGATCCTTTCCCGCCAGCAACGCCTCGACCTTCGTCGCCCGAAGCGGAACGGCGGCCACGGCACCGAACGCCACCTTCCAAACTTTCTCCGCCGTCTTCAGGATCGTCACGTTCACCTGGCCGAGATCTTCGCCCGCGTATCGGCCGAGTTTCACGTATGCCCCGCCATGGCCTTTCTTCGGTGCTGAACACTCGACGGATTTCACGAGCTCGTCCGCTTTTCTGGCCGTGCGTTTGTAATCCACGAACCACTTCTCGATGGGCGTCCGCCTCTCGCCTTTGGTGGAAACCGTGACGACTTCCGCGTCATAAACCAGGAGCGGGCCGGCCGAATCGAGGCACGGGACGGCCGAGCAGATGTTTCCGATCATCGTGGCCCGGTTCCTCAGGCCGCACGAGCCCACGGTCCGGGAGGACTCCCATACGAGCGGAAACTTCTCCTTCACCTCGCGGGACTCGATCAGCTCATTGAACGTCACGAGCGCGCCGATGGACAACCGCTCCCCGGCAACCTCGAGCCTGGACAGCTCCGCGATCCTCTTTAAATCGATCACCGCGTCGGGGGTCTTCACCTCGTCCTTCATCCCCAGGATGAGATCGGTTCCTCCCGCCAACGGCGCGGCCTTCTCGCCGAAGCGGGCCAGAAGTGCGAGCGCCTCCGGAAGCGTCGCGGGGCGGTGATACTCGAAATCGCGGATGAGAGGCATGACTCCTCCGGTCAGTCTTTGGGGGGCGCCAAGGCCACGATCCGGCACATCGACGACTCCAACTCGATTCCGCGGAGCGGGAAGCAGCCGATCCAGACACGCTGGTTGCTCACCTTCTCGATCTCGCCGCCCAGGTTCTCGGCGTGGACGATTTTCTTCGGGAAGAGGTTCAAGTGCATGACCTGGTAATACTCCTTCGGCGGGAACATTTCGTCCCACCCCTTTCCCGTGTTCTTCTTAAGCTTTTCCTCGGCTTCTTTGAACGCTCCCGGGTGCCAGGTCCGGATGATCGTGTTCATCGGATGGTCCGCGCTTCCGCAATCCACGCCGATCCACTTGATCTTCATATCGGTCACCCATTTGTGGAACCCCGGCCCGGGGCCGGGATGGCGGACGAAATAACGTAGCTCGTCGGAGCCCTCCTGATCCCAGGCATAACGGTGATAGCCGGTGTCGATGATCAGGATGTCCCCTTTGCGGATGTCCGCCTTCTTCATCGCCATCTCGGGGGAATAAAGATCGTAGTCTCCGACTTGGTCGGAAATGTCCACGACGACACCGGGGCCGATCCATTCATTCAGCGGAACCTGGCCGATCGTCCGGCCGCTGGCGTGGAAATGGATCTCGCCGTCCATATGCGTTCCCACATGATGGCTCGTCGTGATGATCTGGCCGTTCGCCCCCTGCCCCATATGGGCGCCGGCGATCCTTTTGAAGTATTGGACCTGCAGCGGCACGTAGCTGGGCCACGGCGGCGTGTGAATGCTCAACGGCTGCGTCAGGTCGTAAACCCGGACCTGATTCATGAACGAAAGAAATTCATCGGTTTTCATGCGTGCTCTCCTGTTTTCAAATCTAAAGACTTCGGGCGAACGCGTTCGCCGCTTTTTCGAACGGCTCGAGCGGCGCGCTCAAAACTCCCGCCCCGATCTGGCCGACGCCCGCGTTTTTGTGCGCCACGCCCGTGTCGATGAACGGCGTGATCCTGGTCTCGGCGACCTTCAAAGCGTCGATCCCCGTAGGGCTCCCTCGAAAGCCGAGAGGGGCGATCTGAAACGCCCGATTCTCGGCCAATGTGATCTCATACATCGCGAGCGTCGTCGAGAGGGCGTCCTCGACGCTCCCTCCCACGAATTGCACGATCGCCGGCGAAGCGGCAATGGCGAAGCCCCCCAGCCCGGCGGTTTCGGTGATCGAGCTGTCGCCGATATCGGGGTTGGCGTCGTTCTTCGTGAACCCTTTGAAAAACAACGCGTCCGGCACCGGAGACGGCCCCGTGAACCACGTGTCTCCGGTTCCCGAAAGCTGAACGCCGAAATCCACGCCGTTCCGTGCCATGACCACACACAGGCTGGAATCGGGAATGTTCCGGGCCGCATCCAGCATCGCCTTCGAAGCCGCCATCGAGAGGTTCAGAAAGAAATGATCGTTCCCGTTGATGAAATCCAATGCGCCGGCGGCGGCTTCCTGGTCTTTGCACGTCCGGACGATCGCCGGGGCGATCACGCGGAAGAACAGGGACGTGGCGGCGCGGTTCCGGTTGTGCACTTCGTCCCCCATGTGGAGAGCCTGCGCGATGATCGCCTTGAGGTCGATCCTCTTCAAATGGCGGACCGCCCCTTTCAGAACCGGGAACAGAACCG
>JAZDIZ010000172.1:0-26947 GCA_043804515.1 Pseudomonadota bacterium | reverse complement strand
TCTTGTCGTTGAACCACTTGACCTTGCCGTTCGCCATCCACAGCCTCCTAAAAACCTAACTCATTGCATCGTATGGTTCCGGACTTTTGTCGTCAATCATTTTGACCGCGCCGTGGGTGTTCCCCTATGATCCGAACGTGCGAATGATAGCCGCCGGCGCGCTTCTCATCTTGCTATGGGCTCAGCCGGCCCTGTCGGCTTCGCCGTGCGCGCCCGCGAGGGACCCGGCGCGTGAATCCCGCGAGCAAATCGAGAAGGACACGGTCGGCGTCTTCGGGCCGAAATCGGTTCAGGTTACGCCGACGCCGAATGCGGCCCGGACCCAGGCCGCGCCCCTTCGTGTCGAGTCGGACCGGCTCATCCTGGCGGGAACGCGGGCGGGCGCATTCGAGATCGGTTCCTCCTTCGGCGCGCTGAGCTCGAAGGTGAAGTGGGCGCATCCGAAGCGATACGCCGATCCGAGATACGCATTCATTCTGCCGCTGGGTTATGTGCCCGAAAGGGATTTTGCCGACTCCCTCACGGCTCAAATTCTGCTCGCGTTTTCCACGGCTGATCGGACGGTCTTCGAAATCTTCGTCCGGGACCCGGCGTACTCGACGCCCGAAGGGATTCGTGTGGGAACCCCCGCCGACACGCTCAAGCGCGTATCGGACTTCAAGCGGAAGCACACGAAGCGGACGGACTATTTTCAAGGGGAAGGAATCACGTTCTTGGTCTCGGGGGGCGTGGTTACGGAGATCGCCGTGGTACGGAAAGTTCAAAAATAGGCCCGTCCCGGCAAACCAAGGCATATCCTTCCGTCCCGCTGCTTTTGACCATGTCGGTGACACAGCTTAAACAAGCTCCGACTCCGCAGGCCATTTTCGCCTCCAGCGAAGCTTCCACGGGGACGCCGCGTTTGGCTGCGATCGTGAGGAGCGCTTCGAGCATCGCCTCGGGGCCGCATGCAAGAATGCGGGTGAACGCAAAACGGGGCAGTTCCTTTTGCACGAACTCCACAACGGTTCCGCGGAAATCTCCTCCTGGACCCTCCACTGAACACAAAGGGCGCAGCCCTGCCTTGCGGAATCTCGCCAGCACTGCAAGCTGGGCACGATTGCGGAAGCCGAAGTAAAAGCGAGTCCGGCTGCGTTCCGCTCCGGTGAGCCGGCGGCGCCACAGAAGAAAGGCGGCCAAACCGGTTCCTCCCGCCACTACGGCGAACCGGTCTTTTTTCCCCGGCTTGGAAAAGGAATTTCCGATCGGACCCAAAAGGGAAAGCCGATCCCCCCTCTTGAGCTTCAGCCAGCGACGTGTGCCGGGTCCCAGCGGGGTAAAGAGGATATCGAGCCTCTTTTCATTTTGGCACCGGACGAGATCGTGAATGGCCATCGGCCTGCGGAGGGGCGATTCCTGTTTCGCCCCCGTAGAGAGCATGACGAACGATCCGGCCCCTGCTGAGGGAAATGCCCGCGGGACCTTCAAGGAAAGGACGTTGTATCCTCCCCCGGGGTCCGACAATTCAAGAACTTCTCCCGTCCACTCCGCCGAGCGGGGGCGGATCAAGGCCGCCGGCTCCCGGCACGCCCCATGCCCAGCTTGGCCACCAGCCAAAGCGCCTCCCAAACGATTTTCCTGGAGATTTTGCTCTGGCCACGGCGCCTTTCCCGGAAAAGAATCGGGACCTCGGTTACGGAGTTTCCGCGCCTGTGCACACGGACGATGGTCTCAATTTGAAATGCGTATCCTTCGGCGACAACCGGAAGCGCCAGGATCGACTGAAGGATCGGCCGAGGGTAACACTTGAACCCGCTCGTCAGGTCGTGGACGGGAACGCGCGTGAACCAGCGGGCGTATATATTCGCGAAGCGGCTGAGCATCAAACGGCGGCGGGACCATCCTTCGACGCCGCCGTTCGGGATGTACCGGGAACCCAGAGCGACGCCGCCGCCCTTTGCCACGTCCAGGAGCCGTTCCAGATCGGAAGGGTCGTGCGAAAGATCGGCGTCCATCTGCGCGATGTGCGTGTACGTGCGGGTGAAGGCCCAGGCGAATCCGTCGAGATAGGCCGTTCCGAGGCCGGCCTTCGTGCAACGCTCGAGCAGGTAGAGCCGCCGTCCGAATTGCGGATGGGTCTTCACAAGGTTCCCGGTCCCATCGGGGGAGGAATCGTCCACGACCAAGACGTCGAACCGGGACGGAAGCGAGAAAACGGTGTTCAAGAGCTCGGTCAGGTTGGTGACCTCGTTGTATGTGGGAATGATCACGATCGGGCGGGCGTCGGTCATCTTTGTTCTCCGTTCTTGGGCGAGGCCTTTTTGAGCGGCGCCACCATGAGAATGGCGTCCTCATGGTCGTCGGAATAATAGTCCCTCCGGCGGCCCAGGGATGTGTATCCGAACTTGGCATAGAGTTTCTGTGCGGAGACGTTGGATTCGCGGACCTCCAGAAAAGCCTGCGTTCTCCCCCGGCGGACGGCTTGCTGGTGGACGCGCATGAGCATGACCGTAGCCAGGCCGTATCGTCGGAACGCGGGGTCCACGGCCACATTCAGGATGTGCAGTTCGTCCGCGACCTCCGAGAATATGATGTAGGCGACCACGCGGCCTTTTTGATCCCGGATGGCGATGTTGGTGAACGGGGAAGCCACCGCCAGGACCTCGCGGAACGAATCGAGCGTCCAGGGATACGCATAACAGGCCATCTCGATCTCGTGCACGCGGCGCAGATCCAAAGGCCGAAGGGCCGAAAGAGTCACTTGCCCGAGGTCGGGTCTTCGCTTGGAAGCGGGAGAAGCAGGATCTCCGTTCTGTGCACTTCCTCGTCCAACCATTTCTGAAACTCCTGGTCTAGTTTTTCCCGCCGGGCCGATTCCCTGGCGAGTTTCTCCACGCTTTCGAACGGCTTGTCCAGATAGCGCCGGCTCTTTTCCCGCTGGTAATAAACCCTGGCGTCCTTGTCACTTACCTGAACCCGGAGGGAAAGCTGCTCTTGAACGAAGGCCTCCTCCTGCGCCCGGTCCGAAAGAAGGTCGTTTAGAGTCGAATCCGATATGCCCCGCTGGGCCAGGAAAGCCGCCAGCTGATCCTGAGACGCGAATGAGGAGCGCACCGATTCCGTAAGCCTCTTGACGCGGTCCTTGGGTTCGGAAACCGCAAGACCTGTTGTGGAGAGATAGTTCCGAATCAGCGCCCGGCGCACTATTTCCGAACGGGCCTGCCGAAGAGAGGCAAGGTCCGGCTGTTGGGAATCCGACGGTTTTCTTCCTTTCAAGAGCTGGCCGACGCAAAGATCGGCTTTGATCTCACGCAGTGTCAGCACTCGCTTTCCGACGACGGCAACGGTTTGGTCGATCAGGGTCCCGCCGAAGGCGGCGGTGGAAAAGGCGAGAAGGCTACTCAGGATCGGAAGAGCCGGGCTTCTTTTCGTCCGTATTCCGCTCACGGTGCTCCGCTCCATCATAGGAAAGCAGCTTTCCTTGCCCGTCGAACGCCGTCAAGAGATTCACGGGGCGTTGCCATATCCTATGTAAGTTTGCCAGCGTGTCTTTGGCCCAATCCATGCGGAGGTCGATCCCCTCGTGCTTGTGCTCCAGGAGGAGCTCCCCCCGGTTTTCGAAGTTGCCGTCCGCGACGAAGACGATGGGGTGCCCCAAATTGGTGAGCGAGTACAGAAGCTGCTTTTTGATCTTTTCGAATTCCCTGGAAAGGATCTCGTAATTTCCGCTCTTGGGGTTGAACCCGTACGTGAACATCTTTTGTTCGAAACAGAATTCCGCGGTGAGAAATTCGTCCAGGAATGTGATGTCGTTGTACACGCGGCGGGCCTCGAAGATTTTTTCTCTTCCGAGGTTCAACTTTTTATTCCATTTTTTCTTTTCGACGAGGCTCGTGCAATCGTCGTACTCCTTGCCGAATTTCCCCCTGTTCCAGCGATCCTCGATGTTCCGGAACAGCTCGATTCCCAGTTTGTAGGGATTGAGCCGCCCCGGCTGCGTGGCGAGGGTACCCGAGTGATGGTCCGCGTAGTCGACGATCTCCGAATCCTTGAGGACCTTCTGCGTCATGATCGTGGAATGCCAGTAGGCGGCCCAACCTTCATTCATGATCTTGGTCTGGGCCTGTGGGGCGAAGTAGTAGGCCTCCTCCCGCACGACGGAGAGGACGTCTCTTTGCCATCGTTCCAGGGGAGCGTGGCTCAATAGAAAGGCCAGGACGTCCTTCGTGGGTTCCTCCGGAAATTTCTTCTTCTTTTTCCTGCGGTCCTCGATCTTCTGCCGCTGCGCCTCCATGAAGTCGGGCGGATTGATGTAGGCGTCCATGTAATCCTTGCTCTTGAGCTTCGGGATCTTGGGGCGGGGGGAGAGATCCTCGTCCTCCTCGAGGAAATCCCGGAGGGGTTCGGTGAGATCCTGGGAACGCGTGGTGAAAACGGAGTGGGCGTCGATCAGATTGTCGACGGAGAGACACGTATCCAGGAACGACTCCACGGGTTCAAATCCGAATTTGTCGATGTACCTCCGGATACGCGTGGCGTGGTTGGCCATTTCGTCGATCATCCGGCGGTTGGTGCGGGAGAACCAATAGTTGTTCTTGAAGAAATCGCAGTGGGCGTAAACGTGCGCCATGACCAGCTTCTGGTCGATAAGTGGGTTCGATTTCATGAGGTACGCGTAGCAGGGGTTGTTGTTGATCACCATCTCGTAGATCTTCGAGAGACCCCACTCATACCCCTTGGAAAGCTGCTCGAACTCCATCCCGTGGGACCAGTGGGGGTAGCGCGTGGGGAATCCGCCGTAGGCGGCTACCTGGTTGATTTCATCGAACTCCAGGACTTCGAAAATGGTGGGGAAGAAGTCCAGGCCGAATCCCCGGGCGTACTGCTCGATCTCCTCGCGGGCCTTCGCCAGGTCGATCGTGAGATCGGACACTATTTCCCCTTCCCGAGAAAGGTTTTGATCGAATCGTAGATGTCGTCGCGGCTGTCGATTTTGGAGAGGATCAGGTTCTCGAAGCCGCTCATGTGTTCCTTGATGTCCTTGAGGAACTGGCCGGAGCCGTACTGTGATTCCACCTGGCCGTAGCAGAAGAGATTCAGATAGGGGAGGATGCGGTCTTTCAAGAGCCGGAAACAGAGTTCCGTGTCCTCGCCCGACCAGTTGTCGCCGTCCGAGAAATGGAACACGTACAGATTCCATTCCTTGGCGTCGTATTCGTCATGGATGATCCGGTCGCAAAGCTTGTATGCGGAGGAAATGATCGTGCCGCCGGATTCCCTCGTGTGGTAGAACGTCTCGCTGTCCACCTCCCTCGCGGCGGCGTCGTGGATGAGGTAGCGGGTTTCGATCCCCTTGTATTGGCTCTTGAGCCAGGCGTCGATCCAGAAACTTTCGGTGCGGACGATCTCCTTCTGCTCGGCGCCCATCGATCCCGAAACGTCCATGATGTAAATGATGACCGCGTTGGTTGCGGGCTGAGGCACCAGTTTCCACGAGCGGTATCTCCGGTCTTCCCGGATCGGGATGATGACCGGGTTCTCGAAATTGTAAGTGCCCATACAGATCTGCCTCCGGAGCGCCTGGCGGAACGTGCGCTTGAAATGCCGGAGGGACTCCGGGCCGGCCCGGTGAATACCCGAATACTTCTCTTTCGTGCTCGAGATGTTCTTCCTCTGGCCGCGGGGTTCGATGCGGGGGAGCTCCAGCTCCTCACCCAGGATCGCGGCCAACTCGCTTAAGGGGATGTCCACTTCCAGGATGTGCTGCCCGGGGAGCGAGCCGGCCCGGCCCGAGCCGCCGCGCGGATCGCCCGGGGACAGGATCGTGCCCGGCTGCCCGTCCCCTTGCCCGACCCCTTGCTTCTGTTGGGGGCTGTGCACGAAATGGGGGAGATCGATGCGCTGGACGGGGATCGATACCAGGTCCTTTCCTTTTTTCCCGATCATCTCGCCGGAGGACATGTACTTGCGGAGATCCTGCTTGATCCGTCCCCGGACGATCTGCTTGAATCGGTTGTAGTCGTTGTCGATCTTCAGTGCCATGCGCGCTCGCGCGGCGAGGCCGGATTTCGCCGTTATTGTTCGGCCTTGATGTCCCCTCGTGCGAAGATCGAGGCCACGAAGTTCAACACGTCGGTCGCGCAGATATCGCAGTACCCGTAGTTGTTGATCATTCGCTTCTTGACCACGTCGATCTTCTCCTGTGTTTCCTTGTCCACCACCGACGAAACCAGGCTCGTCAACTTGATCGAATCCTTCTGGTCTTCGAACAATTTGAGCTCCAGCGCCTTGTACAACCGTTCGTTCGTCTTGTAGTTGAACGTCTTCCCGTCCAAGGACAGGGCCCCGATATAGTTCATGATCTCGCGCCGGAAATCGTCCTTGCGCGATTCGGGGATGTCGATCTTCTCTTCGATCGAGCGCATGAGCCGCTCGTCCGGTTCGTCCGTGGCGCCCGTGTACTTGTTCCGCACCTTCTCACGTTGCGTGCAGGCCTTCACGTTGTCGATGTAGTTCGAGCAGAGCTTGGAGATGGAGTCCTCGTCGGCGCTGATCGCGTGCTGAACCTCGTTCTTCAGGATGTCCTCGTACTCCTGCTTCACGATCGTGATGAGCTCCCGGTAACGCTTTCTCAAGTCCTCCGTGGAGATGAGGGAGTGGTGCCTCAGGCCCGCCTCGATCTCGTTGAGAACCATGAAGGGGTTGACGCACCCTTCGTTCTTTTCGTCCACGAGCGCGTTGGAGACCTTGTCCTGGATATATCGGGGGGAAATGCCGTCCATTCCCTCGCGTTGGGCCTCCTTGCGGAGTTCGCGGATGTTTTCTTCCGTGAAACCGGCGAGCGTTTTTCCGTCGTACAGTTTGAGCTTCTGCATCAGCGTGAGGTTCGCCTTTTTCGGCTCCTCGAGGCGCGTCAGGACCGCCCACATGGCCGCCATTTCGAGCGTGTGCGGCGCGATGTGTTTCGAGGTGATCTTCCTCTTGTTGTAATCCTTGTGGTAGATCTTCACCTCTTCGTTGAGCTTCGTGATGTAAGGAATATCGATTTTCACCGTGCGGTCCCGAAGGGCCTCCATGAACTCGTTGTTCTGGAGTTTATTGTACTCCGGCTCGTTCGTGTGGCCGATGATGACCTCGTCGATGTCGGTCTGCGGGAATTTCTTGGGTTTGACCTTGTGCTCCTGGGAAGCACCCAGTAGGTCGTACAGAAACGCCACGTCGAGTTTAAGAACCTCCACGAACTCGATGATGCCCCGGTTGGCGATGTTGAACTCGCCGTCGAAATTGAACGCCCGGGGATCCGAATCAGAACCGTACTGGGCGATCCGCCGGTAGTTGATGTCTCCGGTGAGTTCCGTGGAGTCCTGGTTCTTCTCGTCTTTGGGCTGGAACGTCCCCACGCCGACGCGGTCGCGTTCCGAAAGGAGAAGGCGCCGCACGACGATGTGCTTGATCACCTGCGTCCAGTCGCCCTGGTAATGCTTTGTCAGTTCCTTGAAGATCTGCCGGCAGGCGGGGCAAAGATCACCGTCGATCGCGACTTTGAAGTCGGATTTGTTGTGCTTGTTGAGGTTCGTAGCGACCTCGTTACGAAACTCGTTGGGAATCAGGTGGAGCGGCTCCTCATGCATGGGGCAAGGCATCTCCTCCAGGTCCATGATCGGGCTGGGGAAGTCGGCGTTCTTGATTCTCCATGCGAACGTGTAGAGAGCCCCTTCCTGCGTTCTGGAATAGGCTTCTATCCCTTTCTTGAGGAGCCGAACGATCGTGGATTTGGCCGATCCGACGGGTCCGTGGAGGAGCAGAACGCGGCGTTCCGTGCCGTAATTGCGGGCGGCGCTCTTGAAGATGTTCACCATTTTTTGAAGGGGGAGGTCGAGGCCGAAAACGGCGTCCTTTCCGTCGTCCATCGGGTCGGAGAAGAAACGGAAGCGCGTGATCTTTTTCTTACCGTCCTCGTACTCCTCCGAGCCGTAGGAATGAATCATGTCGTAGATGCGCTGGAAAGCGGAGCGGCAAACCCGAGGATACTTTTCGACGAGCTGGAGATAGTCCTCGAAGGCACCCTCCCAGTTCAGCGCCCTGAACGATTCGAGGTCCTGCTTTCCCTGGATCAGCGAGATGATTTTGGATGCATCATTTGGACTCAAGGTGGCCTCCCATTTTTGAAACGCGCAAACTGCCGGCGAACGACAAAGTATAATCTGTCTGGGCACTTACGGCAACAGCCACTCTGTGGGCAACCAGCGGCGGCGGAACGCAAGTGCCCTTCCGGGACGGGATCGGCTCGCGTTACGCCGCTCACCGTCCCTCGGCGCGCTCAACGGCCGTAGTTTTGTACGCATGGAGACGGCCATTTCTGGCACGCCCGTCGGGGCTTCCTTGCACCCCGCCGCCGCGGATCGATCGTGTGCGCTCGTTGATGAACAAGACCCACGGCCCATTACCGATAGCTTGTGAAGGCGCTGTTTCGGAGAACTCCCGGCTTAATAAGGGGACAGCTATCCTATTTAAGCCTCGCTGAGCCCCTTGCTCCGGAAATAGGTAAGCTGTCCCCCGAATTCGAGAATAAGAAGTAAGGCGGGCTTTGTTTTTTTCCTTCGGAAGCGAAACCTGCCGATCGCCCGGGGAAATCGCGCGCGCAGCGTTTTGGACGAAGGGCACTAACCAGACAAATTTGGAGCGATAGCGCCGCAAAAGTTGATAGCGCGTAAAGGCGCTCTTACGAAGAGTTCCCGGCCGGGGTGTTGGGGGTGCACAACGCACCGGCCCGAACACCCGCTCGGAAAGTAGCCAGGACGCACCCGCAGAGTCCGGCATGTGGTCACCGGAATCCAGGTTTGTTTACCAGTGTCTTATGCGCTGGACGGCGTTCGCGTAATTGAACGGGCGGATATTGGGGGAGCGGATATCCCCGTGGCAGTTCCGGCATTTCTGCTCGTTACCCTGCTCCAGCGATCCGGTGATCGCGACCTTTTCGGCGTTCTTCACGGCGAGCGCGATGTGCCGGTTCCCCGCCCCATGGCAGGCCTCGCACTGCACGTTTCGCCACGCGTAATCAACCAGGTTCGCCTGCGTGTCCGTGGCGTGGCAGAACAGGCACCTAAGCTCGCCACGCCGGCTCTCCGGGAGCGAAGCCTGTGCGCGTGCATGCTGGGAGCGGGTCCAGACGTCGTAAGCCTTGACGTGGCAGGACCGGCAGCGTTCGGCGCCGACATAGACGTTCTCCTGGGCGACGGCGATTCCGGCGGTCACCGGGAGGAAAAAGAGAAGGGAAATAAAGCTATTTGGGCATCGCATGCGGCGACCCGGTGTCGGCGGGGGCGGTCAAGGGGAAAGGCTCCTCGGCCGGCGCGGCAACCCAGCGGACCAGAAGGTCCTCACGCAATTGGGCTTGTTTGAGGACGTCCGCCACGGCGCGCTCCGTGTCGCCGGGCTCGTTTTCATCGATCGCGGATGGAAAGGACAGGGCCACATCGACCGTGTCCAATCCTTTGAGAAGCTTCGCCAGTTTATAAGCCACATGCCGGGCCTGCATGATCGAGAAGTCTTGGCGCCGGCCCAGGCCTACGAGAAGAAGGCGCCGGGCGGGAAGGCGCCGATGCAGGGGGAGCAGGACCCACTCGTCCTTGGTCCCCTTTACCGAGCCGTTCAGAATCTGGCGGGAGATGAAACCGTTCAGGCGCCAGTCGGCCAGGCCGCTCACCCCGCGGGGTGGGCGGTCGGTGTCAAAGAGCGACGCCACGATCAGGTCGACCGTCAACTCGTCCAGCGTCCGGTTGTAGCGCTCAATTTTCATGCGGCCAGGGAATCATACGCGATTCGGCCGCTCGCGGAAAATCCGATCGAGGACGCCGTTCACGTAAGCGGGCGTTTTCTCCTCCCCGAAGCGTTTTCCGAGTTCGACGGATTCGTCCAGGGCCACCGCCGGCGGAATGTCGTCCCGATGGAGGATCTGGTACGCCCCGAGCCGTATAATGTTCCGGTCAATGCGGGGCATCCTCGAGAGCTTCCAGTTCTCGGCGTGTTTCTCGATCAGCTCGTCGATGTCCTTCTGGTGCTCCAAAACACCGCGCACCAGCTCGCAGACGAAATCGAAATCCTCCTCCTCCGATTCGAAGTTGGTCTTAAAAAGGTTCAGCGCGGCGTCCCCGGGCATTCCGGTCAGGTCGATGAGGTAGAGGACCTGGAGGGCCTGCTCACGCGCTCTTCGGCGGCTTCCCATTTCGCATTCTCCGAAGAAGGCCCGCGAGCTCCAGCGCGGCGGAGGCGGCCTCTTCTCCCTTGTTTCCCGCGCGCCCACCCGCCCGCTCGAAAGCCTGTTCGATCCGGTCCACGGTGAGCACTCCGAAGGCCACGGCGGTCCCGGAGCGGCGGCCCACCTCGTCCAAACCGTTCGCCACGGCCTGGGCGATGTACTCGAAATGTGGCGTCTCCCCCCGGACGATGCAGCCGAGGGCCACCACCGCGTCGTATCCGCCATTTGCGACTGCGGCCTGCGCGGCCTGCGGAAGCTCATAAGCTCCCGGTACCTGGAATTTGTCGATCCGGGAGACTCCGGCTTTCTTGAGGACCCGCTCGGCTCCGTCAGCCAGACAGGCCGTGATCTCTTCGTGGTACCGGCTTACCAGGACCGCCACGCTTCGGACGGCGGCTCGGGGAAGCGGGCGGCGCGTGGGACGTGGCGGTTTCATGTCAACCCTTCAGGTCGAGAAGATGCCCGAGGCGTTTCTTCTTCGTTGTGAGGTAGCGGAGGTTGTTCGGATTCGGCGAGACCGCGATCGGGACACGCTCCACGACTTTGAGACCGTATCCTTCCAGGCCCACGATTTTGCGGGGGTTGTTCGTGAGAAGCTTCATCTTTCGTACGCCGAGCATCGTGAGGATCTGCGCTCCCACGCCGTACTCTCTAAGATCCGCCTTGAACCCGAGCTTCTCGTTGGCGGTGACGGTGTCGTGCCCTTCGTCCTGGAGCTCGTACGCCCGGATCTTGTTCACGAGGCCGATCCCGCGGCCCTCCTGCCGGATGTATAGCAGCACGCCGCTCGGCGCCTTGGCGATCTGTTCCAGGGACATGTGGAGCTGCTCGCGGCAGTCGCATCGGAGGGAGCCGAGGACGTCGCCGGTGAAGCATTCCGAATGGACCCGGACGAGCGTCGGGTCCTCGGGCCGGACGTCTCCGTGAATCAAGGCCACGTGCAGGAACTTGTCGATCTCGCTTTCGAAAAGGCGCACGCGGAATTTGGCGCCGAAGATGCTCGGAAGCCGGCTGGACGCGACCTCCTTGACGAGGCTCTCGTTGCGGAGGCGGTACGCGATCAGGTCCGCGATCTGGAGGATGGGGATGCCGTGCCGTTTTGAAAAGCGCGTAAGTTCCGGCATGCGCGCCATCGTGCCGTCCGACTTCATGATTTCGCAGATCACCGCCGCGGGTTGGAATCCCGCGAGGCGCGCCAGATCCACGGAGCCTTCCGTCTGGCCGCTTCGCACGAGCACGCCGCCTTCCCGCGCCCGCAGCGGGAAAATGTGGCCGGGCCTGGCCAGGGCTTCCGGGCGGGCGTCGTCGTCGATCGCCGTCCGGATCGTATGCGCTCGGTCGTACGCCGAGATCCCGGTCGTGACCCCCTCTTTGGCCTCTATGGATACGGTGAAGGCGGTCCCGAACCGCGAGGTATTCTCATTCACCATTTGAGGGAGCTTCAGCTGGTCGCAGCGTTCTTCGGTAAGCGAAAGACAGATCAATCCGCGGGCGTGCTTCGACATGAAGTTGATCGCCTCGGGCGTGACCTTTTCGGCCGCCAGGGTGAGGTCGCCTTCGTTCTCCCGGCCCTCGTCGTCCACCAAGATCACCATCCGGCCGGAGCGGAACGCCTCAAGGGCATGCCCTATGCTCGCCAATTTGTGCTTCATGGGCACCTCTCCTTCAGCTTTTCCGCGTAGGGGCCCAGGATCCGCTCGATGTATTTGGCGACCAGGTCGAACTCGATGTTCACCAGGTCCGAAGGCTTGAGAGAACTTAAAGAGGTGATCGAAAGCGTGTGGGGAATGAGGACGAACGAGAAGCCGTGGTCGTCCACATCGTTGACCGTGAGGCTGACGCCGTCGATGGAGACGGAGCCTTTCTCGACGATCCAGCGAAGCGATTCGGCATCCACCCATATGCGCTTTGCGTCCAGATCCAGATTCTCCACGCTGCGGACGGTTCCGGTTGCGTCCACGTGTCCCGTGACCAGGTGGCCGTCCAGGGCGTCCCCGATTTTCAGGCCGCGCTCCAGGTTGACGGGGTCGCCGTTCCGGATGCCTCGGAATTTGGTTCGGGCGAGCGTTTCGGGGGAAACGTCAAACGCGATCCGATCGTTGCTGAATTCCACGACCGTCAGACAACACCCGGCGACGGAAACGCTTTGCCCCAGATGAAGTTCGGGAACGGACCAGGGGTTCGAAATGATCAAGCGGCCGTTGTCACAACTTTGAGCCGAGGCCGCTGTTTCCACAATTCCAGTAAACATATAAGAGCCTGATTTTATTGTTCTTTTTCTGAAACCGCCGAAATCTCCCAGTCGGCGCCATGCCTTATAACAGATTGAAATCTTAAGGAAAAGCCCCCGTCGGCCCAGAAGGGGACGGTAGGTTGTCCGTTCACGGAGGGGCCTAAGAGCGTCGGTGAGAGAAAAATCCGCCAGCGGTCCACAAGCCCGGCTCGCGCCATGTAATGATAGACGCCAGCCCCGCCCTCCACGAGAACGGCATTCACTCCCTGGCCCGCCAGATCTTTCAGAATCTCCATCGAGTCCAGTTTCCCTGATTGATTCGGTTTCAATGCAACCACGGTTGCCCCGTGGTTCTTGAGTTCCGCCACTCGCCCCGCTCCTTCGGGCGTGCCCTCGATGTCCGCCCGGCCGTAAACCCGTACGGCCCCTCCCTCGGAGTTAATGAGCCGACTCGAAGCGGGCGTTTTGAAATCCGGATCCACGACGGCACGGATCGGCTTTCGGGCGGCGAATGGGCCGCGAACGGTGAGAAGAGGATCGTCGTTCAGAAGCGTTGAAATGCCGACGAGGATCGCGCCCGCTTCCGCGCGCAGTTTCATCCGAGTGTTCTCACACGCCGGGCCCGAGATCTGAATTCTCCCGCCCCGGACTCCGATTTTCCCGTCCAGCGTAACGGCCGCTCGGGCCGTAACCAGCGGGCGTCCTTGTTTGAGAGCGAAAAGATACGGCAGAGCCAGGCGCTCCGCCTGCGCTTGCCGGCACCCGACGGAAAGATCCAGCCCCGCTGTCCGGAGTTTCGTGATTCCGCCGCCGGAGACAGGATTCGGGTCCGGCGTCGCGATCACAACGCGTTTTACGCCGCTGGCGATCACGCGGTCCGCGCATGGAGGCGTCCGGCCAAAGTGGCTGCACGGCTCGAGCGTGACGTAGAGCGTGGCTCCCCGCGCTTTTGCTCCGGCCTGGTCCAAGGCGATCACTTCGGCGTGGGCCTCGCCGGCCCTCTTGTGATATCCGCGTCCGACGATGTTCCCGTCTTTTACAACGACAGCTCCCACCAGCGGATTGGGTTGTGTACCGCCCAGTCCCCGCCGGGCCAACGCCAATGCGCGGTGCATGAAGTAGCGGTCTGTCCTCTCATCCGCCATCCGGGAGTCCTTTAGCACACTCATGAGGTACCTGCTTCCTTTTGGATATTGCTGAAAAGTGCTGAAAGGTGCCTGATACCTGGGCCACCTGGGCCGGTGGCTAGGCTGGCTATTTCAAGCGCAGAAGATCGGTAATTCGGGCGTCACGTCGCCTGTTAATGCTGATTCCGGCGATAACCTGTCCGCTGCGTGCCTGTCTAAGAGCACTGGTCTCCGGCACATAGAAGCGATCGATTCCGTAGTTCAATCGGTTTCCCGGTAGCGACCGGAATCCACGCATCCAGATCCGAGTATCCGATTCCGGCACGGATCCGATTCTGCATTCCACGGGAATCCATGCCTCCTTCGGACCGTCCACCGTTGGAATGGTCCTTGCGCTCGGTTCCAGCCGGACAAACAGCGGAACGGATGGAGTTGTCGGCAGGCATCCCTGCACTGCCGGGTTTTCCAATTTTTCGAATCGTAAGGCCACGAAATGACCACTCAATAAGTCACGTGGATCGATCGGACTTGTCTCCAACCAAATTACGGATGCGTCTTGGTGCGATGTGAGAAGGTAGCCCCCCCAGAGACCGAAAAAGAGGACGTGCGCCAAGAGAACGTACCGAAGCCACTTCATGGCGCGGCCTCCCTGCCCATGGCGATCAGCTTTTTCCGCCCGCGGTCCAGCCCATAAGCCAGCGCAGCCAGGAGAAGGCCCGCCGCCATCAGTCCGATGCCGCTTCGGAACATGTCGCCAAGCACATCGATGAACCTCGTGATAAGGAGTAGCACCAACAGCGCGACACCTACGTTTACATGATTCGTGACGCCGACTTTACCTCCATGCCACATCAGGAGGAGGGCGATCAGAGCCAACAAAAGATTCGCCGCGATAGCAAGGCTGTGAAGCATGATGACGTTATCGGCCAATGCGAGGAGCTGCAGGACGATCGAAGCGCCGATGCACAAACGAGTCACCGCGGCCCAGGCGCCCCTCACCTGCAATCGGGACAGGGGCGTGAGATATGTGACGAGCGCAGCCGCCACCAGAGCTAAGATCGTAACTGCGAGCCCCGGCGACGAAGGCGTCCCTTGAAAAGGTTTATCCGCATGCCAAAGGAAGGTCATGCCGTAGATGAGTCCCAGCCACGGAACGGCGCCCGAAACCGTCGGTCGTTCGATCGACCGTGACCATAGAGGGGTCAGCATCCAAAGAACGGAAAACGCCATTCCCGCCGTCAACAGCCAGCCTGCGTGGTCGATGTACAAAGGGGTTTGGGCGAAAAGCAGGCTCATGATCCAGATGGCTCCCAGGCCGACCAAGTGAGTTCGATGTGTGGGAGGGAGGAAGCGCCTGGTTTGAAGGATCATCATGCCCCAGATCACGACGGTAAGAAGACACGCGACGGGATCCACCGCCGTCACGATTCCGTGCTGCCGCGTCAGAAGACTCAACATGCCGGGGGTAAAATTCCCGGTGAACAGCACGGCAACCAGCGCCAAGAAATGCACGATGCCGACATAAGAGTATGGACTCAGCCACACCAGTGGGAACGTGAGCGCGAGCCAAACGAGGAAGGGCTTAATCGGATCGCCGGAAAGCTGAAAAGTCTGCGCGTAGAGACCGATGCCGAGGAGGGGAAAGAAGAACCAAGCAAACTCCAGCGGGAGGTGAATCGCCCGGCTGCGGTTCCGCGTCCGGACATAGCCTTCGCCGACGGCGACAAACAGCAGAAGAAACGCGACGACACGCGGAAGCGGCCCGATCTTGGCCCAATTGTAGGAAATCACGAGCGACAGGCCCGCGATAACGAACAATCCGGCGAGAATCGCCACCCACGCGGAAGCCGCAAGCGTGATTCCTTGCCGCTGAGCCGAGGCGCATTCGATAAGGGCGGTACGTTGGTCGGACGTGATCAGGTTCTTGCCGACAGCTTGATCCAGGAGCGCTTGGAATCGCTTCGTGAAAGAACGGCCACGTCGCCCGCGAAGGAGAAACAGCACGCCTGCAAGTAGCAGGAGATTCCATATCCATCCGAACATGGTGACTTCATCTTAGCTCCCTGAATCTTGCGTAGTAAGAAAATTCCAAATCCGGGGCCCTTCACACGTGCCAGCTGGCGTTTCGATTTTGCCTACGAAATCAAAAGGTTCTGATAGATCGAAAACTTCTCGCAGAATTTCCCGATCTCGGCCCGGACGGTCTTGAGCGTGCTTTCATCGGCGGGCTTTGAAATCACGCGATCGATCCATTCGCCGATCTGAAGCATTTCCTTTTCCTTCATCCCGCGCGTCGTGAGCGCCGGCGTCAATATGGTGTTTGGCGCTTGCCTCGAAGTTACCGAGCTTGTCGTCAATGAGCGGAAACGGGAAGGGGGACCGGAAGCCCCCGCGAGGCATAGAACGCTTGGATTTCGGGAAGCTCCCGGACGTAGTTCCACTGGTCGAAGTAAACGCCATCCACTGCGGGGTTGCGGGGCCCGTGGTATCCCTCCGGAATGCCGTTCCAGTACTGGTAGCGGGGAGCGACTATCGCCTGCGAGGCGATCGGGCCGCGGCGGACTCCGTGAGTCGTGATCTCCGATGTCAGGTCGGAAACGTCCCCGAACCAGGCGTGGCCGGAAGCGTCGCGGAAGAGCATGTATTCCAACGTGCCATTCTTTGAGTGATAAACAAGGACATCCAAATCTCCGGAAATCGGGCTCCGTGTTTTAAACGAGCGCACCAGGCGGGAGTAATCGGGACGCTCACCCTCATTTGCGATCCGGACGAATTGAGGACGAAGCACTTTTCCCTCGGGTATTTCCGCGAACGCGCCTGGTTCCGCCGGAGCGACCGTTTCGATGAACGGCCTGGGCTCCTCGAGTGTGTTGCGCATGTGGTCCGGGCCGTGATACCAGGCTGCGAATTCCTCCGGGCTTTGTGGAAACGGGATTATCCCCCGCAGGTCCTCGGGCTGGATCACGGGAAGACCCTCTTCGGAAGGAAGAGCAAGCAGACGACGGGCCAGGAATTCCTGGACTTCGGAGGGGAGGTTCATCGTATTCTTCCCCAAGCCCTTATCGTAAAACGTGTGGAACACGCGACGGACGGCCGGTGCTAATTGAAAAGGACCATGGGAGTTCGATCGAAGGTAAACCCGATACGCTTCGCCGGATGGCGTGCGGACTTTGGCCAGAACGAGAAGCCGGCCATGATCGTCCAAGAAAAACTCACCGAACTCGTATTCGACGTCGCCGTACTTGAACGGATATTTCGGCAGGAGTCCGTGTTGGCGCATGAGGGGCCAGCCGGGGTTGTCGGCAAGCGGCCGTGACGGTTCGGGAGCAGCCGGTTCCTTCACCGGGCGAGCGGGAGGTGGCCGGTCGCTTTGTGCGGCCTGTGCGCGGGAAGCGCCCGCGGAGGCCGGCGAGCCTTTCCTCGGCGGGAATATGTAGTCCATGTCGACCGGCACCGTTTGGTTCGGTTTGCCGATCATGTTTTTCTCCAAGAGATCCTCCCGGAGCCTCCTGACTTCATCCTCGGTCAGGACCCGAACGTTCTGTTTCCTGGTGATGTGGGTGCGGTCCCAAACGGAGAGATCGTCTACGGCCCGATCCAGATGGATGGGGACGAAGCCATTTTTCATCGTTGCCACGTGGACCCTGTTTCCCCGCATCTTTTGGACAACACCGATGCTCCAGGTTCCGTCGCTCCGCAGGACGGACACGATTTTTCCTTCCCGGAGCGCGGTTTGGGGGAGCAGCGCTTCCGCGAGCGCGCGGACGTCTCCACGCCGCAGCGCTTGGGCCGCGCGTTGAAGCGCCCGCTTGACCTGGCTGCAATCCTCCGCATGCGCAGGCGCCGAAAGACCGACGATCGTACCGAGCAGAACCGCCCGGATCAGCTTATGGCGCGGGAACCAGGCCACAGGCGGCCGCCCTCCGGAAAAGATCGTCCCACGCGTCGGCTGAGGATTCGGCACCGGTCATCGCCGTACGCAACGCGCGCGCACCGGCCGTTGCCTCGCCCGAGGCCGCTTCAAGAGCTTTCGCGGCTTTGAGCGCCTTGTAGGAGCGAAGTGCCACTGCGGCGTCGAGCGGCGCCGCGACCCCCGTGATCACCATATTGAAGAGCGTCGAAGCCAGCTGGGATTCCATCTCCTTGTTCTGTTCGTACGTGGCCAATTGCGCCTGGAACAGCCCGCCCGCGATCAGGGCCTGCCGTTCCATGCCGGGAAGCCGCACCAAATCAAATCCGGCGAGGATCACACCCATGGAAGTGGCCACCAGACCCGCCTCCACACCGAACTGAGCGAGAGCGACCCCGCCGACACCTGCCGCCGCGAGACCACCGGCACCCAGGGACACGAGGCTCACCGTGGCGAGCGCCGCCGTGCCGCCGACCTGAAGCATCTTGTTTCGGGCGCGTTTTTCAAGAGCCTTTGCGCGCAGGCGGCACAGATCTCCGGTGCTCACGGGCGATTGCGGATCGATTTCGGACAGGATCAGTTGCGGATAGATCAGATTGTCATAACCGGCCAGGTCCTCGCGGGCCGAGCAGATCGCGGCGCTCTGCCGGCCGATTTGGGCGATCTCGTACGCATATGCGGTCTCGGCCATCCGGGCGAAACGCGCGCGATTGGGAAGAGCGTCGAATATGAAGCGCGCCTTGCGGAAGTCGCGGTCCAAATCCCCCTCGAGCCGGTCGACCGGGGTCTTCATGTAGCTCTTGACGAGGTCGGGACGAACGGTCCGGAGTTCGATCACGAGAAGCTCGGAGAGGGGCTGCGCGGATTGGTTCGGATGCAGGGCCAGGAGAAGGTTTTGGGTCTCGAGTTGAGCCAGCCTTCGCTCGAGAGGATCCTTGATTTCGGGGAGCAACAGCACGTTGGTCACCAAGACTGAACCGATCCCCACCGTACCGAGCGCGGCGGCCTCCCCGACCATCCGGCCGAACCGAACGATTTTTTTGTTCGTGATCTCGCGCCGGAGACGTTCGGAGAGAAGAGAGTCCGCAAGGAGGCCGGGGGCCAGATTTTCACTCAGAAGCCGGATTTGGGAGGTGGACAGCCTCTCCTTTCGGGCTTGTTCCATTGTGATCTGCTGTATCCCGGCGATTTGAGTGTCCGTGCGGCAGGAGCGCGGAAGATCGAGGGCGTGAAACACCGTCGACTCGGTGGATGATTCGTATCCGCCGCCGTCGAGCGGGAAGGAACCGAACGCATCCGCGGGGGCCCGGCCCAGGAGCGAGGCACGAACCGGGAGAAGATGAAACATTGCGGCCCGCCGGAGGACGGGAACCGGATCCGAACGGGGAGGGCTGGAGGCCGTGGCCTTCGCGCAGATCTGTTCGATTGTGGGTGGCTCCTTGCCCGGAGCGATTCCCGGGACCGCCGGGGCGGCTTGGCAGACGCCAAAACCAAGCGCTCCGAGCAGGGGTATCCCCCAAGCGATCCGCCGGAATGTCATGTCGGAGGAGAATACTGCAACCAAGGTGCCAATCAGGCCGTCGAGATCGCATATTTTTTCCTCAAGAAAACAGCAGGTTGCGTCTTTCCTGGTCTTCGCGCTTGCGGCGAAATTCTGCGCACCAGCACTTGCGCGCCCCGACAGCCTGCTCGCGTTATGTGCATCGTGGTACCGGTTTCCGGGATCCGGATCATGGGTACCCGGATTCGCCCGCGAAGAATCGCGGTCGATTTATGAAACCAGCAGGTCCCGGTAGATGGGAAACTTCTCGCAGAGTTTCCCGATCTCGGCGCGGACGGTCTTGAGCGTGTTCTCATCAGCGGATTTTGAAATCACGCGATCGATCCATTCGCCGATCTGAAGCATTTCCTTTTCCTTCATCCCGCGCGTCGTGAGCGCCGGAGTTCCGATCCGCACGCCGCCGGTGATGAACGGGGATTTGTCGTCGAACGGCACCATGTTCTTGTTCACGGTGACGCCGGCTTTTTCGAGGGCGATTTCCGCGTCCTTTCCCGTCAGGTTCTTGTTGTGAAGATCCACGAGCATGAGGTGCGTATCGGTGCCGCCGGACGTCACCATGAAGCCGCGTTCGACCAGGGATTTCGCAAGGGCCTGAGCGTTCAAAATGACCTGCTTGGAATATGTTTTGAATTCCGGCTCCAGCGCCTCTTTGAACGCCACGGCCTTGGCCGCGATGACGTGGCAGAGAGGGCCCCCCTGGATTCCGGGAAACATCGTTTTCCCTACGGCCTTGGAGGTTTCCTCTTGCGCGAGAACCATGCCGCCACGGGGACCCCGCAAGGTCTTATGTGTCGTGGTCGTGACGAAATGGCAGTGCGGCATCGGATTGGGGTGAAGGCCGGCGGCCACGAGGCCCGCCGGATGGGCGATGTCGGCCATGAGATACGCCCCGACCGAGTCGGCGATTTTCCGAAACCGGGCGAAATCGATCTGTCGCGGGTAGGCGCTGGCGCCGCAGACGATCATCCTGGGTTTCTTCTCCTGTGCCAGCCTTTCGACCTCGTCGTAGTCGATCCGCCCGTCTTCCCGCCGTACGCCGTACGGCACGACTTCATAGAAAATGCCGGAAAAATTCACGGGGCTTCCGTGCGTCAGATGCCCGCCGTGGGCGAGGTTCATAGAAAGAATCCGGTCGCCGGGCTTCAACACGGAGAAATAAACGCCCATGTTGGCCTGCGAGCCGGAATGAGGCTGGACGTTGGCGTAGAACGCTCCGAAAAGTTTTTTCGCCCGCTCGGCGGCCAGGGTTTCGGCCTGGTCCACGAACTCACAGCCGCTGTAGTAACGCTTTCCCGGATACCCCTCGGCGTACTTGTTCGTCAGAACGGAACCCATCGCCTCCAGAACCGCTTCGCTCACGAAATTCTCGGAGGCGATCATTTCCAGATGGTCGGATTGGCGCCGTATCTCGGCCTGGATGACCCCGAAGATCTCCGGGTCGACGTTTTTCAGGTGATGATGGCTCATGGTTTGGGTTCCTCGGTCTTTTCCGGAAGCGGCACAATCGCCTTGTCCAATTCCCGGATCTTGTTCACGCGCCGCTCGTGGCGGCCCCCTTCAAACGGTTCGTTGAGCCACACGTCCAGAAGCTGTTTCGCCGTGGCCTCGTCGGTGGTGCGCTCGCCCAGGCAAAGAATGTTGGAGTCGTTATGCGCCCTGGAGGATTTGGCCGTGAATAAATCGGTTACGACGGCGGCCCGTACGCCGGGAAACTTATTCGCCACGATCGACATGCCGATTCCCGTGCCGCAGACCAGGATTCCCTCTTTGATCTTCCCCTGGGAAACCATCCGGGCCACGCGCTCTCCGAAATCGGGGAAATCCACCGATTCCGTGGAATGGGTCCCGACGTCCACGGCCTCGATTCCTTCGGACCGAAGGTGTTCCACCAGAGCCTGTTTGATCTTGAATCCGGCGTGGTCGCTTCCGATGGCGACCCGTCGCATGGGCCGCTCCCACGGTTCGGTCATGAAAGCCTTGAAAAAATGAGCGTGGCGTTCGTACCGCCGAACCCGAACGAATTGGACATCGCCGATCGGACGCGGCTTTCCTGGGGCTTGTTCGGGACGTAATCCAAATCACAGTTGGGGTCCGGGGTTTCGTAGTTGATCGTCGGGGGAAGAACGTTCCGGTGTAGGGCCAGCACGGAGTACGCGGCCTCTACGCCGCCCGCGCCACCCAGAATGTGGCCCGTCATGGACTTGGTGGAACTCATCTTGAGTTTACGGGCGTGTTCACCGAACACTTTTTTCACCGCCGTGGTCTCGTACCAGTCGTTGTACTCCGTCGACGTTCCGTGGGCGTTGATGTAGCCGACGTCTTCCGGGTTCAACCCGGCGTCGCGAAGCGCCGCCCGCATGCACCGCTGCGCGCCCTCCCCATCGGGAGCCGGGGCGGTTACGTGGTACGCGTCGCCGGACATGCCGTATCCGACCAATTCGGCGTAGATCCGGGCGCCCCGTTTCTTGGCGAACTCCAGTTCCTCCAGTACGGCGATTCCGGCGCCTTCACCCACGACGAACCCGTCCCTGTCCTTGTCGAAGGGGCGGCTGGCCCGCGTGGGTTCCTCGTTCCGGCGGGAAAGCGCCCGCATGGACGTGAACCCGGCGACGCAAAGGGGCGTGATCGTGGCCTCCGTTCCGCCGGCGATCATGGCGTCGGCGTCATCGCGTTCGATAATCTTGGCGGCGTCTCCGATGCAGTGGGCTCCCGTGGCGCACGCGGTCACCGTGCAGGAATTGGGGCCTTTCGCCCCCAGGGCGATCGAGATTTGGCCGGGAGCCAGGTTCGCGATCAACCTCGGGATGAAGAAGGGGGACACGCGCTTGGGGCCTTTTTCCAGAAGGTCCTTGTGCGTCGCCTCGATCTCGGGCAACCCCCCCAAGCCCGCTCCGACCAACACGCCCACGCGCTCCGCGTTCTTCTCGTTGATTTCGAGACCGGAGTCCTTGTAGGCCATCTTCCCCGCCGCTACGGCATAATGGATGAAGAGATCCATCTGCTTCAGGTCTTTTTTGTCGATGAACGATTCCGCGTTGAAGTTCTTCACCTCCGCGGCGATCTTCACGGCGTAATCGGTCGTGTCGAATCGGGTGATCAGGCCCACCCCGGAACGCCCTTCCATGAGCGAATTCCAGTTGTCCTCGATTCCAATTCCGATGGGGGTGACAAGACCCAGGCCTGTCACCACTACGCGGCGTTGTCGGTCCCTAGGCATGAGACTCCTTCGCGGAGGGATTTATGTGTGCTCGGAAATGTACTTGATCGCGTCGCCGACGGTCTGGATCTTCTCCGCATCCTCGTCGGGGATTTCGATGTCGAACTCCTCTTCCATGGCCATCACGAGTTCGACGATATCCAGAGAGTCCGCGCCGAGATCGTTAAGGAACGACTTGGAGGATTCGAGTTGAGCTATTTCGACATTCAGTTGCTCGGCGATGATCTCTTTCACTTTGTTGTCAACGGACATCATTTACCTCCCTTTAAAGATACAAACCGCCGTTCACGGCGATCACTTGCCCCGTGATATACGAGGCCTTCTCGGAAACCAAAAAACAAACCACGTGGGCCACTTCTTCGGGCTCGGCCCACCGTCCCAAAGGAACGGCCTTTAAGAAAGCCTCCTTCTGCTCATCCGTCAAGCGATCTGTCATCGCCGTGCGGACAAAACCGGGGGCCACGGCGTTAACCGTGATCTTCCGGGCTGCTACCTCCCGGGCCACGGATTTCGTGATCCCGATCAGTCCCGCTTTGGAGGCCGCATAGACGGACTGTCCCGCGTTGCCCATTTGGCCCACGACGGACGAAATCGAAACGATCCGGCCGTGGTTCTGGCGCCGCATCATCGTTTTGAGCGCCGCCTTCGTGCAGAAAAAGGCGCCCTTGAGATTCACGTCGATCACCTTTTGCCAATCCGATTCCTTGATCCGCAAAACAAGGTTGTCGATCGCGATCCCCGCGTTGTTCACGAGGACGTCGACGCCGCCCTGCTCCTTGGCGATGGTATCGAACGCCTGATCCACGGCTTCGGTGTTCGTGATGTCGAACATGAGTTCCTGGGCTTGCGCCCCTTTGGCCCGGATCTCGGCCACCACCTTCTTGGCCAACTCGGTTTCCTCCGGCGTCGGCCGGTCGTTCACGTAGACGAAGATGTCGGGCCCTGCGAGCGCCAGAGCGATGGCGCGGCCGATGCCCCGGGAAGCCCCCGTAACGACCGCTACACGGCGATTTGGATTTTCCATGGCTTACTCCAGGGGGATCTCGATGATTTCTTTCCCGCGGAAATAACCGCACTTGACGCACACACGGTGCTGTTGCGTGGGTTCTCCGCACTGGGGACACGTCCGGATGTGTTGGGGGACCACATATTTCTTATGAGCTCGCCCTTGGTCGCGGCGTTTTCGGGACACTTTTCGTTTTGGGGCCGGCATCGGAACACTCCTTTAATTCACGGGCGCATGCTTTTTACAGTCATGTTGCCCTTCGTTCAAGTTGGCACCGCAATGGAGGCAGAGCCCCTTGCAGTCGGGGTCGCACAAATACCTTATGGGAAGCGAAAGCAAAAGCTGCTCGCGGACGATTTCGGATAGATCCAGCGCGTCCTTCCGGTAGAAGATGACGCCCTCGTCCGATTCCTGGATCACGTCGGCTCCGTGGGGGACTTTCGCGGCGGGGCTGCACGTGAGCTCCAGTTCCACGCTCAGGGTGCTCTCGTACGCCTCGCCGCAGCGAGCGCATACCGGGTGCATGGAAGTCCCGGCGTTCCCCGTAAGAAAGACATCTTTGCGGTTCAGGTCCAGGTGGACCTGGCAGGAAACCTCCTGGGCGAAATACTCCCTCGTCTCGTCATCCTCCGGGAATCCGTTTCTCACCTGGTCGGGCGGGATTACGAACGACAGGTCCATCCCCTCCTGGGGTATGCTGCGGAGTCGGACGATCATAAAGAGCGAGGCAATATATAGACCGCCTCCGGCGTGTCAAGGCGCAGAAACGACGGGGTCCGGTTCTAACCCGCTGAAATTATTTCGATTCTTTGGGCTTGGGTTTGATTTCGAGGTACGTGAGATACCCGGCGCGGGTTTCGACGTACAGGTTTCCCTTGGCATCGTCATCCATGGCCGTAGTCGTGAGGTATCCCCGGAAAACGGCCAATTCCTGCATGCCCTCGATGATATTCTGTTCCTTGTCTTTGGCGTCTTTCCAGGATGTCGGGATCTTAATCGTGTCCGTCGTCTTGTCCGATACGCAAACGGCCTTGTGAGTTCGCGTCGCGCGGTCCTGGAAATAGGCCACCAGGAAAGGAGTCACGCCTGAGGGAACGTCCGGATCGGGTGCCACCGGAAGCTCGATGTCCGTTCCAGATACGACGTCAGGGCTGGGCACGGAACCACCGGCGGGCTCGGGGCTGGCGGGCACCGATATGGCCTGGGACATGTCCGTGTCCGAGGAACCCGCCACGATGAATGAGCGGACGGATCGCGCACCGGACGCCGTGATTTGAGCCTGTCCTTCCGCCGGGGCTTCTCCTGTGGCGCTCTGCACGGTTCCTGCCATATTTTCAAGCGCGGCCGCGGAAACATACTCCCCGTGCGATCCCTTGAGCAGGGTAACCCGTATCGGTTTCGAGTCCACGGCGGATTTCATGACGCTCTGATCCTGTTGAAGCCTGATGAGGCGCCCCTGCGCGCTCGTGAGCTTGTGATACCCCTCAACGGTCACGGGCCTCTGCGAAAGATACATCGCCAGCGAGGGACCGAAATCCTTGGTCTTCATTTTGGCAAGAGCCTGCCGGCTCCGGTCGCTCTCCCCGATCAGACTTCTGGGATTGACCTTGGCGACCTCGGCGGTCACGACGGCCTTCGCGCTTACATTTACGGCCCCGTTGCGCGGGTAGTTCGTGACGATTTGGGCGCTGATCATGCCGCGAACATCGTCTTTTCCGGAAAGATCCCAGGCCGGAGGGGGAGTGCAGTCCCCGCCGGAAATCATGAGATGTTCCGTTGAGACTTTGGCGGACGGCTTGTTCTTGAGCTGGGCACAGGCTCCCGTCAGAAGGGCGAGCCCGATCAAACCCGCGGTCCTCAATTTTGATGTATTCATCATCGCGCTCCTTAAAACTTAAAGACGATCCCCATATATGCCTTGTTGTATTTTTCGAGCTGGTCGTAGTTATCGTCGTTCGATCCGCCCAGCTCGAAGCGATACCAAGCCGCGAAGGCCATATAAGAGTTGATGTCCTGATCGATCGCAAGCGTAATGCGATTTCGGAACTTCTGACGAAGCGCCGAAGGATCCGAGGCGGCGGTTCTGAATTTGTACTTGCGGAGTCGAAGTTCGTCGGTGAGGGCGATCGTGCCCCCCGCCCAAGGCAGAGCCTGGGTGATCTTCGGGATAAAATAATGTTCCCATTTCAGTTCTTCGTTGTCGTTGTTGCTGACCGAGAGAAACCCATACCGGTAGTCGAAACCCAGCGTCGTTCCCTTGATCGGCGTGTAGCCCGTGCCGAGGACCAATCGGTTATAGAGCATACCCTGGGAATGGGAGGCTTGCGGCGCGGCCGTGGTCGCCGAACCAGGAAACAAGTCTTGCGAAGGCGCGGTCCAATTGTCGAACCCTGTGGCCGTGGACGTGTAGCTTCCGCGCTCGATCTCATCCAGGTCCGAAGGAGCATCCGAAGCTTGATCCAGGCCGCTTGCTGAGACTTCCTTGTCGATGAGATTCACATACGCCAGTTGATAGCCGAGCTTGAAGTTGAGTTGATCGTTGACCGTGAACTTCAGGGCCGGGTCGGACTGCACGTAAATATTGTTGTCGGCGCTCTCGTCCGTCCCGCTCTTGAAAAAATAATCGAAGAGCAAATTGGCGCTCGTCGAGATCAAGGGATTCCACTTAACGGACGCGCTGACGACGACTTCGTTCAGGAAGTCACGTCGGGTTGTGGCCTTGTTGTAGTATTCGCGCCAATCGAACTCATAACTTCCGGAGAAATCGATTGTCTTGTCCGAGTCCGTCTTAAAAGAGGTGGTCATACTGACTTGAGGAGCGAGCTCGAAGAAGTACCGGGCGCCTTCAGGATCACCGGTGATATCGATGGTGTCGTAGCCAAAGGGAAAGAAACCCACTGCGGGAGAGAGGGTTAACCCCTTGATTCGTTGATCCTCGACAGGCTTCGCCGGAGCCGGGGCCACCGGTTCGGCCACGGGAATCGGGGCAAGCGCCGGGGCGGCCACCGGTTCGAGCGCAGGAGCCAGCGGGGTGATTACCTCGGTGCCCGGAGCCTCGGGCGGGGGAGGAACCTCCTCCGGGGGTTGGGCGAAAGCGACCGAAGCCGCAAACGCGAGAAAGAGACCGGTAAGTATATTCAACTTCATAATATGCCTCGCCTAATCTGTTCTGGGCCGGCGTATAACACTTCGCGTTAATTTACGCAAGGCGTCTAATGCGGGGGCGTCGCCCAGCCGCTTTCCGGCCTTCTCCTAAAGGATTCAGCAAGTTCCATACCACCTGGAATCAAGAATTGCGCGTTGTAACTATCGAAAATTATTGACTAATGTCGAACGACCTACGGAAGAGGCCGTGGCGAAACCTCAGCTGTGGTGCGCATACCGCGGCATCGGGGGGACGGCCCTACGTTTAAGAGTTAACCCTTAATCCTTTTGATCAGGTGCCTGATACGCGGCGGGCTAGGGCTTCGACCAAGCGGGAGTACGTCTCATCCAAGGATTCCGGAAGGACCTTGGTCTCTCCGATGACCGGCATGTAGTTCGTATCGCCGTTCCAGCGGGGAACGACGTGATAGTGAAGATGATCCCGGATTCCGGCGCCTCCCGCCTCGCCGAGGTTCATCCCCACGTTGAATCCTTGGGGCTTGAGGCCTTCC
>JAZDIZ010000171.1:0-15493 GCA_043804515.1 Pseudomonadota bacterium | reverse complement strand
GTGCAGGTTCGGGTCGGGAAGTTCGCCGGCGAACTCAAGATGGACGCGTGCGTGGATCGGGGCGCCGGATATGCGCGTGATGTGGAATTCCGCATATCTGCTTCGAACGCGGGCTATACCGGTCACGTCGTCAACCAATATCAATTCACGAACGACATGGGTGAAGCCTCGAGCGGAACGGGCCGGATCAATATGACGATCGAGGGAAGCAGCACGGCCAACTATTCGAGCGCGGTGTTCGAAGCGTACCATCAGGATTCGAGCGAGAGCCAAGCATTCACATCGCACGTGACCTTCACGGCCGACGCTGGTACGGACACCAACACGCTCGAAGGAGCTCAGTCATTCAGGTCACAGTTCAGCGGCTCGTCCGCCATGACGGGTCAATTCGGGAGCGACCTCGTGGGCAGCGTTCACTTTCAGACGACCGGGATTTTCGATCCTCCGGGCGCCGACCAGTGCAAGTCGTGGGGCATGCCGGACGATATAGCTGCTTTCTGTGATAGCAAATGTCCGGCCCCGGTCGACCCCAGTGAATGGCCTTCCGTAAACGCCGATGGCAAGTGCGAGTTCTCCGACACGAACACCGAGTCGTTCGGTATTTCGAATGCGACGACGCCGCCGACGTTCGAGATCATCCCGGCGGCGCAAAGCCCGTACTATGAGGCTGTTGCGGCGGCCAGCTTGCCGTCCATCCTCACCACTGAGGAAGTCCAGGCCCAGACCGGTTGGACCGACTCGTGGGACTGCACGGCCGAAGGCGAGTACACGGTCATCGACGCGACGTCCCTCATGACGGTCATGGACTGCAAGGAGCGGCGCGATAACGGAATTTGGAGGATGTGTGAGGAGCAGCGACAGGAGGCCGACCAGGCCCAGCGCTGATTGCCGAGGTCCAAGAAGTCGCATTGGGAGGGGGCGCGCAAGCGCCCCTTCTCATTTTTTCGTGCTCGAGGAAACGGGGAATCGGAGGCTGCGGGAATCGGGGGGAATCGGGGGAATCGGGGGGCACCCACCCAATTGGAATCGGGGTGGAATCGGGGGGCAACCATGAAGTGGCCGGTTCCTCAAGGGCAAAGGTGATCCTTTGAGAAACGCGGAGCGTTTCTCCGTCAGGTGAGGGGCGTCGAGTTTGTCGAGGTGCTTCAAACGACCATACGCGCTCTTATCGGCGCAGGAGGGACTCTGCGGTTGTCGTGTCGCATTCGCACCCTCGAGGTCTCCCGAAGGAGCCATCACTGTCCCCGCCGCGATCACGACCGCCGCACCTCGACGAGAACCGCCCCCCGATGGGGAAGCGATCCCCGTGTTCAGGAACGCTGGGCCACGGTCCGGATCGGTTGATACGGCCGCTGCGTCTTCCACACCGCGAACAGCACGCCGGCCAGCTTTCGGGCCAAAGCCACCATCGCAATCTTCCTTCCCCGGCGCTTCTCGACCTCCTGGGCCCAGCAAACCAGGGGCTCGTGGGGTCGATGGACATAGAGCGTCCACGCCGCCTGAACCAGATGGAACCGAAGACTCGAGGATCCGGCCTTCGTGATGGATGTGGTTCGCCGTTTCCCGGAACTGGATTTCTCGCCCGGCGTAAGCCCTACGTAGGATTGAAACCGATGAGCTTTGCGGAATCGGTCGATCTGATCCACCGTCGAAAGAAACGCCAGGGCGGTTAACGTCCCCACTCCCGGAACGCTCCGCAGCAAGTCGACTCCCGGGATCCCCTGGGCTGTCTCTTCGATGTCCTCGTGGGCCTTCCCAATCGCCTCCGTCAACAGCTGGATCTGCTCCACTTGTCGAACCACCGCACTGGGAAGCTCCGAAACCTTGGCGCGAAGACGCTCCGGAAAACTCGTCACCGCTCCGGTCCGAATCCGAATCGTCTGGGTCCGCATCCAGCCTCGAACGTTGTTGATCAGCATCGTCCGAGACGAAACCAAGCTCGACCGCATCCGAATCTTCGTCTGAATCTCCCGGGCTTGCACCGACCGAAGATGGACGGACGGCAGATCCACTCGCGTCGAGACTTCGCTCAAGACCCGGGCGTCTCGAATGTCGTTCTTGAGTCTTCGATACCCCACCCCCAGCGCACGAATGAGATGCGCCGGCACAATCCGCAGATCGTGTCCCGCTTCCCTCGCCAGATCCCCGATCGCCCAGGACTCCGAGCAGGTCTCCATCACCACTCGCGATCTCGGCTGCCCTTGCAAATAGGCCCCCAGCTTCCCGTTTTCGATCAATCGCTCCTCGAGAATCTCTCCCGTCTCCTTCCGGTGACACACCTGGGACTTGATTCCCCCTAAATCGATGGCTATATGATCCATGGCCGGTCTCTTCCTTTCTGTGCCTTAAGAGCACGTCATTTTTTGCGAAGCTATACGCTATCGCGTCGAAAGGGGGACCGGCCACTTCATCCCTTCTCACCCATTTTCTGAGCCGCCATAGGCGCGGTTGAAAATCGGTCACTTGACCGAATTCCGCTGCCCCCACAACTTTCTTTATCGCCTCATATCAGCAACTTAGGGATGGCACCCGACTGGCATTCGTTCCCTTCGCATTCCACAACGGAGGCCGTGGCCCATGCCCAGACTTGCGCGAGTCGTTATTCCCGGAATTCCCCATCACGTCACACAACGCGGCAATCGACGACTGAAGACCTTCTTCAGAAAGCAGGATTTCTTCAAATATATGAAACTCCTCGCAGAATGGAGCCACAGATGGGGTGTCGAGATCTGGGCTTATTGTTTGATGACAAATCACGTTCATCTGATCGCCGTTCCAGAAACGGAGATGGGACTCCGCATGGCGATCGAGGAGACGCATCGCCGTTACACGAGACACATTCATTTCCGCAAACATTGGCGGGGGCATTTCTGGCAGGGACGCTTTTCGTCCTTTCCTATGGATGAGGATCATCTCCTTCGAGCGGCTCGCTACATCGAACGCAACCCGGTGGATGCGGGAATCGTGAGCAACCCCGAAGACTATCCGTGGAGCAGTGCGCGCGCTCATCTGGCCGCCAGAGACGACGCTCTTGTACGAGTTCGACCTCTCCTGGATCGCGTCGAGGCTTGGAGAGAGTTCCTAGACACCCCCTTGGCGGACCGAGACCTCAAGTCCCTCCTTCGGCACGAACGGACGGGACGTCCCTTGGGGGCGGATTCATTCATTAGAGACCTTGAAATCCGCACAGGACGAACATTGATGCTCAAGAGCCCCGGACGTAAGCCATCAGTGCGCCCGCGCTAATTGATATGGTGTCCCCCGATTTAATCAAGTTGACAAGCTGCGTTAATTGATCTACCGGAACCCGAAGATGTTTCGGGTTGGACCCACCTGCGTCGTATCGGTCCTCCTGGCGCTTCTTGGAGCCGGGCACATCCGAGCGGCCCTTGCACTAGACCCCCAGAATACCGCCAATACTTGCGACTACATCATCATCGCGGATGACAATCTGAGCACCCAGGCCCAGGCGTTGGATACGCTTCGCAACTCGACGATGCGAAGCTGTCTCTTTCTCCAATCCCAGCTCTCGGTTTTCGGTCAACCCACGCTCAAAGAAAACATCCGCGCTTTCATCCTGAGCGCCTACCAAAGCTGGAAGATCGCTCCGACGTACGTGATGCTCTTCGGGGATGCGAATATCGTGACCCCCGCTCTGGACCGTATCCCGACACAAATGAGCGCGATGGCCCACAGCGGCTACGCTTGGAGGGGGACATCCAATTTCGCAAACGACACCTATTATGCCGGGCCGTTGGCGGTTCCCGTAGGGCAGAAGAAGCCGATCGTTCATTTGGGCCGGATTCCCGCACGAACGACGACGCAAGCCTCCAACGCGGTCACAAAATTGCAGACGTACGACGCCATTACCGGAAACCCGGCGTGGCTCCAGAAGGTGCTCATGCTTGTGGGCGACGCCGATAACGGCGGGGACAACAGTTACTACAAGGTACTCAACGACCAGCTCCGAACCGACAAATTCAGCGCGTGGAATCCCAGCCTCCTCACCACCCGATACTCGTCCAGTTATTACCCCTCCGGTTGGCCGGCCAACGCGACGTTGGAAACCAAGGCGCAGTGGAACGCCGGGTACGGGTACGTCAACGCACTCGGCAATACGACCGATCTGGATAATCTCGTCTTCATGGCCAATTTCAACTTGCCCGGATTTCCCGGAGCCAGCGGGGATACGTTCACCACGGCCCTGAATGGAACGAACTATCTGCCCCTCGTGTTCGGCGCCACGAGTTTCCCGACCTGGTTCGCCGGCGATTTCGACCGTACGCTCGCGGAGGACCTTCTCCTCTCAGCCAGTAACCGGGGGGCCATCGCCGTCATCGCTCCGTCGCACAAAGAGAATCTCCTGGAAGCGTATTACATGAACGGCCTCTTCGCCGACCTCCTTTTCAAACAGGGCGTCCGAAACGTGGGAAGGCTCTTCTCGGGGACGAAGGCGTTGTACCGGACCCAGGACGGCGCCCAGGATTTCTCGGACCAGCTCACGTTGATCGGCGATCCCGCGACGAATCTGAAACTGAGCCCGCTTCCCACGCCGGTCTCGTTTGTCGGCGGGGGCGAGATCGAAGATCCCGCCTGGCTGCAGGCGACCGAGTCTCAAGCGGGAACGAGCGGGATCTCCAACGCCACGGTTCGCGTCGTCCACACCGAAAACGACGTTTCACCCCTCAGTTCGGAACGAATGCTGAGAGCGCAGCTCACCGACGCCTCGGGAAGTGCCAGCAGTATCGAATGGAAGATCCAGCAGAACATGAATCTGACGATCCGGAGAAACACGATCCTCAGCTTCTGGATGTACCTGTACCAGTCCCCCTCCGGCAACGGGAAGTTCATCTTGGACGGCATGACGAGTCAGGGGAGGATCGGCGCCCGGACCGACATTTTCGATCAGTACGGGGTGGGGCTGGATGCGAAGCTCAGAACCTCGCCGGGCACAGGCTGGAAGTTCTATTACGCGGACTTGAGTCCCCTGGAAAACGCCACGCTTCAGGACTTGAGGCTCAGGTATGAGAGCACGAGTCCGTCCGACAGCGGCTCGCTCCTCGCCTACATTGAGAACGTGCGCGTGGAACAGGTCATCACCGGCACGAATCAGTACCAGGAAATCATGAATTACGACTTCGAGTCGGACGTGGATCGGAACGGAACGCCCGATTTTTGGACGAACCTCGCCGGTCAGACACAGGCGGCTCAGGTCCAAAGTGACGCAACCACCCGGCTTAACGGGCTGTACTCCATGCGCGTTCAGGATAGCTATTGCGGCGACGAAGGAGCCATGCAGATCTTCCACGCGAATCAGGGGATCGCGACCTACTCCGTGAGCTTCTATCACAAGGCCCCGTACGCCTCGACGTTCTCAATTCGAATTTTGGACGCCGCTACTTCAGCGATTCTCTATGAAATGGTCGGGCTTCCGACCGGCCCCACATGGGATCTGGCCAGCGCGACGTTTACGAGTCCCTCACTCGGTGGTGCGGTGAGTCTAGTGAAGTTCGAGATCATCCCGGAATACTGTTCACCCACCCCTATGTACGTGGACGACCTCGTCATGTATGCCCCGATCACGGTAGGGGTCGATGACAGGGAAAGCGTGGATCGCGGCGGACCTCACATCGACGGAATCAGTCCCAATCCCGCACGCCCGGGTGAAAGCGTGACGGTCCGTTTCTCGCTCCCGAGCACAGCCAACGCAAGTCTGAGGCTTTTCGACGTGACCGGACGGGTACGGAATGCCGTCCCGCCCCAGAACTATTCCAGCGGTTCACACCAGGCCATCTGGACAATCGATTCGGGCCGGAACTTCCCCCCGGAAATTTATTTCATCGGTCTCTTCGTGGACGGCCGGCTCGCCGAGCAAGCAAGAAGAGTCACGGTCCTTCGCTGAAGCGCTACGAGCAGTTTCGGAGGCTCAGCGGAAAATCGATCACGGGGCCGAATATCGGAGGCGAGCCGGGAGACGAAAGCAGGATTTTCATCCGTTTTGCGTTTCCGTATTCAGCGCAATAGGCCTGACGGATCGATTCCGTCTTGCCCGGATTGAAGAAAGCCCACGCGTAAATCGGGAGATCGACCTGTTTCTTGGAACCCAGGTCCAACCGCAAATGAAGTACGCGTGAGGAGATGACGGCAAATCGGAACGATTCCGGTCCGTATCCTTCGTCACCGAGGGCGTCCTCAAGGGCACGCCGGAACGGAATGACGTTTCGAAACGGCATGCTGATGAACAGATGCCTCCACGTCGAAGAAGAGTCCTCCCCATCGGAGTAGGTCCACGCCTGCAATCTCCCCTTGTAGGCGACGGCGACACACTGTTCCTGGATGACACGAAGGATTCGCTTGGAAGCCGTGTCGGGCGTCCCCTGGGTGGGGTGAACCCGGCGCAAATAAGCAACTTGAATCAGATCAAAATACTTTGAGGATGCGAGCGGAACCGTTTGGTCCGGCGTACTTTGAAGATCTGTAATCGCGTCCAAAGAGGGGCAGGTCCAGCCGGGTCCCGGCCATAGAACCGCCGCAACCAGGAGTAGAAACCTAAGCTTCACGCGGCGCATTATAACACTCCATAACGGGACCCGCGATCACCGGCAACTTGCTGTATTTGCTAAGGAAAAATACGTTACGCCGAGTGCGTTTGTGGAGCAGCCGGAACTGATTCCCGAGCAGAGGGTGCCCAAAGCGAAATCGCACAGCATCGTATTCGGGAGAAATTGACAGTCTCTGCCGCAGCAAATTCCGCCGTCGCACTGTTCGCCCGATTCGACGGTCAGATTTCCACAAACCGAGGCTGCGGCGGTCTGTACCAATGGTTGAGCTGTTTCAGCCGACTGCGGATTGGCGCCATCGAACGGGAGAACATTCTTTTGAAGGGAACTCGCACTCTGGCCGGGTCCGTTGCACGCCGCCAACAGGAGGATGCACAAGAAGAGCCGGGATTTCATTGGTTTGATCCCCCCATGAACGGAACCCCGACCAAGTGCTGCTGAACGACATACATCACGTTATCCACGGCATCTGAAATCGATTGCTTGAATTGATTCACGCCGGTTTCCATCTTCTCCCAAACCGTCTGGCCCTGGTAATCCGAAACCCTGTAGGCAACGCCCGCCGAAAAATCCATTCCAAAAGCGTTCCTGGAAAAGCTCGACGAATAGGAGGCTTCGCCTGCCGCCTCACCCGCTTTCGCCGGCAAGGGGACGGACACTTCAAATTGTACTTTTGCAAGACCAAAGTCGTACGAAGTATTGGATACCCACGCTGCTCCCTCGGAACTCTCGCCCGTGTTCAAGTTCCGCGTCCCCCCTACCTGAATTCCCGTGCTCGCGTTCGCGTTCTTCGCAAACCCCTCGATTTTGGCCCCGGCGAATTCGGCGAACGCCTTGGCCATCTCACTCGTGAGGGCTTGTCGTCCCCTAAGAGCCACGGAATTCGAGGAGGGCTCGCCGGTCACGTTGTTATGCGAGAGTTCCGCTGAAACCGACGTCATCCCTTTCCCCTCGGATTTGGTCACCTTGACGTACTCGCGATCGATTTCGATGTGCTTACCATTGATCGGGCTCGCCAAATTCATTACGTTTTCTCCGTAGTCCTTGAAATACGCCTCCATCAGCATCACCCACCATTCGTCCATCCCCGTGTTGTCCGTTTGATTGATCGGATCATTCATTGCATACGCATACGAATTGATCGAAGCAGGATGGTCCGTACGTCCGACCGGGTTGGGACTGATGAAGCGACCGATCGAGGGGTCGTAATACCGCGCCCGCAGATAGATCAGGCCGTTCTCATCTTGCCGTTGAGACGCAAACTTTCGCGACGTGGAGGCCGTCAGAGTTTGCGCGCTTTGCGCGCCGCCCCCCCCGCTGAAGCTGTCTCCGAAGGGACGATATCGTTGTTGCAGGACGAGCCCGGCCCCCGAAGATGCAACGCTTTGTACCGAATCCAAATGATCCGTTTGCAGCCATTCATTCGTTGTATCCGTTCGCTGGGCGACGAGCAGCTCGCCGATCGTGATGTATTTCTTGATTCTGCATTGATTGATTTCCAGATTGTCTCCGATGTAGCGGGTGCAACTCCCGGCGTACGTCTTCTTGGACCTTCGGCCGTCGGCGTCGTACGAAATGATGGTGTCCGCTCCGACTTGAACCACACGGTTCTCACCGTCGTACACGATCGTTTCGCTCCCGCGCGTGTACATGTTCCCGTTCGAATCGTACGCATAACCCGTCCCGCCGATGGTCTGAACCGCGTACGGTTGTTGACTCCCCGCGGGATGATAGACGTACGTCCCCAGCGAAGAATCGCTTCGGATATTCCCGTTCAATTCGTAATCATACGTGCGTGTGACGGGAACACCGTTCTCCATATATGTGGCCGACGTGAGCTGATGGAGTTCGTCATAATCGTACGAAAGAAGGTTCCCGCCATCCGTCATGTGGCGCACCTTACCTTCGGCATCGATGTCGTAGTAATCGAGGTCCTGCAAGGTCGAACCGCCATAGGTTCGGATGCGCGTGATCCATTGCCGCTGCGGTGAATACTGCCGCTCCGTGGTGGTGCCGTTCTGGTTCACATACGACGTGACTTTGCCTGCCGCGTTGCAGGTGGCGTTATAAACGACGGCGGGGATCGTCGTGAGTCTCCCGGCGTTATCGTACAGAAGCGGAGAGGAAGGAGAGCCGACAAAATCACCGTCGGGGTATCGGGTCCATAACACCCTCCCCCCCGAGTCGAATCCCCGCTGGAAAGGATAGGCAAGCCCGTCCAGGATTCGGAGTTCCGCTGTCGTGCGCCCCAAGCGATCGTAGTTGAAGATTTGAACGTTCGAAGGATCCATGTCGGTCATCGACGTCCGCCGACCGATGTTGAACCAACCGGGCCTTACTTCGTCGTAACCGTACGTGATCACTTGAAAGTCCGGACGCCCGTACCGTGACGTCTTCGTCACGACCCTTCCCAAATCATCGTAATCGTAGCGCGTCACCTGACTCAGAGCGTCCGTCTCGGTGATCTTTCTCCCGGCGTTATCATACGTATATAGATGCGTGCCGACGTTGGGTGAATCCAGCTCCACGCGTCGGTTCAGCGTATCGTACCAATAGGTCTCCAGATTCCCATCCGCGTCCTTGACCGAGGTCAGATTCCCCAGCAGGTCATATCCGGACTCGGCCGTGATTCGAAAAGCTCCGTTGTGCCATTTTTCAACCTTGACCCTTCGACCGTAGGCATCGGTTGTCTCGCGAGTTGGGTGCGAGAGTTCATCCGTTGTCGTGGTCGTTGTGGCGGCGTAAGTCCTTGTGACGAATCCGGTACTACCCGGATGAGTAACCTTCGTTTGCCTCCCCAGTGCGTCATATTGATATTGCGTGAAGTAGGTGGCGTCTCCCTCGTAATAGGGATGACTCCGGTCCGCCACATTGCCCCTGGCATCATGGTGCACGACTTCCACGATCGGGGCCGAAGCCGGCCCCTTCGCCGTGGTCTTCCACGCCCTCCTAAAGCCGTCCTGATATTCCCTCTTCCACAAATTCCCGCTGACATTCGCCGCGGGGAGGATGTGCTCTACGTAATGATTGAGGGGATCTTCACAGGGATTGGTGACGGAACCCGGGGTGCAGTAATTGTATTCTTCTTGATATCCCAATTGTTTTTGGACGGTTTTGATTCGGCACAGATTGTCGTACGCATTATGCGTGAGCTGGTCGTTCAAATCGTACTGATCCGTCGGAAGCCCACAAACCAGATCCCAGACATTTCGAGTGACTTGATGGAGCGGATTGATCGTCCGCTCGATGAACATCTGTAACGTCCGATCATAGGTATACGTGGTCCGCTCATGCTCCTCATTCTCTTCCCAGAGGAGGTTTCCGTTTGCCGGGTCATATCCCTTTTTCAGCTCGACATACGTATCGCCGGTAACGGCTCCGGCGATACCCGAGAGAAGCTGGCGCGGGTTCATGAGAGACGACCAAACGTTGGCAATCCATTGGAGGACCTGATTGACCCAGCCCGACGCTTCTTCGGAATCCGGTGACGTTGTGACCGCCGTCGTGGGCTGACTGATCTGAGATAACCACCGCTCCGTCTTCGTGAGGAGCCCCTTTACGGGGGGCGATTGCCAGTCGGATTGGTAGTCATAGTGAAGAAGCGATTCCGCCAACTTCTGTCCTTGAGTATCGACCCCTTGATACGTCCGTATGGCCGCGGGAAGGCGAAGAATGTAGTCTTGGGTATTCGGGAAATATTGCGCTTCGATCGTTTTTTCGTCCCCGCTGACGGTCAAATCCCCGAAATTGATCTCCCGCGCGAGATTTCCGTCGTAGTCGTAGAAGAAGGACTTCGCTACGCGGCGTTTCAAATTGTTCGCAACCGAAGCCGGAAGCGCACCGCACGCCACGGCTCCTCCCGAAGCGTACGAATATTCATTGGTCGCCGTGATCCGCGTGAAAAAGGGAGCGACGCCGCCCGTGATGGCGACGGTATTAAATAACTGGTTGATCATCCCCCCGGCACCATCGCAGCGCACGATTTGGGTCGGAACGCCGCGGCTGCGGGCGTCCTGGGTGAAATACATGCGTTCGATCGGTCGTACCGATTCGCCCGCGATTTGAGGGAGGTACTTATCGATCCAAGCGAAGCCCAGAAAACGTCGAACCTTCTTCTCATACTTCCCTTGATGGTAGACGTAGTCGACGGTTCCGGAAGCCTGGCCCCCGCCCGGGTTCACCGTCACGGACGAGACGGTCTGAACGATCGGCATGTTGATCGTGTGATCCGAATGACTTGAGGGGAGATACGAAACGCTTTCCACGGCGCCATAACCGTTTTTCATCTCACGGAGCAGGTCGGGGGATTCCCCGGTCGAAATATGGAGCAGAATTCCGGGTCCATCGGGCTCTCGGGCGATGTCCGTTTTGAGATCTCCATTGAAATCCCCTACGAACGCGCACCAAGGATCAAATGAAGCGGGGCCCGCGACGAGCTGGCCGAAACTCAAGTCCGTACTGGAGTTTCCTTGAGCCAAATAGATGTCGACTGCGTAAGGGCTTCCCGACTTTATGCTCCCGATATCCGTTCTCCCGTCCCCGTTGAAATCGGCGATCGGAATCCGGTCCGGGTCCGGTCGCGTGATTGATGTGTGACGGACGAGCTTCTGTATCGGTCCCTGAACGGGCGGAGCAAAGTGCCCGCCTCCGAGGGAAAGATAAATGTTCATTGGAACGGGCGTGCTCAGCATCCCGTATCCCTCGATCAGCGCGAGATCGGTCTTTCCGTCTCCGTTGAAATCCCCGAATCGAAGTCGAGCGTGATCCATGGGTCTTTCGGTATCGTAACTGCCGTAGTAGCCCAGGTACTCCGCCTGGTAAGGATACGAAGAGACGAGTCGGGCGGGGCCTTCGTGTATGAGATTCGTGAATGTTCCGTCCCCGTTCGAAAGGTAGACCGACATATTCTCCGTCGTATCCCACCCTTCCATGGCGATGAAATCGGTCTTTCCGTCTCCATTAAAATCCCCCGTACGGATGCGGGCGACATCGGCATAGCGCTTGATGAGATCCGAACTGATGATTCGAACCGGGCCGGTACGAGAAACCGCAAACCCTTGAAAAACCTTCTGAGCGCTGTCGCCGTTGGAGAAATAGATGGAGATCGGATTTTCAACATCGCAGATCCACCGCATGTCGCATCCCTCGACCATCGCGATATCATCCGTGCCGTCGCCGTCGAAGTCGCCCACCTGCACTCTCTTGAGGTCCCCGTCCAACGCATAGGGTTCCACGGACGCCAGAGCGAAATTAGCCGGGTAAAAGTCATAGGGAGCGCGGTAGGTATTGTCTCCGTTGGAAATGTAAATTCGAATGTGTGCGTAATTGAATCCGCTCGGATCGAAGGCGTCCGCTATGATCGTCGCCACATCGGTTCGCCCGTCGCCGTTGAAATCGCCGAATCGCCACCAGCCTTCATTCGCCGTCATCGGAAAAGGTTGAACGCTGAACGTTCCGTCGCAATTGGACATCTGAGAGTACGTCCTGGAGTAATGATCCGTCGCCAGGAAATCGGTACAGCCGTCCCCATTGATATCCAACGGATAGACCGGAGCAGTAAAAGTCCCGCACGAGTAAGCTCCCGTCAGACCCGAAGAGACCGAAGACGCGAGTGAGGGGAGCGTCTCTCCCGTGTATTCGAACGTGGTGGCCGGCAAGACAAGATCGGAAACCGAAGGCCCGGAAATGTTTCCGTCAGGGTCCACCGTGGCGGCCCGGCCGAACGTCTGAACGGAAGCCAACAGACTACGGTTCGTCGCGCGCGGAGAGGTTGTCTTATACGTCAGTTTATAAGCCCGCAGGAGCGAAGGAGCCCCGGTGGCGTTGACTTCCACTTTGACGCTCTTCAATCGATAGTTGGTCCTCCCCAATCCCTCGGTGATCGCGAAACTCATGATGTCCGGACGCAAGTCCCGGTAAAACGTGAGCGTGACTCCGTTGTAGGAAACCTGATCGGGATAGCAATCCAGGCCCGACTCGCACCACCAACTGTAATTGACCGCGTTGCCGCTGACGTCCAGGACCTGATTCAGGCCCCAGCGCAGCGTCTTATAGAACCCGCCTCCCACGGCAAAGACGGGCGAGAATTCCATTCGCGTGCCGTCGGTCTTCCATACGGTCCAATGATTGTTCGTTGTGTCGAACTTGATGCGCTGGTATGTCTCCAACTTCGTTGCGTAATAAACCCCGCTGGTCGTTCCATCCGTGTACCGGCAGGCGGGACTTACCGATCCACTCGGACATTCCGTCAGCTCGTCTCCGTCCAGAGTGAATTCATCCGTGAAGTCATATCTGGGGGCGCCTTTGCTTCGACCCACCCGCGCGATCGCGCTGAAACCGGCCAGTTCCCAACCGACTCCCACGAGACCGTTCCCGCCCAAGGAGTTATAGGACAATTCCAATTGGGGCTCGATTCCGTGGAACGCGGGCACTTCGATGGGAATCCTCTTGGTATAAGCTCCGAAGAACGACTCAACCGTGCCGAGAGTCGTCCCCGCTTTTTCGGTCTGGGAATAGGAGTTGGAACCACAGAAGAGAATCGCCAGCAGAACCAGCGATTGAACGACTCGAACTCTTTCCAGCCTCCCCAGGGAGCTCTGGAACAAGTGAGTCTGGTGTTTCCAGCCGCCCATGACTCAAGGCGGCAAATAGTACAAGCCACGCCTGGATTCAAGTAAAACCATGTTGACGTGTCGCGTTAATTGATCTATGAAACCGCTGCGATGTGGCTCCTCCTTCTCGCGCTGCTGGCTGCCCCTACGGGAGCCTCCGCTCAGGATTGGGTCTTTCCCAGTGAAAAGAGCCTGAACGCTTCACTCCAGTTGGGCGCGAATCGCGAACCCCTGATGGAATCGCCGGTTGAAGAAAGCCTTCGGAAGGCCTGCGGTGTGTGGGCAACCGGCCAAACCAATGAAGCCCAGACAGCCTTCCGCGAATTTCAGAAAGGTTTAAGGGACACGGGGCGAAGCATGATGGACGCCGCGAGAGCCAAACTTTCAGAGGAGAACTTTAGGAAACTGAAGAGAGTCTTTGGAGCCGCCTCACCCGAAGATGCCTTCGTGAAGGCGTGGAACGGAGCCCTGAAGGGATTCGAGATCACGCAAAAAGCGTGCGATGAGCCGCGATTGCGAGGAGATACAAGCGAAGTCGGCGTAATGGAGGAAGAAGGGCCGTTTGCTCAGGAACGGATTCTGCAGGGAGCCGGAATCCGCGTAAAGATTCTTCCTCTGATTGAGAAACGCGACGAGAAGTATGTCGCCTTTGTCGTTCCAAAAGATTGGATTCTTCAATATTTGGGGAAAACGCTTCCGAGACTCTTTGCTCTTATCTTGGAAGGGATGAATCCCGAATACCGTCCCTTCAATGTGCAGGACTATCTTGACTACGCCCATCTGTGGATCGACGGATTCGGCCTCCTTGTCGATTCGGAGGGTGCATTACAGACGAAAGCGTTCGAGACCTACGACGGGACCGAGCAAATGATCGTTAAGATGCGACAAGAGGCGTTCAGCGCATTGGTCGCTTCCCCTCGATATTCGATGAAGGCCAGATATCGGTTCGTGGGGGAACTTTCTCCTTGGATCCACGATGCGAAGCCGACGTTTGACGAGTGGGTGAGAGCGTATGCGATGCAGGGTCGTTCGGAATTCGACCTGGTCAATTACTTTGTTGCCTCCGAAAAGAAGCGCGTCGATCCAAGCTCCGTCACACGATTTGATTCCTTCCTTAAAAGTCAACAAAGGCAGGGTACGTCTCAGGGAGGAAGATCAGCGGACGAAAACCGATCGGTTGACCAAATCGAATAGGGTCCACAGAGACCCTCCTTGACGGACCCGGAACCGGAGACTCCCCACCGACATGAAGGGACGAGGCGTCCGTTGGCATCTGACTCATTCGTCAGAGACCTTTGAGATACGCACAGGACGAACATTGATGCTCAAATGCCCAGGACGCAAGCCATCAGTGCGCCCGCGCTAATTGATATGGTGTCCCCCGATTTCCGGCCGTTGTGATCGCGGTGGGGTCAGTGAAGGCTCCTCAAGGAGACCGCGCCAACCTGAATGCGACACAACACCCGCACTATCCCTCATGCGCCGAAGTGAGCGCGAATCCTCGTTTGAAGCATCTCGATGAAGAACTCGCACCTTGCCTTCGACAGAAAGAACGCTCCGCGTTCTTTAAAGGCTTATCCTTGCCCTTGACAGACCGGCCGCTTCATCCTTGACCCCACTCCCGGGGTTTCCGAGCTTTCACTCCCCCCTAGATTGGCTTCTACCGAGAGCAGCCGCAGAAACAATGAAACTTTAGTTTCCACTTTACAGAACTGGTGCGCATATTTAAGCGTAAAGCTTCGTAACATGGTGCAATTTGGCACAAAAACAATGGCGCCTTGCGTCTTCAATATAAGGAACCGTTGTGGCATAATTGTGATGTTTCGAAAAGGGGCGACGTTTCATAGCCCCCCCAAACCTCAGAGAAAGGACAAAGAACAATGCTTCGATCCAAGCCGTTATTCGCAAGCATGCTGACCGCCGGACTGCTTGTGATGGCCTTCGCATGTAGCGGATCCAGTTCCACTTCCACCACGCCCCAACTGAACGAACTGAGCGACGTGCCCAGCCTGAACGCGTCGGATTATGACTACACCTTGAACGCAGAGGCCGTAGGGGGACTGACTCTCACCCGAGGGATGCGCTCCTATTCCGACCGGCCCGGCCAAGTGGGAGGGTTTTCCCGCGCCGCGTGCGAGGGATACACGATCAAGAAGCAGCTCTTCCAGGACGGCCAGGAAGTTGAATCGTTCGTCTGCTTCATCAAGGCCTTGGAAAGCGCCAATCTCGGGATGACCGTTGGTCCCGACGCCTGGAATTATTATGAGATTCATTTCCCGCAGCCGCCGGGAGGAGGCGACGACGGACCGCCGCCGGTGGTGC
>JAZDIZ010000170.1:0-37466 GCA_043804515.1 Pseudomonadota bacterium | reverse complement strand
TAACCCGCATCCGGACTTGTCTCCACATAAGAGAGAGAGCCGGGGATGACCGAAGAGTCCCTATGATACCGGTAGAGATTATTCGAGGACATCAGCACACTCATTCCACTTGTTATCTGGCTTCCGTGTGAGGTGTGGCCGTAAAGAATTCTGTAAGCGTTCTTGGCCTGTTCAATGTAGTTGGCGGGAATTTGATTAAACTCACTGACGGCGTTGTGATCCGCGATGATCGCCTGGCCGTAAATTCTTAGCGGGAGTAAAGCCAAGAAAAGAACGATCAAAACAAGCCTTGTTTTCATATTGAACTCCCTTGTAGACACCTCTACACACAAGCAATTGCCATACCAGATGAACCGCCGAAAACACGAACATTATCTCATTAAAACAGCTAGTTAGATATTAACTGCGGTGGGGGGGTGCTTAACTTCCGGCAGACCGCTATGAAATAATTGCAACCTGGGGATTCCCCGGGGCCACTTCATGGTTGCGTCCCGCAATTCCCCCTGTTCCCCTTCACTGGATCCGGCAAGTCACCTGAATTCTGCTCAGCTTCGCATTGAGCGAGTAGAGATTGACTTGGACGCGGTTCGAGAGGGTCGTGTCGATCTCGACGAACGTGGCAGCGGAATAAACGGTACTGGTGAATGAACTGCTCTCGAAGGAACGGACCCGGTCCTCAATCGCGTAGATCGGAAGACCACCAGTGTCCAACTCCTTCACGTGCCCGATCCGAATGTTCACCGCCGGCGCCATCCACTTGGTTTGGGTCGGGGCCAAAGTCTTCGGCGCGACCGGCAGAATGAAGATGTCGATCGGATTTCCGGGAAGTGAGGCGGGAGGAAGGACGGAATAGAAAACCGGTTTTGGAGCGTCGGAAGGGGGCCCGGACAGATTTACCGCGATGTTGTTGTCCGCGAGTTCCTCTGATTCGGCATAGTCCGCTCGATCTTCATCCCAGCGCCGGGCGTGTGCGATACGTATCCGCCCCGGCAGGTTCGCGAGCTCATATCCCACGGTGCAAAGAAGCTGCGGTCCGGTCGTCGGAGGCTCCACCGGGGGTCTCACGAGATTCGTATCCGGGAGAGCGGGAATCGGATTCGCCACTTCCGGAACCGGGATGGAATCCTGGACGGTGGGCGCAAAAGTCGTATCCCGTGGAGGAGCGACGTGAATGACCTTGAGTCCGGTCGACGGGTCCGGAGGGGGATTCTCCGGTTGAGCCCAAACGCCACCGGAAACCAAGAAAGACATGAGCGCGACGAAAATGGACTCCCTAAAGAACGAAATTCTGGGGAAGGTTGGAACGCGAATCGCTTTCATACCGGCCTCCGATCGAACGAACAGCTCCTATTACCCAGTCATGCGCGCCGCGTCAAGGCACGGAATCGGAATCTGGAATCGCGGAGAATCGAATCGCGGGACTCGACTGAATCCGATTAGGAACAAGGGCGGGGCTTTCGGAATTCGGGGGACACCACACCAATTAGCGCCGCCGCCCTGAAGGCTTGCGTCCGGGGCGCTTGAGCATCAATTTTCGTCCTGTGCGGATTTCATGGGGAATCTGGAATCTGGGGACACCATACCAATTAGTTCGGCGGCCTCTGTGGCCTGTCTCCAGGTGTACCGACACCAATTTCGCCAACGCTCAGATCTTCAGGTTCTTGCCATGATTTGATCAAGCAACTGAATCGGACCAGCGCCCATGGCGGCTAAGAGAATGCGTGTGGTGTCCCCCGATTCTGTAATGATACGGACCATCGAACACCTTCGCCGGCCCTACGGGAATATTGAGCCCCGTATCCTTTGTTGCGGTCTTGAACGCCGATGCGATCTGATCGATCCGACCGACGGTATCGATGTCCACGGTTCGGTTCGTTGCGTGGTAGGCGAGGGCGACGGCGGCTCCGCCGATAACAACGAGATCGAAACGTCGCGCAAGGCTGCGATCGACAGCTTTTAAGAAACGTTCAATTTCCCGTGGCGTGAATCTTTGCATCAGTCTTGTAAAACTTCTCAAACAGGGAACGGAAATCGTCCATATCCAGGTTCATCAAGAAATGCCATTTTCGGGCCAGTCGGGGGGTTCTCTTGTGGGCCAGGGCTTGCGCGTACTTTGACGTAGATACTTCGAAGAACGGTTCCTGGCGCTTGACTCTCCGGTCCTGAAACTCCGCCGCCAGCTTTTTGAACCGGCTTTTGTGTGAAAGGACGCCGGTCAGCTCGAGGTAGAAACCGAGTGTGCGGGTTTGCTTTCGCTCCCGGCTCAAATAGCGGAGGAGGGGATAGTTCAGACGGGATAGGCTCTTGGCAAAGGCGACAGGGAGGGCCCGAGCCGCCGTCGGGTTCCTGTGAGCTACATCGAGAGCAAACGCGAAGGTCTGTTCCGGCGCAAGCGTCTTTCGCGGATGTTCGTCAACGACAAGGGGAGCCCCAAGGCCGGCCAAGTTCCATAGAACATCCTTGTCCGTGACGTTCTTGCCGCTGGCCAAGTCCGGTCGTTTTTGTGCAGGAAATCCGCTCAGAAAAAGCTCCATGAATGCCCGCGCATAGGCGTCCGTTCGATTCAGGTCGTAGTCGAGCCTTCTTGATTGTGGCTGTGATGTAACCAGCCCAAGTTTCTTAAGCTTGCGAAGCGTTAGGTGGGTCGTGGAATAGGGAACCTGGGTGAGTTGGGCCAGGCCGAGCACTGAAACCGGCCCGTTCGTGTCCGAGAGAACTTCCAAAAGCCGCCTCTGCGGCTCAGTCAGCAATTCATGTAACACGAAGTAATTATATCATATAAGAGGATAGATAAATCATGCTAATAGATGTGTGATAACAGGTAGATATATTAAATAACTTCAAGAATCACCTGGCCATGCCGCAGAATCGCGGGACACACGACTGAATCCGATTGAGAACTGCGGTGGTGCTTTCGACCGGGCTAAGAATCCCATCCAAAGGTCAGGCGGATTCTATTCAGGCAGCCCGCTTGTGATGGTCTGCAGACCGTAGCTGAAGGCGCAGAGCTAGGCCGAGCCTCCTCGCATATTTGACCATTTTATCGAGGCTCATCTTCTCGATCTTTCTCGTTCTTAAGTCACTCGCTTGAGAGGGCTGAATCTCCAGGAATTTGCACAATTGAACGGTTGAAAGCTTCTTTTCCTGAATTCGTTGACGGATCGCATGCCAGAGAAAGTTCTTGGCCTCCAATACGGCCGCCTCTTCGGGAGAGAAACCAAGGGCTTCGTAAGCGCTCCCTGTCGTTCTGAACTCCATTCCATGAAATTCCTGATCCAACCGATTTCCTTTCTTCATGTGTTCCGCTCCCTTCGGGTGTGTGCCATTGCTTCTTTCAAGCGGAGAGCAAGGGTCCGAAGATCCCTTTTGCTCGTCTTGCCGGTCTCCTTCTCAAACACGTGAAGCACAAAGATTCTTCCTTTCATTCTCATGAGATACGCCACGCGATACCAGGCCCGCTCATCCTGATGGCGAAGCTCATATACCCCGGGCCCGATGGAGGGGAGGGGGCGATAGTGCCTCGGGATGAAACCCATCTGGAGGGTGCTCAGTTCATCTCCGAGAGCCTTCCGCGCGACTTTCGGAAACCCGCGAAGAACCTCACGCGAATTCCCCATAAAGAGGAGTTCCTTTCGCGGGGGAATCCCGGAGAGGATCACCGGGCGTTCCTCTCGATATTCATTAATTCATAAATTTATAAATATGTCAACATCCGAGAGTGTTTCGGTTTGCAGAAACGCCGGATGATTCCTTGGGACGATGCGCCTGTACGGGGGGAACTACTGCCAGTCGTGTGCCATTCCTAAGTCGTGGGAATCATTTAGATAAGAAAGACGCGAAAGCGCCGAAATTCGGTCAAGTGACCGATTTTCATCCGCGCCCATGGCGGTTGAGAAAATGGGTGTGGTGTCCCCCTGACCTTCCCGCCGGAATCCGGAATCGCCGGGCAGGTCCATATCTGTCCCCGAAATTCCTTGAAACGGGCGGGACGAGCGTCCCGCCCAATCCTAGCCCCGCCCACAAGCCACGTGGCCGGGGGTTCCTCAGGAATAGCCGCGGGGAAGCGGCCGGTCAGAGGCCCGGAGGTCTGTCCGGAACGCTGACGTCCGCCTGCATGACGCCGATGTCCACCAGGTTGTTGGTGACCGCACCGCTGATCCCGTCGAAGACGAAGTCCCCTCCCGCCGAATCGCACGAGTTGGCGGGCGCGTACGTGATGCCCAACAAATCGGAGTCCGAAACAAATTTCCCATCGGCATTACGCGTGACGCACTGACGTTGCACCTTGGCCGTCATCGGATTGTGGGAGTTTCCGGGGCCGGCCCAGTTGCAGATCATGCCTGAAATCTCCCCGATGTCGGCGCTCGCCGCGTCGGGACCGTAGCCGAAGTATCCGCAACCCGAGATCGTGCCGTCGTCCCCCGCCGTCAACTCCGCGATGAACGCGCGCGTATTCCCGTCGTTGGGACCCGCCTGCCAGGCGTACGCGAACCTGCCGGTTCCGTTCTCCACATTGATCTCGAACGTGGCGTCGTTGTAATCCCCCGACCATCCGACGCCGTCTCCACCTTCTCCGGGCGACTTATTGGCCCCATCCAGGCTGAAGTCGGCCGCGAACGGTTGAGCGGCGGTGTCGCTGCAGTACTGCGCCCGCTGCATGCGGTAGCTCAGGATCCCCGCGGTCGTTTTGGAATAGAGGATCGATACGGCAAAGAGCTTCGGACCGCCCTGGCCACAATTGCCTCCCTGGCCCACGTCGCCCGAGATCGTGTACCACAACCTCCCCCGGTACGCGCTGTTGTCCGCTTCTACGGGAATGTGCCTGAGATGGATCTCCGCTGTGATCTCCCGGGTGTCGAACGAGGAACTCCCTATGATGGTGGTCTGATACACGGGCTTGCCGTCGCTGGAATCCTCCAGCCGTTCAACCGTCGCTGTCGTAACCTCGAACGGGAGATCGGCGCCGGCAATGTCGGTCAGATAATCCTTGGTTTCCCCCGCGGCGGGCAGCGCATCCGACCCGTTGACGTTGGCGATGCAAAGCATGGCGGTGATGAGGTTGGTGGCGGTGTCCACCTGCGCCTGCGTGGAGGCGACCAGGGAGTTCACTTTGGCGGAGATACAAGCCTCGCCCGTCGAACCCTCGTTCTCATCCCAAATGCCGAGATCCAACGGCGGGAGTTGGCCGCTGGACCCGGAACCGTCCGGATGGCCGCTGAAATTGATGGCCGGACCGTAGCAGGAAACGATAGGCGCTTGCCGAAACAGGCCCAACGTAAAACCGCACGTGTTGACGTCGGTGGCTTCCAACCGTTGGGAGAGCTCCTCTCTGCGATCTTCGAACGTCATGACATCCATTTGGTCCGTTGGCGGAGCCTCCAGGGCACGAAACGCAAGCCGCGATTGGTTTGCGGACGAAGATGCGGCAAACGGGGATGTTACCGCGAGGTCGCTGGGATAGGTCTCTGAAAGCGCGTTGGTGGAACCCCCGGCGGAGTCGCCGGAACTCGAGCTGGAACAACCTATGAACGCACCGAACATCAAGCAGGCCGCTGCAAAACCGAAGAAAACACGTTTCATAAAATGGATTCCTCCCAAGTTGAGCGTTAAGGCGTTATGAGAAAAACTCATTGTATTTTTGCATATTGGTTCCCATTGTTCAAGACGCATAGGGTCATGACAATCATTTTTAAAACCAGATGATTGATATTTTTTTCATGAAAAGGAATTTTTTGCATGTCATAATTGTAAACGAAAGTTCCCTCATTGGCGACCCCGCGAGTCCGCAAGTTCGACGCAGAGCTTTTGTGCGGTTTCCCGTATGTGAGGAATCCTGAATCTGAATCGCAGGGCAGGTCCATATCTGTCCCGCGACTCAGGTACAGTCTTTCCGTGCCGTCAAAAAAGAGTCGTCCCTGGTTCGTCTACATCATAGAGACCGAGAAAAGGTTTTTGTACACGGGGATCGCGCTCGATCCGGAGAAGCGGTTCGCGGACCACCGAAAGGGCGCCGGAGCGAAATTCTTCCGGAGCCAGCGGCCGCGGAAGATCGTGTACCGGGAACGGTGCGGTTCGAAGGGGAGGGCGCTCCGGCGGGAGCGGCAGATCAAACGGCTTTCCGCGTTCGAGAAGCGGCGCCTTTGCGGTCGTTAGCGCCCCCGGGCGCGTTTCTCGGTCGCCCAGGCGTCCCGGTGCCTGTAGACCGGAAGGTGACTGTCCCAGCAGAGCACTGAGCAGAAAACGAACGACGTGGCGTGGCGGTTACACGTCGAGACGCTGCAGATCCAGTAGACAGCGCCGAAAGCGATCGGCTTCTTGCAGGCGCTGCAGGTCTTCCAGGCGCTCGGGTTGTTTATTGAAATATCGGAACCGCTTGTTTCGCCGCAATTTTGGCGGCTTTCTTCTCCTTTTTTTCTTTTTTGGTGAGCTTGGGCTTGTTTGTTTTGTCTTTGTTTCTCTGGCTCTTGTCTGCCATGGGGCCTACCTTTCTCTTAAGATCGGACCGCAGTATACCGAATTGCACCGGGGGACACCGCACCAATTTGCAACTACGGTTCTGAAAATGTCCGGAGGGACTTATCGACGGGCGCCACACGCCCCGACAGATAGATGCCGAGGGGGCTGAGCCCCGGCTGACCCGCCGGAACGGTTGCATGTCTTTTCGCGAAATAGCCTTTCCAGATTTTCCACGCGCGGTCCTCCGGATCTTTGGGAGCTCCGTAATACATCGGGCGATACGAGAAAAAGGAGCGTCCCGGGAGCGCTTCGGCAAAGGAATCGGCCACGAGTTCGGAACAATAATACTTTCCATTGTTCCGGATGAAGTCTTCATCGTATGGGGCGCCCAGATGGGTTCGAGCCGCGGCAATGACACGCTCACGCGCCTCATTTGATAAACCCTGCACGTGCCCGACACGCCAGCGGTCATCCGCATGGGGGAATTTTTGAACGCGTGCCAGGACGGTTTCCAGGGGGGTGCGTTGCACACCCTCCCAGGCTTCATAGACAAACCAACGCCCGTCTTCCTTGGACAGGATTCCCACGTGAGAAAGCGCCGGGCCTTTCACGCCGAACTGCCGCCGGGTCACATCGGCGATCGCGTCGCAGAGATCGCCGCAATTAAGGTCGAGGAAGATGAGATCGGCATTTTCCACTGTAGGTTTCGCGACCCCGGGCGGGGGCTGTGGAACACACGCCGCCAGTGCAAGAAAGCCGATCAGCAAAAAGAATGCTCTCTTCATGCGTACGCGACGCTACCAGGATAATTGGGGACACGTACCAATTTCGGTCTGGGAGGAGCGTGGAATTCGTACGTGTCCCCAATTTTCCTACGGGGCGCCGTGGTGTAGAGTCCGTTTGCCAGTTGACCCGGGAGGCACACATGCGAAACATTCTTGCGTCGTTTCTAGTCCTTTTTCTCGCCGGCTCATGCGGTGGGGATGGAGGCGCAAGCACCGACGCTTTGGCGCAAACGTGGGAGGCGACCAAAGTTGAATACTCGAACTCGGCGGACCTTTTGGAGACAGTGGACCTGGTCGCGTTGGGTGGAACGTTTAGAATCACGCTGGCGGCGGATGGAAGCTACCAGTCCATGCTCGCCCCGGCCGGGGAAGCTGAAGAGACCCACACAGGAACCTGGGAGGCCAGCCAGGACTTGATGACACTCACGCAAGACGGCCAGTTGTTTTCGACTCAGTATGATTATGTGCTCTCGGGAGACACGCTCACGCTCACGGGCGGCGATTCGGAGTACGACTTCGACGGCGACACCGTTCCGGAAGCCGCCAAGTTGGACATGACGTTCCAGCCTAACGCGAATTAGCCCGAGAAATCAGAGATCGAGCAAATCGAGGGACAGATATGGATCTGCCCCCGGAAATCAATCAGACGATCACGAACAGTAAAGGCCCGCCAGCTTGTCGATGAGATCGCCGATCGTCCAGTTTTGCTCGCGGTAGGCCGCATTGATAATCCGCCTCAATGAAAAATAGCTGCTGTTCGGAAGGGCCCGAAGCCGACACATCGAAATCCAAAGATTGAGCGCGAACTTTGAGAGGTCCGAGTCCAGACTCGTGCGGAAGAAATCGGCCGAGTAGGGGTCACTGAAAATCCCGAATTCCCGAATGCTCAAATCCCGGATGCCATGTTTTGCGTCAGCCAGATCCTTGGGGTCCTTGGCCCCGCTATAGTTTTGATCGAGGTGGTAGACCAGGGCTGTCAGCTGATTGTTAGTCGGTCGAACACATTCTTGGGATAACGCGGACCCTGAGAGAAAGCCGAACACCAGAAACGATCCGGCGCCAACGAGTTGCTGCATTTTCATGAAACACCCCCTGTGGAAGGGGTTTATTGAGTCCGGATGCGAATGTCAATGCCGCCCCCGATGGTCGAAAAGAACCAATAATGTCAACAGGCTACGCAATCTCATCAATCCCGCAAAAACGCGACGCGTTAGAGAGGGTTGGGGACGGAGCCCGGACGAAGAATCTCGGCGGCCGACAGGTCGCAGCCCAGGAAATCAGCATAAATTCGGCCGGTTGATGGCGAGGGGCGGGCTCTCTTTCCCTACCTCCGTCCCCGTTTCACGTCACTTCTACGTTTTTGAATGTCCCGGGTGCAGGTATATTCATATCCAAGGTCGGTTCGGGAAAATGGGGGATAAACCCGTGTTTCCTAAGACATTTGCGAAATGCTGCTTCGAACCAGAAAACATCTTCGACGACGCCTCCCCGGCCTTCGGTGCCTAGGACAGGCCTTTTTTTATCTCTCAGTACTTTCCTTAATAGCTCTCGTCACCAGCTGTAATCCGCTGGGCGTTGACGAAAAGGTGGGGCAAAGCACCTCCGTCACCCCCACCCCCGTTTCCACTGAGGTACAGGTACCGATCATCAGCAGAGTTATCCCGAACATCGGCGACGTCACCGGCGGCACGCACGTTTCGATCCAGGGCGCGTATTTCGAGAGCAACACGGCGGTAAATCTCGGGGATAACGCGTGTTTGAACACGAACTTTGTCTCGTCATCCGAACTCACCTGCATAACTCCTCCCGGGTCGGTCGGATCCGCGGATGTAAGAACGAACAACCCCGACGGAAGTACCTACGTCCTGACAAACGGTTACGAATACGTCACGACGGCCCTCACAATCACCGGACCCAACGCCGGCGTGAATTTCGCGACGGCGGAACGGGGCCAGCTGGTCTACGGGACGTGTACCAAAAACATAAAAACCCTAGCCTCCAGCCTTGGGACGTTTATCGACGAGCTTTGCGACGACGGAAAATGGTCGTTGGATTCCTACCTCCTGACCGCCGGCGCCAACACGTTCACCGTCACCGGAGCCACGCAAGATGGTGAGGGATCCGCAACCGGTACGATCGTCATCACCTACGACGATCGGGTGCCTGCGATCACGATCATCGAGCCAAACTTCGGAATCAATTTTTCCACGAGGGAATCCCCTCAGATACTTTCCGGCACCTGCAGCGCGGAACTTGTAAGTCTTCACACCACGCTGGGCACATTTTCCGACAGTAATTGCAATGATGGGAGCTGGTCTTTAAGCGCCGACCTCTCCGAAGGAACGAATGACTTCGTCATATCCGGAGGGGACATATTTGGTCGACCCGCCAGCGATTCCCTGTCGATCACGTACGACAGCATCCATCCGACTCTGTTGATTACGGCGCCCAACTTGGGGGCGGATTTCATCACGGATGAGCCGTCACAAACTCTCTCGGGGAGCTGTAACGCCGATGCCACAACCCTAAGTATGTCGCAGGATGGCGCACCGATACCCGTGACCAACAACTGCGCTCTCGCTGGAACTTGGACTTCAGGGGTGTCGGTCTTGGTAGCGGGTTTGAATACGTTCACGGTGACGGCCTTCGATGCCGTGGGGAACGAAACGGCGCGCACGCTGCAAATTACGTACGACAACGCCACGTACACGTTGCACGTCACGTTACCGAATAACGGTGTGGACTTTTCCACGAAGGATTCGCCGCAAACCCTTTCGGGAACTTGTACCGTGGGGCTTACGGGCCTTCAAACGACGCTTGGAACATTCTCGGACGACGATTGCGGCGACGGCGTCTGGTCCCTGAACGGCGTGGACCTTTCCGAAGGCTTAAACGTTTTCACGATTTCCGGAAGCGATCCCTATCACCACACAATCAGCGATCCCATGTCGATCACGTACGACAGCACGCTCCCTGCATTGGCGATCACGGCGCCCAACTCGGGATCGGACTATACGACGGACCAACAAATCTCATCCGTTTCCGGAACGTGTGATGAGCAGGCTTCCACACTGACGGTATTGCATGGGATTGTGGCGGTTCCGTCCACGAACAATTGCAGCAGCTGGACCTGGAGTTCCGGCCTGTTCCTTCTGAATTCAGGACTCAATACGATTGCCGTGACGGCGACGGACGGCGTCGGGAACGAAACCACACGCACGCAACACATCACGTACGATGATGCCGCGTACGTGATGGCCATAACGGCGCCGAACGGTGGAGCTAATTTCTCCACAAATATCGGATCGCGGACGGTGTCCGGTACGTGCAGCGCGGGGATCACGGATCTGACCACCACACTGGGGACGTTCTCCGATAGCGATTGCGGTGACGGGACATGGAGCTTGGACGCCATCTTGGCAGCCGGGGCGAACAGTATTCAGGTGTCCGGAAAGAATCCCTCGGGCAGCGCGGTGAGCAGCAATACCCAGATCATAACGTATGATACGGCTCCTCCTTCAGTTGCTCCCACGTCTCCCAACGGCGGGGCAAGCTTCACTACAAACGTCCAGGTTCAAACCATCACGGGAACGTGCAGCAGTGACGTTGTGAACATCACGACGTCGCTGGGGAGCATGGCAAGCAACGACTGCGCCACTCTCGGTACGTGGAGCTTAAATGCATTTGTGCTTTCGTCGGGAGCCAACGTTTTCACCATAACCGCTTACGATGCGGCCGGTAACACGACTGTTGGGAGTCTGACCATGACGTACGACGGCGTTCCTCCCTCGGCCCCCGTGGTGACAGGGTCGACACCGACGGCGGATCTGACGCCGACATGGTCGTGGTCCAGCGGAGGCGGGGGAAACGGGACGTTCCGATATAAACTGGATGACAGCGATCTCAGCACCGGTGCTACGGAAACAGCTTTGACCGAGTTTACCCCGGACTCAAACTTATCCGTCGGCGCACACACGCTCTATGTTCAAGAAAGGGACGATGCCGCCAACTGGTCGGCGAGCGGTAGCAAGACCGTCTCGATCGAGAATTGTTCCACGGCTGTGACTTGGGGAAGAAACCTCAGCGGCCAGCTCGGAACGAATGTGACGTTGCCGTACGTCACTACACCAAGGGACGTGCCGAACCTTACGAACGTGACCGAGATCGCGGGGGGAACGGGAAGCCTCTCGGTAGTAAGAAAGACGGACGGGACGGTCTGGGCTTGGGGAACCAACGACAGCGGCCAGCTCGGCGACGGGAGTGTGGGCACTCGCGGTCTTCCGCAGCCGGTACTGAACTTGAGCGGCATCAGTGACGTTGCCGCAGGTTCCAGTTTCGCCATTGCTCTCAAAACCGATGGAACGGTGTGGGCTTGGGGACTCGGAACCAGCAACCAGATGGGCGATACAACCGCGACCAGCAAAGTCATGCCGGTCAGGGTTTCTTCGTTGTCGGGCATCACCAAGATCAATACGACCCAAGGATCGGCCCATTCCCTCGCGATCGCGGGAGATTTGACCGCTTGGGCTTGGGGCTTGAACACGAGTGGGGAACTCGGGGACAACACAAAGACGGCCAGAACCGTGCCGATCCATGTTCTGGCCGGCGCAAATCAATCGTTAACCGTCAGTAGCGTATCGGGAAACGCAACCACGGTAACCGTTACCACCACTGCCAATCACAATCTCGCAACGGCAGACCAGGTGGTTATGACGGGATGGACGGGCGGCACAGGTGTCTGGAATGGCACATACGCCATAACCGTGACGGGGCTCACAACGTTCACATATGCCGCTACCGGAAACGGAACCGCCGTGGGTGGAACCGCTTCCGCCAACACGTGGGCCATCACGCCATTGACGGTCAGCACCGTCACCGGAAACGGGACGACCGTGACGGTCACAACGACCGGCAACCATGGGCTCACCACCGGAGACCAGGTAGTTATGACGGGGTGGACGGGCGGCACGGGCACCTGGACTGGTACGTACTCCATAACCGTGACGGGGCTTACGACGTTCACGTATGCCGCTTCGGGAAATGGAACCGCCGTGGGTGGAACCGCGATTGCATCGGCGTACCTGTCCAACGTGACGGACATTTCGGCGGGCACTTCACACTCCGTAGCTCTCAAGGGTGACGGGACGGTTTGGGCATGGGGACTGGGAACCAGCGGGCAACTGGGGAACAATGCCGCCCTCACGTCGAACTACCCCGTGCAGGTGGTAACGGCACTTTCCGTTAACTCCATAACCGGAAATGCGACTACGACTACCGTTGTAACGAACGGGGACCACGGGATGACCACCGGCCAGTACGTCGTGACGGCGAACTGGTCGGGCGGCTCCGGTACATGGAACGGTACATTTGCCGTAACGGTGACGAATTCCACTACCTTCACTTACCTAACGAACGGAAACGGAACGCCGACCGGCGGAACCGCGATTCCCGCTTTGCCCCAACCGCTGATAGACGTAACGGCGATCGCCGCCGGAGCGAATTTTGGTCTTGCCGTTAAGACCGACGGAACCCTGTGGTCCTGGGGCCTGGGCACGAACGGTCAACTGGGTGACAACACGATTCTCAGCAAGAGCTTCGCCGTACAAGTCAAAAGCCCGGAGGCCGGAGGCTGGTTGACCGATGTGTCCACGAAGATCTCCGCGGGCGGTACATCCGCAGGGGCTGTAAAGAACGACGGGACGATCTGGATGTGGGGAGTGAACACCAGTTATCAGCTCGGCGATGGGACCGTGACCCAAAGAAACCGGCCGGTACAGCTGGCCGGTATCACCAATGCCGCGAGTGTCTCTGTATCGGTGGACTTCACGTTGATGACGACCACGACCAATACGGTAATGGCCTGGGGCGCAGCGAGCATGTCGCAACTGGGAATCGAAGCGATCAATCAATATGCCCCGACTGCCGTTTATGGTTTTGAGACAACGCCCGTTCTGGATGTTTCGACGGGAACCGCATTCTCGTTGATGGTACGGACCAGCGACAACACGGTTTGGGGATTCGGATTGAACTCCGGTTATCAGCTCGGAGACAACACAACGACGCAAAGAAATACGGCCGTGGAGCTTCACGGGTTGCTGAACGCGGGCTATCTGAGCGGTATCGCGGCTGTTTCGGCCAGCACAATCCACGCCTTGGCTCTTGCGAGTGATGGATCGGTTTATGGCTGGGGGACCAACACCAACGGCCGTGTGGGGGACAACACGACCACGACGAGGAACTATCCGGTCCAAGTCAAAGGAACCGGAGGCGTCGGGGTTTTGGCGAATATAACGGCGATCACCACGGGCACCGCCACATCGTATGCCTTACGGAGCGACAATACGGTTTGGTCCTGGGGGCTGGGGACGAGCGGCCAGCTCGGAGACAATACCATTGTAAGCAAGAGCGCCCCCGTACAGGTCGTGGGCTCCGGCGGTGTCGGATTCTTGACGGACATTACGGCAATATCCGGTTCGAATGGAGGCAGCCACGCTCTCGCTCTCAAAAACGACGGAACCGTTTGGGCTTGGGGTCTCAATACGAACGGCCAACTGGGCGATACCACCGTGACTCTGAGGAACGCTCCGGTTCAGGTTCTCAATTTGTCCGACGTGATCGCAATCTCCGCGGGAACTTCCCATTCGTTGGCCGTAACGGGCGACGGAACCGTTTGGGCGTGGGGGTTGAATACCAGCTATCAACTGGGCGACGGCACAGTAACTCAAAGAAACCAGCCGGTGGAGATTATAGGCCCGACCGGGGTGACCGCGGTATCCGCCGGAGGGATTCATTCGTTGGCATTGAAAAATGATGGAACCGTCTGGGCGTGGGGAGCGTTGGCGAACAACTATGGTTACATAGGGGACAATACCGCCGGATTCATACGGCCGTTCCCCGTCCAGGTCTACGGACTCTCGCACGTCACAGAGATCAATACCGGAACCAGTCAAAGCATCGCGAGGGTCAACTGCAGCTATTGAAAGCCACAACTTTCTTGCCGCTTTTCGTGCTCCTGGCTCCGGTCGCGCCGAACTATGCCGGAGAGGTGCCCGACAAAACAGTCGCAACCGAGGAGAGGCTAAAGATCGACGTTTCGGTGGCTCCCTTCCTGAGTTACAGCAGGATGGATGCCGAGGATCGGTCCAACGGGGCCAAGGCCGCCGTACCTTCCAAAACCAACTTTGGTGGCGAGTTTAAGTTGAGAGAGACCTGGGGAACCCATTTCTCAAGTGAAGCCATTGTGCAGATCGAAGAGAAAACCTATCAGACGAAATCAGGCAGGACCTTTTCCGAAAACGGGGGGCTCGTCTTCAATTTCGGCATGGCCTTGGGCATCAAACCGTTCAATCGATATGAAAACCTGCAAGTCATCATCAAGGCTCTTTACGGAGACGAATTCTACTTGAGAGCACCCGACATAACGTCACTGGCCGTCGATTCAGCGAAATCCTTGAAAGCCGACCTGGCTCTGCACCTCGATGTCTTTACGTCGAAATATGCCTCCAGTGGTCTGGGTGGAGGGGCCAGAGTGATCGTGCCCACGTACATCGACGCGCCGGGTGTGAGTTATCGCGCGAGAACCGGCTACGGATATTTCGGAACGGTTTATATGCGACATGCATTCAAAGTGGTGACGTTTGAAGAATCCTTCACGTATGAAGTTGATACGAAGAACACGGCTCTCTTCAACCAGACCCAGACCGCCGTGTATTTCAAAAGCGAACTGACATTTCACTTTTAGAAGGGACGCTCTTTCCCCCTACCTCCGTTCCCATCTTTCGTCAGAAGTTGTAGCCGAACGAAAGCAGGACGTTGTAGATCAGGCCGAACAACGTGCTGTTGCCCGGGCCTCCGAATTGCGTCTGATCGAAGTGCCGCCAGAAATTGAAATCCAACGCGATGGGCGTGAGTTGAAAATGCAGCTTCCTGTTGAGTCGGTATTGAATCTGGATGCTGGCTTGGGCGCCCAATTCAAACACATTGGTCGCGGGGTTCAGGCCATCGGCATTCACATGCCAATAGTTGGCCACGAATCCCAGACCGGGAGTCAAAAAGAGATTGGGTTGGCCCGGGATCAGGGCCAAGAAATATTGCACCCGGGGCTTCGCACCCAAGATCAAGACACCTTGGCGGTATGAAAGCGAGACGGGAAGGGCAAAGTACTGCGTTCCTCCTTCGGCCTGGAATTGGAAGCGGGCAGTTCGGCCGGATCCCGGTATGCCTGCTGTTTCTGTATATGCTGCGCCGCCCAACGCGATGTCACCGCCGGCTCCGACGTTCAGGTAGGGACCGAACGTCCGTTCGGCGGAGATTTGTGGTTGAGCGATTGGCTGGGCCGGCGGCGGCTGAATTGCGGGCGGCGTTTCCGTCTGGGCGTCCGGTGGAACTACGTGCGGCGTTTCCGGCTGGGCTAGGACGTCCGGACTAAAGATGATGAAGGCCAGTGAAATTAGCGAGGCAACCAAGGCGAGCCTTTTCATTCCCCCAATCTATCGCATGGGTGGCAGGCTTCAATTATCGGCACCCGCCGGGGAGATGAACTCAGCCGACCTTCGTGCCGTTTTCTGATCTCTCTTGCCGGCAGCCGCAGGGCCGCAGCTGGCAATCATTGTATCGGAAGTGCACGGCCGGGATTTTCAGCAATTCCTCGACGTTGGTCCTGTCGTTCATCGCCCTCCCCAGAAGTTTCAGCCAGCGGTTGATCGACGCGGCGGGCATCGACGCGTCGGCCGAGGTAAGAAGCGACTCGATTTCCTGTAAGTCGCATCCCACCTCGCAGCCGGAAAAACAGCCTGAGGAGATTCTTATCCGGGACGCCTCCAGTCTCTTGGCGATCTCCGGAGCGGTGGGCACCTTTCGATTCAAGAGCTCATCCCACCAGGCGGCCAGCACGGCCCAGCGCAGGCCGTACTTCTTGAGAAGCGAAAGTTCATTTTCCAGACGGCTTTGCGTCCCGGGGTCCACTTGGCTCATCATGGTTCTCGACCTCCTTGGTGTCCAAACGGTCATTAACCAGAATTTTCACCGGTTGTCCACAGCCGGAAACGCGAACGATCCATCCGAAGCGACGGTGAAGTCATCACCCCGGTTGTTTCGGAACTTCGTTTTCACGCGCGGATCCCCTCGTGGACGAGTATCAAGAATACCAACAGACAACAGGCCGGCTATCCATGATTCCTTGCACCCGGTAGGCCGGCAAGATATGAAAATTGTTCATCTTCGTGTCGCAGACTCCCACTTCATGACCTTGCCGATCCCCGCCATTTTCCATAGAGTCGCCGTGAACGCGGCGCGCGGCATCCTGGCCGCGCTGGTTCTTTGGCTGGGCGTGCCCTCCATAGCATTCCCGGCGGAGGAGGCGGGACCCGACAATGATACGTGCCTGGGCTGCCACTCGGACGCGGACCTCAAGGCCTCCGACGGAAGCAGCGCCCACGTCACCGACTCCATCAAGAAGAGCGCCCACGCCGCCATTTTGTGCGTCAAATGCCACCAGGGAGGCAAGTTCGAGGACATCCCCCACTGGCCAAGCCACGTTTCCGTGCAGTGCATAACGTGTCATGCGCAGGAGATCCGGAAGATCACACGCAGCAAGCACGCGGGAATGCTGCGGACGAGGGACGGTAAAGCGTCCTGCGCGACCTGCCACACGCCGCACGCCGAAACCCACCTGACGCCGGACGCTGCGGTGCGCTTGTGCGAGAGATGCCACGCCGGAGCGGCGGCCATGCTCAAGAACGGCCCTCACGGCATTATCGAGAGCGTTCCCCAACGAACCAAGGACGCGCCTGTGGCCGCGGTGGGCTGCTCGAGCTGCCACGACTCGCACGCCGTTCCCGATCCTATCCGTTCACCGGACGCGTTCACCAACTGCGTGAAATGCCACGAGAAGACGCTGGCGAGCTTCTCCGGATCGGTGCACGAGGCGCGGCTCGAGCGCCACAAGATGACGTGCGCGAGCTGCCACTCCATCCATTTGAAACCGGGCGAGGTGGCCTTCCATTGCGGCGATTGCCATGTGAAGGCGCTCGAGGAGTACCAACAGAGCGCTCACTTCAAGCAGAACCTGACGGGCTTGGGCGCCGCCGCCAACTGCGGCGATTGCCACGACCGAGGCCACGGAGTGCGCCGGGCCGATGACCCCAAAGCCATGACGTACTTCGCCAACCAACCCGCCATGTGCGGAAAGTGCCACGGCAAGACCCCCGTTCTCACCGACAAGTACCTCCGCTTGCCCATGACGCTCTCCAACTACGAGAAATCAGTCCACTTCGCCAGGCTCCAGGAATGGATGAAGGATCCCTCCAAGCCGAGGGGGGCCGTCTGCACCGACTGCCACGAGTCTCACAAAGTCAGGTCGGCGGGTGACACCGCCGGCATGACCAATCGGATGAACCTCGCCGACACCTGCGGAAAGTGCCATCCGGAACCTTCGGTGGACTACAAGACGTCCGTTCACGGTGCGGGCCTGGCGCACGGATTGACGGACACGCCCGCCTGCCCGGATTGCCACGAATCGCATATGATCCGCTCGAAATCGGACCCCGCATCCAAGACCTTCCCCGTCAACGTGTCCGCGGACTGCGGACGCTGTCACGAGAACGCCGCCCTTACGGACCGGTTCGGGGTCTGGGAAGGCGTCGTCAGATCCTACAAAGACAGCTACCACGGCTGGGCTCTGGGCCGGACCACCATTGTGGCCAACTGCACCGACTGCCACACCACGCACCGGATCCGCAGTCACCTGGATCCCACTTCCTCGACATATAAAGACAACGTGGTGCGCACGTGCGCCAAATGCCACCAGGATTCCAACCCGCAGTTCGCGCAGAGCTACACGCACGCCTCCTTCGGCCAGATCTGGGGAATTCACGACTACGTGCGGGTCGTATACATCGTCCTGATCATCCTTACGCTGGGCGGCATGCTGGCGCACAACGTCCTGATTTTCTTTTTCTATGTCCACAAGCACTACAAGCAACACGTTCGCCAGGACTGCGTGGTGCGGATGAACCGGGTGGAAGTCCTGCAACACCTGTTGCTGCTGACCAGCTTCACGGGGCTGGCCGTGACGGGCTTCGCGCTCCGGTTCCCGGACACCTGGTGGGTGGCGGCGCTTCGCTGGATGGGGATGAACGAACCGGTCCGAGCCGCTTCGCATCGCGTGCTGGCCGTGTTCCTGATTCTCGGCACGGTCTGGCACGCCGTATGGATCCTGGCGACGCGCAGGGGACGCTCCAAACTGTCCGCGTATTTTCCCAAAACCTCGGATGCGAGTTCGGCCTGGCGGAACGTTCTCTACCATCTGGGTCTGCGCAAAGGGAAGCCGAAGTTCGGCGTCTACGATTACACGCAGAAAGCGGAATACTGGGCGCTGGTTTGGGGCACCGGAATCATGGGCCTCACCGGCTTCGCCCTTTGGTTCCCGTCCATCATCACGTTCTGGGCTCCGGGTTGGGCGGTGCGTGTTTCGGAAGTCATCCACTTCTACGAGGCGATCCTGGCGGTGGGCGCCATCCTGGTCTGGCACTTCTTTTTCGTGATCTTCCATCCCAGGATCTATCCGGGATCCCTCACGTTCCTCACCGGACGGATGCCACGCCACGAGTGGAAGGAGGAACACGGCCTGGCGGCAGAGAAAAAATCGACTTCCAAGAAGAAGCGTACTCAAGAAGCGCCGAGAGAGGACTGAACTTCCCGGTGTTTCATTCGACGCCGGGACCATCCGGTGGTAGATGGAAAAGCGACAACGTCACAGGAAAAGGAGAAAGCAATGCCGACGATCAAAGGGACGAAAACCGAGAAGAACCTTCTGAAAGCATTCGCGGGAGAATCGCAGGCGCGTAACCGCTACACGTATTTCGCGGGCGTGGCCCGAAAAGAAGGGTACGTCCAAATCGCGGACATCTTTGAGGAGACGGCGAACCAGGAGAAGGAACACGCCAAGCGGTTCTTTTCGTACCTGGAAGGCGGGATGACGGAGATCACGGCCGCGTTCCCGGCGGGAAAAATCGGGACGACGGCCGAAAACCTCCGGGCCTCCGCCGGGGGAGAGCACGAGGAATGGACGGAGCTTTATCCCGAGTTTTCGAGGGTCGCCAAAGAGGAGGGATTCGGCGGCATCGCGAAGCTTTTTGAGTTCATCTCGGTGGCCGAAAAACAACACGAGAAACGGTATCTCGGCCTTTTGAAGAACGTGGAGAAGGGGACGGTATTCAAACGCACCGACAAAACGGTGTGGCGATGCCGTAACTGCGGGTACATCCATGAGGGCGACGAGGCCCCGGCGGCATGTCCCGCCTGCGCCCACCCTCAAGCCAATTTCGAGACGCTGGCCGAGAATTGGTAACGCAGTAGACGGGTCGGGCGAACCTACTGCGTGGCCTTCAACGGCTTCGCGTAGGGACTTTTCCAGACCGAATCGAAAATCCGGCTGAGCTGCCCGATCAATTTCTTCCGGGTTTCGTCGGCGGCGGAAAATGTGACGCCGACGTTGCGGGTATCCGTGAAATAGCTCTGGATCCAATTCTCGGTCCCCACCCAAGCGGCGGCTGAAGGCAGGGCATCGTCCGCTACGAGATACTTGCTGTGGGTCAGTCGGGCGTAATCCAGCTTGCCCTTCGTCCACAGCGGAATCTTGACGGTCCTGACTTCGATGTTGGGCACGCCGGCGAGCGCCTTCAGTTCCCGGCTCCCTTTATTCATCGCCACATTGTCCACCAGCAATTGGACGTGGACCGCCGGTTTTTTTGCGGCGGCCGTTCGGAGTGCGTCATCCAGATCCGTCCATGGGCCGCCCCCGCTGCTGGCCTTCGTGTTGTACTGGTACACCTGGATTTTGAGGGAGCCCTTTGCGTGGGAAAGAAGGCTCTTGATGGCATCCAGCGAGGCAGGAATCCCCTCCGGATTCAAAGAGGCGGGGGAGGCCGCCAACAGGAAATCGGACGCGCCCGTCACGGAATCGGTCCGCTTGCGCGTGGAAGGAGATGAGGTTGCGTCGGGCTTCAAGGAGACGCCTGCAGCCCAGTCCTTTTCGAACACCTTTTCCAGTTGCCCGCCGAGCACGCTGTCGGAAACGCGTATGCCCACCTCGTGGATGTGAGTGAGCGCCAGCCAGTCGAAATTGGCGCTGCCGACAAATGCGTTTTTCCCGTCCACGACGAAGAACTTCGCGTGTTGAACGCCCGGCTTGAAATCAATGGTCCGGACCTGAATGTTCTCGTGCGTGCTGAGTTCGTCGGCCTCGTCGCGATAAAATTTCTTGTAGAACGTCAAATCGATCAGAAAACGGACGGGAATTCCCGCCGCCGCCTTGAGGCGGATAGCGTCCAGGACGGGCTTCAGGCCGATTTTGTCCTTGAGAACCTGGTCTTGGGCGAGTTTTTGGACGGGCGAAGCGGTCTTTCCCTCCTCGCTCGTGATGTAGAATTGTTCGAGGTCGATCGTGCTCTGCGCCCCGTTGATCATGTTCAGCCAGACCTGTTGCGTCGAGCGGACTCCCTGTACCTGAAGGTACGTCTCCGTTTGAAAGGGTACGCTTAGAGCCAACTCTACCGGCAGCACCGCCGGCTGTTGCGCCAGGACCGACGACGCCAGAAAAACCGGAAATAGAATCGCGCGCGCGATGAAGACCCAAGCCCTCAATCTAATCATCATTTCCATTCTCCTCTATTGGTTGCGTTGCGCCTTGAGACCGGCCAGCTCCTTTTGGAAGGCCGCATCGGAGAGCAGAAGTCGGGCGATTTCATCTCCAAGCCTCTTGCCGGCCTGAATATCCGTGGGGTAATGCACGCCCCCCAAAATTCGATCTTCCGCGATTTGATCCGCACGGTCCTCAAAGGCTATTGCCTGTTCGGGCTTCAGTCGGGAAAGCACTTTCGCGAACACGCGCGCCAGCGTCGTATGGCCGCTCGGATATGCTCTGTTGATTGCTCTTGGGACACAGGGGGCGATCTTCGGGTCCTCCTCGTACGGCCTGGGCCGGTTCCAGCGCGCCTTCATAAGCCGGACAACAGCGCTCTCGTCCTCATGAATCTTCTCGAAGAATGGAGCCCACTTCGTGACCTCTTCCGACGTCAGCGGTCCATACGGGGGCCCGAAGAAAGTCTTGAGCGAGCTGGAGACCTCGGATCGCGCCCGTTCGCATTCTTTTTCGGTGCGGGACACCTGATATCGGAGAATTCTATCCAGATCAGCCCGATCGGCCGGTGAACCCAGCGCCGGAGGCGGCGCAAGGAAGTGTTGGATGTCGACGGGAGATTTGCCCAGCCAAACCGGGTCGGCGCCGACCAAAAAGGGCCGGGCCAGAACGACCGACAAACCAAAACATAAAGTTGAGACCCAACGGAAGCGTCTCATTGGAACCTCCCTTTGCATTGGTGAAGTTTTATACCCGGCCTCGCCCTTCCGTCGAGGCCAATCGCGGGGGGAACCCTCCATCTTGGATTCCTTTCACTCAGTCATGCGCTGAGTCCGCCTTCGCTAAAGTCGTGACAGGCTGGCTTGCCAAGCCGAAGCTCCAGTTTAAAAAGAAGGCGTCCGCCTTCGCAAAGCCTTCGGCGAGATCCGCCTTCGCCTCGTTTCACTCAGCGAAGGCTGGAAGGCATGAGGGAATCGAGTAAGATTGCGAAATGCCGGAACAGGGCGTTTTTTCATTCGCAGGTTCACCGCGTGTCGAGGAGACCACACTGGATTTCGGTTTGGGTCGCTCGGGACGCGGCTTGGTCACCCGGCTCAAAATTCTCGGGCGCGGGCGCGCCGCCAACGCCGTCCTTGTAGAGCTCCACACGCCGGAGGGCCGCCGGAAGGTCGTGGAGAAACACTTCGTCCCCGCAGGTCTGACGCGAGGAATTTACAAAGCATTTTTCGGGGCTCCCTTCCCGTACGGCGTGAACCGGGATGCGGCGCTCGCTTGCCTGTACCGGCGGCACGTGGCAGAGGCCCTGCTCGAAGCCGAGGAGCGATGCCGTGTCGCCAAGGCTCTGTACGTCCGCCAATGCGCCGGAGGCCATTGGGTCCTCGGGACCGAGTGGATCCAGGGGCGCCCCGTCGCTCCCCCGAAGCCCCGCGGAGGGCCCGAAGGAGGCGGCGAACCCGGGGAGATGCGAGGCCTTCTCCGGCAGATGAAGGCGATGGAGAAGTGCCTTCTCCGTTCCGGCCTGATCGGAAGCGGTTGGCAGGTGGCCACCGCGGCTCTCGTATCCACGGCGAACCTTCTCCGAACGCAGGGGAGAGAATTCGTCCTCGTCGATCTCGAATCCGGAATTCCCGCCGTGTTGGCACCACGTTACCTCTTCATGTCGCTGACCGGGAAGCCGTTCCCCATGTTCGATGACGTGGACGAGCAGCGGCTCACGACCTATCTCCATACGCATCGGGACCGGCTTCGAGAGAAACTGGGAGACAATGAAATGGCGGCGCTCGAGTCCTCCGCCGAGAGGCTCGTTCATCATTCCCGCCTTTGGAAAAAGACCGAGCCCGCACCCGGCCGCCATCGCACGCGGCTTCTTACCGACCGGGACCTTAGGTCCACGATCCGCTCCTCCCTTGCCGACCGGTGGCTCGCGGAAGACCGTTTGGACGCCGCCGCGGCGGAACGGTTGCGCGGCTCGAGGCTTCTCTTTCTCCACCCGCTGATTCTGGGCACGGCGTTCGTTGCGGGTCTCGTGGCCATCGCCGCGTTCTGCGTGGCGCTTTCGGCCGGCATCGCCGTAGTTGCACCCGTGCGCACGGTGGCCGGAAAACTCCTCGGTGTGCTCGCCGGAGCCACCACCGGAATCCGATTTTGGAGTGCGCTCCTTGTCGGTGTGCTCGCCGGAATCACTGTCGGAGGCGGATTATGGAGCGCCCTCCTCACGTTGTTTCCGGCGAGCCTTGCGAATCTGTTCCTGCGCCTGGCCGGACATCGACAATTCCGTGCCCGGGTTGCCCGTGCGCTGCTCAACCCAGGTATTCTCGACGCCGAATTGCGGGCGTACCAGGCTCGCCGCGCCAACGTCTTCCTTCGGGAGAGGCGGATCCCCGCCGTGGGCATTGACCGCCTGACAGGAGGCATTAAATCGCTGTTCGCTTTCGCGGTTCAGGACACGGCGGCCAGGATTTTTCCGGCCCGGATCCATCGTTATCTGGCTGATTGGCGCGAGCTCGGCACGGCGATCCAGGTCGCCGTCCTCGCCCTCTTTTCGGAGAGAATTCAGGAGCATCTGGCATATTCGTTCGTGGAACACGCCACGCATCGCTGGAGCGGCCTCGGGCGTCTCGACGAGGCCGGCGGCGAGGCTCTGATCGGAGATATCAAGGGCGGCGAGGCGCCGGAGTATGCTCGGGGTTTCGGCACTCACCTGGCCGTGAAGTTTTTTGAACCTATTACACAGCTCATTAGGGCGGTAGGAGTCGGCATCTTGGTGACTTCCCCTTGGAATCCGCTCGGCTACATCCTCTTTGACAATACGGGGGTTTTCCGTTTGTTGATCACGACGTACCGGTGGCTGCGGCGGGAGGACCGGAAAACATCGTACGCCGTGGCGTTTGTCCTCAGCCCGATCCCGTTCTTCGGAACGCTTGCGTTTCCATTTCAGTTCTACCATCGAAGGCCCTGGCTGGGCCGTTTTCTCGCCCGCCACTCCATGTCGCGCTTGGCGGGCGCGGTTCCGATCTACGGCGGGACGGGGACGCGGGTAGAGCACTGGATGGTGCGGCTGGCCACGCCTCTCACGGCCGTGGTCATTGCGATCATCTGGCCGCTTAAGTGGCTGGATCGACCCGGCCCGGTCGTGCAGGGCGACCGCTCGGAGGCCCCTTTGCCGCGCAAACGGGAGTGGCTCGCGCCGCAAATAGACCGCGCGCTTGAGTGGCTCGCCCGGACGGAGGAAGCTCCGGACCTCTGCCAGGCGACTCCACATCTTGAGCAGGGCACCAACGAAAGTAATATGAGGGTTCAACTATGACCGGTATGCAATGGCTGGTGGTTTTGGGGCTTGTGGGCGTGGTGCTGCTCGCCACCCGCATCCTGTCGTGGGGAAAATCGGCGAAGCCGGCGTCCACGGCTCCGAAGACCGACATGCCGCAGGATCGGGTGAAGGTCGTGATCGACGGCGAGGAGGTCGAACTCGAGCCCGTCCCTGATGATGAGCTCGAGCGCCTCGCGCTTGCGGCGACCGAGCCCAAGCCCCTGCAGCCGGAACCGACGCCGCCGGAGGGCGAGGCAGCGGTTGAGGAAGAATGGAGGGACGTGATGGCCGACCCCGTGACGTCGGGTGTCCGGCGTTCGGGCCGCTCGTCTCCCGACCTGCGAACAGCGGCCGCTGTTCTATCGAAGGCCGGGATTCAGAACCGCGTGGCGCCGTCCTCAAACAGCCTGCTGGGCGTGCACACGCTTCAAGTCAAAGACGCCGATTTCGACCGGGCCGTGGAAACATTACGATTGTCCGAGCAGGGAGCCTGAAAACGGTACGTTCGCTCCGGGGAAATTGGGGACACGTACGAATTTCGTAGGCCTAAGAGATTCAGCTTGGCCATGAGCCGAATATTATTGGCAATTTCCTAACTTATACGTGTCCCTTGTTGACTAAAGGTACGTGTCCCCAATTAGTCCGGCCTACGGGGCCCTCCAGCGGGAACGGGTGTCAGTAACATTGTCCGAGAGGCGCCGGAGGGTTCACGTCCGGATCGTAGAGTTCCGGACCTTTGCCGAACCAGTTGCTCTGGTCGAAACCGGCTACCCCCAGTTTGAGCGTGAAATTGTCGTCGGCGTCCATTTCGGCCGTTGATTTGCCGAACGCAGTCAGACATTCCGACGGCTCGACATAGGTGCTCTCCGGCAACGTTGCCCCAAACTTGAGGCACTCGTCGTTGCTGGAGTTGGGCTCGAAACCATAGTCCCCCGGAATCAGTTGCCAGGACTGGATCCACACGTAGGTCCCATCCGATTTCATCCGGATTGTGAATTTTTCATGCCCAAAGCTTCCCTCTCCGTTGTAATCCAGGACCTGAAGCGCCTCGAACGCGCCCGCGCTCTGATTCCCGCTGGTCGGAAGGTCGCCCAGATACGCCGAAAAACCCTGCACGCCCGTGGCTTTTCCGCCGATGTCAAAGTAGAAGATGTGGTTTTTCACGCGGTCCAGGTCCACGACGGTCAGGCGACTACCCATCGTATCTTGGTTGCTCAACGTCACCATGACTTGGCCGTCGGCTCCCGTCACGTCGCGGTTCAACCCGAACCACATCGCCCAGGTCGAGTTGCCGATGGAACCCTGAAGCTTGGCCGTCGTCGGAAGGCTCCAGTCGGAGGCCCAGGGGATGTACGTGGTCATGTCCACGTCCTGCCCCGTCGAGTCGTAACACTTGTCCACGTCCTCTCCCTGGCTGGCCACGTTGTAGTCGAAGCGGCAGGCCTGCGACACAATCGATGTCCCGATAATGCTGTCGTAGTTGCCGTCCGTCGTGCAGATTGTGGGATCCGTCAGCGCCGCGGGCCGGTAATAGGCATTCCAGGTATCCCCCGAACTCGGATAGGTGGAGGGGCGCACGCGGAAGCACTCGCCGGATGTGAGTTTGTCCGTGGTGCAATAGCCGTTGTAATCCATATTCCATACGAGCCAGAGGATATTGCCCGACGAAGGAGGCGGAGCATCGGTGTCGCTGCCGATGGGTACATCGAGCAGGGATCGCGGCGCCAAACGGCTGGCATTGATTAGGCCGCCCGTTTTCATCGCCGACGGAATGCTGCTCGCGACGGCGCTTGTGAGGTCCGGCGCACGCTGACTCCCGAATCCGGCATTGTCCCCGCCCCCACAAGTGGTCACGAAAGCAACCATCAGTGCAGCCATGAACCCGTTTCGAAAAATGCAGCTGTTCTTATGCATGCTTATCCGCCCTCCGATAGGAATCCTGTAGAGATCAAGTTTGGCCTTTGGCTTGAAAGGCCGCAAGGTTTTCTCGTTCCTCGAAATTGGGGACACGTACGAATTGTTCAGTCCAAAGAGGTTCCGGTTGGTTATGAGTTCAATTTCACTGACAATTCTCTAATTGGTACGTGTCCCCAATTAGCCAGATCGATGCCGGCGCGCACGGTTCTCCGCGGCCGCCCGGGCCGGTGGGCGGACTCTCAACTACTGCCCGAGTTGTGTCTGGTCCTTCTCCAGTCGCTGAAATCCGCTTTCAAGTCCTTCCGAGGCGTGGTTCAGGAAGTTCTGCAGATAATCCAGCGAGACCAAAACCTCCGAGCCCGCCGGGCAACGGTTTCTCTTCGAAGTCACCACCGTCATCCGCGCGACGTCTTCATCCTGCCCAGGAGGCTGCACGACTTTGAGAACGTCCCCTTCCGACAGCGAACAAGTCTCCCCCTCGGAGGATCCGTTCAAAAGGGTTGCGCTGAATTCCTCCGACACGACAAAGAGGTACCTCGGGTTGTTGAGCGCGTCGGCGAGTGAAGGCGGCTCCTGGCCGTCGGTGCGATTCCGGTCGATCTCCTCCCGGACCTGGCTCCGGATTTGGTCCTTCACCTCCTGGGATATCCACGCATCGCGAGAGCCCTGAGCGTATCCCTCTTCGTACCGCTGGTCGTATGCCGGGGGATACGATGAGTATATCGTCCAGATGAATAGGTAATCCGTCAGCCAATACGTGGGATCGGGATAATAGCCGTACGGAGAATAGTAATAGCCGTACCCATTCCACCACCAGGCAGGGATCCAACCCCAGCCGTAACGGAACCGGTGCCGGGGCCAATAGCCGTGGTCATAATAGTATCCGCAGAAGGTCGGCGCGAAATCGCGATACCGGGGATAGAGGCGGTGCTGTACGCGGTGTCCCCACCTTTGCCCAAAATAGAACCGGTCCCTTCCGTCCGGGCCGCGTCTGTGGAATCCGTTTAAGCCACGGTATGTCCCTGGATCTCCCCCGCGGCGCTGCCAGCCTCCTCTGGTGCCGACTACCGGCATAGGGGCGGCGGACCGACGAGGATACTGATACTGCGGGACGCGAGGGGAATAGGTCGGCTGGCGAGTTCCCGGACTTTTGCGCCAGTCGGTCCCGGGACGGGCCGAAGGGTCGCGACGCGAGTCGTCTCGTTGGCGAACCTGAGGGAGCGGAAAACGACCTGCGGGTAAGCGATCGGCGACCCGACGCCGGCGGTCCAAGTTCTGACCCGGAACCGGCGAGGCCGGTCTCTCACGAATCCAACCAGCTCTTCCGCGGATTACGTTGGGAGAGCCAATACCTTCACGTGGGCGGGTCCCAATCGGTGCGCGGTATGCGGGTGGTTTTGCAGCCCCTCGCCCCGGATCGGGTCTCATGGAACCTCGGTTGGGAGAGCCAATACCTTCACGTGGGCGGGTCCCGGTCGGTGCGCGGTATGCGGGTGGTTTCGCAGCCCCTCGCCCCGGATTGGCCTTGTACCCGCCCGACCCGCGGCTCGGTTGGACATGGCCTGTGGGTGCGCTTGGCTTCACCTGGTCGCGCCCCCCGCCGTCGCGATGGCGGTCCTGGGCGAACGTAAGGGAAGGCAGGGCCAGTCCTACGCTCAAGAGAACGGAACAAAAGAGTCGTTTTGACATCGGCGTACCCCCTGGAGACCCTTTCCATACCGCACCTTCGCCGATAGTCAAATAGAGAACACGATCCACTGCGCCGTGGCTGACACCGGAGGCTCGCCGGCACCAGGAGCGGGTCCGCCGGAGGAAGCAGGAAGATTACGGACCGTGAAACCGGACCACGGAGGCTCCTTCGGGATGGGACCAGAGAATCGGCCACCTTCCTCGAACGTCCTGCGTCCGCCAAATTCCGACCCACGTCACCGCGCCAGCCTCTTCCGGGACGCGGCCGTGCGTGATTTCCCAAAACATTCGCTGTTTGGGCGTTCCCAAAGTCAACGGCTCCGACGAGGGCATGGGGCTCTCCAGGCACCTGCGCCAGCTTCCGTAAACGCACCAGGATCCCCGATTGAACACAAGCGTGTCCGGCGGCGTGTGCTCCCGGATCCATCGCAAAGCTTCCCAGTAAGGCTCGTTGGTGCGCATCCGGTTGAGGCGCACCCATTCCGGATACGTGGAAAAGGCCAAGATGAAGGCGAGTGAAAGCATCGGAAAGATGCGAATGCGCGTTCGGCTCAGGAGCCCATCAATGGAGAGCCCGGCGAGCGGCGCCGCGATCATGATCCAGTCCGTAAGAAAACGCGACGGCACCAGCGGAGCGATCTCACGTCCCGCGAATGCCAGACTCACCGCGCGGACTCCGTAATCCGTGAATAAAAACGCAACGATCAATACGACTATAGTGACGAGCCACCATCGGACCGCTTCGGACGGCTCAGTCCTGCGAAGCAACCAACCACCGCCGGCCAGTGAGGCGAGATATAAAGGGCCGACCAAAAAGAAGATCCGGGCGAAATCGAAGACCGGGTCCAGGTCCTGTAGAGCCCCGGTTCCCCCGATGGTCACTGCGCGCAGGACGTAGGGGACGAGATAAACTCCTCCAAGAACAAGCCACCAAAAGAGGACACGAAACACGGGCTTCGGAGCGAGAAAGACGAGACCCCCGAGAATCAATACGGCCGTGAGCGTGACGTGATGGTGCGCGAAGCACACGGCGGCCAGGAAAAATCCAGGAATCCAGGCCGGACACGGCCGGTTCGCTTGGGGAAGCATCAACGTGAACGCGGAAACGAAAAGCCCCAGCGCAAGAAGGTTCGGAAGCCCTCCCCAGGCATAATAATCAACACTTCCCAGCATGGCCCACCAGCCGAATGCGACGGACGCCCAGAGCGCTACGGGCCGGCTCCGAAACAGGGACAACGTGAAAACGTACGTCTGAGCCACGGAAAGTACGCCCACGAACGCCGAGAGCCACTTGAAAATCGCGGTCGGCGGAAGGCGGGTCACGCGGGAAAGTTCCGCCATGAAGACGTGAGTGCCGATCGGGTAGTTGAGCGAGACGTCCTCGAACGGACGCCAGTCGGTGATCTGCCTCCCCGCCAACACGATTTTTTCCACAAGGATCAGATGAAAGGACGGGTCCTTCCCCGGCGGGAGAAGATGGACGAACGTGATCCCGAAGCGGGACAGCGCCGTAATCAGAAGAGCGATCGCCAACGCGATGGAGATCGCGTCCGGACGAGCGAAGATGGCGCGAGAAGCCCGAATCCGCCACCACAAAAAAGCTCCCGCCAGAGCGAAAGCTCCGCCCGCCGGAAGAACCGGCCGCAGGGAGAAGTAGGACAATAAAAAGCCGCCATAAATCCATGCGGCCAGGGAGAAGGAGATTCCCAGCACGGCGCGCTCCAAAGCGTCTCTGCGGGGAAACAAAATCCCGCCCCAGAAGAGACCGGGAGCCACGACAAATGCCATGGCTGCCCAAAAGAGACCTAACTCCGCCAGAGAACCCATTTGAGCGGCCATAGGAATAGGTCTTCACCGAGGCGGATTCGGCGATCGATCATGTTCGGATCGGAATCGAGGTGTGCCATCGCGCAGCCGTCGAATGATAGACGCGCCCTTGAATTCGGGAAAGCTCGATCGTTTCGCTCCGAATCCGCGGCCTGCTATGCTGATCGCGGAGGACAAAGCCATGAAGATCGGGATTGTCATTGCGGCGGCGTTATGGGCCTTGGCGGGTCCGGCCCAAGCCTTGGAAACCGAGGAGATCGGAAAAGGGAAGGGCATCGTGACGTGCACAGGCGGGTCGCAGAACGCACTTTTCAACCGGGAGTGTAAGCAGGTCACGATCAACCGCGTCTCGACGACCGGCGGATTGAAGTACGAGATCACGTGCGTGGACTCGGGCCACACGACGTTCGTTCTCGGGTGCGACGCTTTCGCCTGGGAACAGAAGACAATCGTCTTCTAAGCGGTCTGCTGCCAATCGCCCTAGCGGGCTAAGCCTGGTTTAAGCGTGCCGGAGCCCGCGAAGGGGGCGAATATAAGACCAACTCTGCTTATGAAACGGCCTGGCCGCAGACCGAGCCCGTGGCCCTGGTCGCGCCTCGTTGGACCGCAAGGTTGACGGAACACGAACCTCGCGGTACGAGCCCGCCGCTTGGCCCGTGGGAGTTCACGCTGATGGTGCCGTTCAACGACGCGGACGCACCCGCTTCGGTGCCGGAGAACATAAGGTACAGCGTGCCGGTCACAATGACGTCTTGTGCAACCTCACAATCGTTCAGGTTGTTCGTAAGGTCGCTAATCTGAAACGTGACCTGGCCGGTGACGCTCGCGGAAGTTTCCGTCCCCACTGCCGTTACGTTGCCTGACCACGTAATGTGGCCCCCCAACTGGCATGCCTGCTCGCCGCTCAGGACCCATCTGATCACGATGTCCCTCGTCGCGTTGCGCGTGAGGGCGGTTATTTCCGGCTCGATATTTCCAAAGTTCGCCATGGCCGCCGTCATTCCGGTCGAGAGATCGGAACTTAGCGACGTTATCTCGGCGGTGGTGAGATCGGAGGTATTGGCGTCGCCACCCGATCCACAAGAAGTCAGAGCGAGAAGAGCCGAAAAAACGACGAACACTTGCATCCATGTGCGGATTTTCATGACCGAGATTATAAGCGATCGAGGATGCCGAAAGATATGTCGAACTTCGGTTCCGCCCACATTCCAGCCTTTGTTCCCGGGCTGTTTAGGGAAAAAATTGATTCGACCCGGACCGTGGGATATAGCGCGCTGCGTAATCTTTTAGGGAAATCAATACTAATGAAGAAGCATTGCGGACTGGTGGCCTTCCTTTTGGCTGTAACGATCGCGCTGACGCCGGCCGTCCCGGTCAGCGTGCCGGAGGCTCGGGCGGTAACGGGTATCGATGATGCCGCAGTCGGCATGGGCTTCGCCCTCGTGATCGCCGGCGGCGCGACGATCTCCACGGCCGTATTGACGATTTCGTACATGCAGCGGGGAATCCCCGCCGACCGCGCCATGCAATATGCATTCAACGATGTCTCTCGGCGTACCTGGGAAGTGATGAAGGGCGCCGGCGTTCGGGCCACGGAAATACAGCAAGGCCTTGCGCTGGTGACGACGGCGGCCGTGGCCGCGGCGGTTCAACGCATTCAGACCAACGTTGGGCGCCTCCACAGCCGGCCTGCGCCTGCCATGTCCCCGGAGGTTGCGGCCGCCGTGGCAACGGCAAATATAGAGTTGACGAGGTTGTACACGCAGTACGGCCTGACGGCGCAGATCGAGGCGAGCAGAGAAGCGAAGGATGCCTGGATCCGGAATGTTGTGTCCGACACTGCGTTCGGTGCGGCGCTCTCGTCCACGCTGTCCCGGCTCACGCTTGCTTTGCAGCTTTCAATATCGGGTGAATTCTCCAAGCGCGCGGAACGGGTCAGAGAAATCAGGGAGAACCTCAAGACCTGCAGAGAACGGGATCCGAAAAAATTCCGGCAGTTGGCCGTGGGCTCGTTGGGTGCGGTCTTGATTTGCTCCGATGTCATCGTGGCCTTTCTGAATCATCAGCTCAAAGGCAAGGAACCAGCAGGAGCCATTAAGAGCAGGATTATCCCGGAAGCCTTTATCGCGCTCCTCCCGATAAGGAACTACTTACAGCCTTTTCTCAATTGCGCTTTGGGCCAGGAGACGTACGCGGAACAACTGGCGGCTGCCAGGAACGCGGGACCGCCTTCCATGATGTGGCCCTACTTTCTGGTTTTCGGATTCGGGGGGTTCCTTGTTTTGGATACGTACGTGCTTTTCGCAAAGACGCCGGCGAAACGCTGATGGACATCCGGTAAGAGTTGGGCCCCCGTGACATGTGCCCCGTTCGAAGGTTTCGGGTATGGTGACGCCCTGGAAAGATGTCGCCATGCCCCGAGCCACCAGGAAATACGGCTGGATTCCGGATCTGCCCGACCAGAGGGATTTCGCCTACGCCGCACCGCCGGCCGTACTCCGGAAATTGCCCGCACAGAGCGACCTGCGGGGGGCGTGCCCACCCGTCTATAACCAGGGCCGGTTGGGAAGTTGCACGGCGAACGCTGTCGCCGCGGCTCACGAATTCGAGCAGATCAAACAGGACGCGAAGACCGCGTTCCTGCCTTCGCGCCTTTTCATCTACTACAACGAGCGCGTGATCGAGCACTCCGTCGACGAGGACCGCGGGGCGATGCTCCGGGACGGAATCAAGAGCGTCGTAAAACAGGGGACATGCCCCGAGACGGAGTGGCCGTACTTGATTCCCCGATTCGCGCAAAAGCCGCCTGCACGTTGCTACAAACACGCGCTGGAGCATCAGGTGGTTTCCTACCGGCGCCTGCCGCAGTCGATCGAGCAAATGAAAGGGTGCCTGGCGTCGGGGTATCCCTTTGTCTTCGGTTTTTCCGTCTACGAAAGTTTTGAATCGGCAGCGACGGCGCGAACCGGAAAGGTCTCGATGCCGTCCGGCGATGAGGCCATGCTGGGCGGCCACGCCGTGATGACCGTGGGCTACGCCGACGCCGGCCGGTACTTCATCGTCCGGAATTCGTGGGGACCTGCGTGGGGCTTGGAAGGCTATTGTCTCATGCCCTACGCGTATCTTGTCCACGCCGATCTGGCCGCCGACTTCTGGACGATCCGGATGGTGGAAATGGATTTGTCGGGCACATAGGCAACCGGCAAAGACATGCGCGCGAAATGGAAAATTCTGCTCTTGATCGCCTGCTTCCTTTGGGCGATTTCGTTCATTGCAACGAAGGTGGCGCTTCGCTCCACGCCGCCGTTGACGGTGGCCTCGCTCCGCCTGGTCGTGGCCGCACTTTTTTTCCTGGGTTGGTGTCTCGTCCGGCGGACGGCGATCCGAACGGGAGGCGTGTCCTGGTGGGCGGAGCTTCTGCTTCTCAGCGTTGTGGGGATGGGGCATTACGCCGTCCAGACGATCGGCCTCCAGTACACGACGGCGTCCAACGCCTCGCTCTATGCCGTGACCGGACCGGTCACGATCGTTCTCTTGGGCGCGCTCTTTCTCAAAGAACGGATCACCGGAAGGAAAGCGGTCGGCGTGATTCTGGCCATCGCCGGCGTTCTCACCGTGATGGGCCTGGACACGCTCCTGAAGTTCCAATTCCAGGCGCATCTTTGGGGCGACCTTCTGGTCTTGGCCAGCCTGGTGATGTGGGGAGCCTTCACGGTCTTCGGAAAGAAAATGACGGACCAGTTGGGCGCGTTCACGTTCACGACGGTAACGACGACGCTGGGGGCGATCTGGATGATTCCCGTCGGTTGGACGGAGCTGGCGCAACGGGGAATGACGTTGTCGCACATCGACGCGGCCGCCTGGTGGGCCATCGTTTTTCTGGGAGCGGCGTGCGGTTTTCTGGCGACGCTTTTGTATTTCATGGCCCTCCGGCACACCGAATCTCAAAAGGTGGGGGTGTATCTCTATACGGTCCCGCCGATGACGGCCGTCGTAGCCGCCTTCTATCTGGGTGAAACGATCGGCGTGAACCTGATCCTGGGTTCGGCGCTCGTGTTCGGCGGCGTGTATCTCACGGACCGGGGTTGACGAGACCGTTTAGCCGCGGTCACTCGGCCTCGAAACAATAAAGCGCGTTCTCCGCCTCGCAGCCGGAGTCGGTGAATACGGTCCATTTCGGACCGGCGTTGTTTGAATTGCCCGAATTTCCCAGGACGGCACCGTCGTTCGTCCAGTTATCGCATCTGTAGGTTGCAACCGTTTGGCCATGCTCGTCGGTTCCCGTCCATACCCGCCCTGCGGTGACGGCGCCCTCTTCATTCAGAACGATGGGGGAGAAAATCTGGCCGCTCACGAGTTCGTCTTTGTTGCTCGCGATCTTCACGCCGTTGACCAGCGTCCAAACGCCGTCGTAGGTAAGACGGTCGATGGCGTTTTCGGTGGCTGAAGAGAGCCACGCTTTAAACTTAGTGGGATTATCCAGATGTCCATCTGCGAGTGTTTGGCAAATCGAGTCTCCTGCCGGGACACCCGTATTTCCATCGGACTCCAACCAATCCTGCAGGCGTCCCTTGCCGGTCGCGCTGGTGACGAAAACCTTCTTCCCCGTGACTTGGTACGACGGAACCGCCGGGCCGTCATTGCCCGTTTGAAAGCAATGCAGTCGGGCGGACTCGTTGCATGACCTGAACGAATCCGGCCCATAATTGGTCCACTGTCCATAAGTGCTGGCCGTGCTTCCGACCAGGACGTTAGCTGGGACGGACACGCCGTTTGTCCAATCCGCGCAATCGTCACCGGTCGATCCCTTCGTTCCGTCCTCCTGCGTGTATGTCCAGGCGTGGTCGAAGCCGACCCGCGTGCCGTCGGCCTTTCGATCGATCGGCACATACGCCTTGAACGGCGACGTGATCAGGTCGGTGAGGCTGGTTGTGAACGTGTAACCGTCCGTCCGGATCCATCCTGTCGAATTCGGGCCGATCCGGTCTTTCGCATCGGTGGAGCTGTCGGACAGCCACGCTTTGAACGTTCCGACCAAGCCGGCGGCCGTGGCCTCGGCCTGACAGACGTTGTCGGCCGCGGCCAAACCTGTCGTCGCTCCGCCGGCGTTATCCCAAGCCGTGAGGTCTCCGGTCTTTATCGCGTCGGTCGCAAAGACCACTTTTCCATTTCCCGTGAATTGTGCCGTGGTGTTCGCCGGAAGGGCGACACCGGCGTCGCTCGTCACGTTGTTGATGGTCGCAGTGTATTGCATGGGAAGGAGGGGAACCGCCGTCGTGAGACGGACGACGGTCTTGTCCGAGGTGTTCGGAGACGCTGCCGAGAATCCCTGACCGGTGGGCGTTTGCGGCGAGAGAGTGTAATTGCTCAGCGTTTCAGCCGAAGTTTTGTCCATGCTGACGGAAAACGTAACGTCTACGTGCGTGTAATCGACCGGGGAGACGGCCGTGATCGTCGGTGTGGAAGGGGCAGGGCCGGTACCTCCTCCGGAACTGCACGCAAGGGGCGCGACGGAGAGCGGAAATAAGAGCAGGAAACAGAAGGGGAGGCGGATCTTTCTCACGATGCCTTCCTTTCCGAGAAAATCCCGAGGACCTCGCCCCAGTAAATCCTGTGGTAGTCCTTTTGAGGATAGATCTCGTGCACCTCGGGCCGGACGAACTTCTCCGGGTCGAAATCCTGATAGGCCATCACGCGGCACTCGAACGATAAATTCGCTTCCTGGATCCGCGGGACGGCGACCGTCTCGCCGGCCACCGTGTGAAGCCCTGTGGCTTTCCATTTATCGATGTCCCGCCCGCTCTGGGAGCCGCACAGGTCCATCGCCTCCCGGAAGCGCTCCTCGAAAAAGTTCAGCGTGAACTCCTTGGACTGGTCGAGAAGCTTGTGTGTGTATCGCGTCGGCCGGATGTACACGGTCACCGTGGGTTTGTTCCAGAGGGTACCGAACCCGCCCCAGGATACGGTCATGGGATTCGGTTTCTCGTGTCCCGAAACCAGAAGCGCCCATTCCTTGTCCAGGATCTGAAACGGCCGGAGCTCAAGATCCTTAGGGTTCGATGGCATATGCGTCACAGCTTACGCAAAAATGGGGACACGTACGAATTTCGGGAAACCCCTTCCGAAGAATAGGTACGTGTCCCCAATTTCTATAAAAGGTGAAAAATCAGCATATTTTGGTGAATTTGGTACGTGTCCCCAATTTCCGGTGGTACGTGTCCCTGGAAGATGTCCATAAGGCGAACTGCGGCTGTCGCCCTGCTTCTATTGGGCGTCTATTCCTGCGGTCACAAGGCTCAGCCGCCCCAGGTGTCGAAGCCCGTCTATCGCCTCTTCGGATCCGATTCGCTTCGGGCGGAATTCAAAGCGCTCTTTGCGGAGCCGTATTCGGAAACGCGCCGGATCCCCATTTACTACGTCACAAATCGAAACCTTCTTAATGAGACCGAAGCCTGCAACGACCGGGCGTTCGGAATCCGGTTGGGAACGCAGCTCTCCTACGGTGTTTGCGGAATCAGCGTGCCGAAGAAGCACGCCGTGGGGCAGATCGAAAAGGGCCCCGGAGGCGACCCGGACAGATTTTTCCGGGCCGTTTCCCACACGGAGCTGGACGAGGCGAACTTCCTGGGAACGCTGCAGGGGCTCCCGCCGGCGGATTTTTTGCTCTTCGTTCACGGATTCAACGTGCGCTTCGAGGAGGCTGTTTTTCGGGCCGCGCAGATCGCGTACGACCTCAAATTCCAGGGGAACGTCATTCTCTTTTCCTGGCCCGCGGGGGCGGAGTCAGGTCTTGTATCCAGCGCGCTCGTCAGCAAGATCTACGACCTGAACCAAACGTACGCCCGGCGGAGCGTGGAACCATTCGTGACGTTTCTCAAGGCTGTCGACGCGCTGAATCTCAAGATCCACGTCCTGGTTCACTCGATGGGGCATCAGGTCGTGATTCCTGCGTTGGCGCGTCTGACGCCTCCCGAGGGGCATCGGTTGTTCGGGGAGCTGATCCTGAACGCTCCGGACATCGGCCAGGACGAATTTCACGATCTTCTGCCCAAGTTCAAGAAGGTGGCCGAGCGTGTCACCGTCTATTGTTCCTATAACGACAGGGCGATCTCGGCTTCCCAGGCCTACAACGAAGATCTGAGATTAGGGGCCTGCGAAACGATGCCCGGTGTGGATGTCATCAACGTGGGTGAGATCGGCGGGGACGCCTTGGGCCACAGTTATTACGCCTCGCGGCCGATCGTCACCGACATGTTCCAGACATTGCTGGGAATCCCGGCCGAAGACCGCCTGTTCATCCGGAGAAGCGGGCGCAACGCCCCCGAAAACTATTTCCTCCGTCCGTGACAGCCGGGTGAATGCCCGGGACCAATTAGCAGGTTGCTGAAAAATCCGATCTTTAGGATCGAACCAGTTTTGACAATGGACCTTGGAATTTTCGGAAGGAATGTCAGAAGTTGTTTAGGGGGAGATGGATTGGGAGCAGGTGATGGTGGACGGAGTCGGCGACCTCTCGTCGGTCGGCCGACGACCCCCAGAAGTCTCAGCGGTTGTTTAGAGGGGAGATTCGTCGGGCAACCTTACCGGTAAGGTTGTTGAAAAAATCGCGGAACGTTGTGGAAAAATAATGAACGAGAGTGATTTTTTCTATCTTTTTTTCTTGACTGACCCGAGCCCGGATTGTTTGGAACCAAAGCCTCAATCTCTACAAAGCCCTTATGCCGCGCCTATTTACCGCTGGTGACGCGTAATCGCTTCTTTCGCGAAAACCCTCAATTTCGGACCGTAATCACGGTTCTGAGACCCCAAAGAACGCGTCAGAAAACAGATGTTAGGGTCTCCC
>JAZDIZ010000169.1:0-4405 GCA_043804515.1 Pseudomonadota bacterium | reverse complement strand
AGGAGGTAAAAATCGTTCTGGGATGGGTCAAGCGTTGTGTCCCGGCCCCGTTGAGGGGCGGAAAGAAGCTTCCGGACCTCTTCCGGGTTGGCCCCGGTGAATAACGAGGAAAAGTCGTCGTCGGAGGGTTCCCGGGTCCAGAAAAGAAACCCGACCCCGGCGGCGTCGAAGCGCGTCGTGATGCTCGTATCCTTGTCCGTGCCACGTCGATGCTTTCCGAGATGGAGCAGATCGTTTAGAGCCAAGACGTAAGCTGTGGCGCGTTCCGGACTCACCGGGCTATTGGCATTCTGCTCCCATCCATACGATCGAAAAGCAGGCTTATCGAAGGACATCAGGGAGACCCCGCTCGCCTGACCCCCCAGCTTGGAGAGCCCCTTGATCTTGTTGTGCGTGGGAGCGATCGGCCCGACTTGCCCGGAGATCAGGCACATCCCCTCTCCGCCCTCCTGCATACGGGCCATGGAATCTGACGCAAAATGCTTTCTCCAGTACTCCCGTATTCGAGGATGTTCCATCAGAAGAACATCGGGATGTTCGGAAGCCGGGTCCCGGGAAACCGCGACCAGCGCGACAAGGCTTCCGGGCTTCGGCTTGAAAGCCGCCAATTGGTTCCGGGCCTTCTCGACCTCTTCCGGACGCTCGTAGAAGATGGCGCAGGCGCGCAGCAGCGGGTCCTTGGTTTCTTCCGCGGCCCCTCGAGTGGCGTTGACGAACGCCTCGTGGTGGTGTTGATGTTTAGCCCTTTCGGCGGGCTTTGTCCATGCGTCCCCGGGTCCTAAAAGGTATTGGACCGCGTCGCACCCGAGGAGCGGAAATATCTGGGAATTTCGATTGATCGGAGACTTGGGAACCTGCCGCTCGATCGGTGCCGGCCTCGTCTTTTTGCCGAGGGTGATTTCTCGCATCCAGGTGCGAATCCCCGCAAACGTCCCATCTTCCCATATCTGAAGACCGTACGGGACCGGTTTCTCTTCAAACGCCGGGTCCGCCAACCGATCGGCAAGATAGGTGTCCGCATAGGCGGCTAAGGCCTGTACGAGCATGCCAGCACCTCCTCCCGTTGCGCCGCGTCCCGCAGGACGACTTCCGGTCGCGTGTCGAGGATTCCGTTTTCCAACCGAGCTCGAAAGAAATACGGCTTGTATTGCCCCTTTTCTGGATTCGCCACGTCATACAGCTTCGCCACGTCATACAGCATAAGTCCCAGTTCCAGGGATTCCGCGATGGGGTTCTCCGACGGATCGGGCGGCGAAAACGAGCAGGCGAATTCCCGGCAGCCCAGGTACGGCTGCTGGAAACACTGCCCTTTTTCCACGCGGCGATTGAACATGGCCATGTACTTGGTCGGCGTGTTGTCCCCGTTCGGAGAAAACACGCGCGGCTCGGCCTCGATGACGTAGGCCACGTCCTTCAACGCCAGGGTGTTGCGGGGCGTTCCGTCGGTGCCCTCCCCCGCGCCGGCAGCCAGGGGCTCGTATTTCCGGGGATCCTTCATCCAGCCGTGGACCGTTCGCGGGGCGATTTTGCTCTGCACCTCGTTACGCCGGATGGAGATAAAGCGAATGGGCCGAAGAACCGTGATGTTGCGAACCACCCACCGCATTTCCGGCCTCCACAACACGGCGTCCAGCACCCCCCGCGCCGCGGAGGGAGTCATGACCTCGTAACTCACCCGCTCCACCTTCATCTCCGGCCGGCTGAAGCACGCATAGAGACCGGCCACGCGCACCCGAACAAACGTGTCTTCCATTCAGCGACCCTCCTTTCGATCAAACGATAAGCGGTTCCTCGCTTTCCACCACAAACCCGAGTTCCGACGAATAAAAGCGGGCGTCGCACGCCCATATATCCCTGTCCTTCACAAGTTCGTAAATCGCCCCGTTCCTTTGCGCTTGCGAAAACTCGCCCGGATAGAGGCCGATAGTGTAGCGCTGCATCCTGCGGTAGAAACCCAGGGTCAGGGCTCGGTTCTTGGAGAATTCCGCCAGGATAGCCTTCGCTTCCTCGTTATAGGGGACGAGAACCGATTTGGTCCGATCGTCGATCATGGCAAAGCGCTCGGCGACCTCCCGGAACTCAAGTTTTTTCCGCAAGGCGTTGATATCCTCGGGATCGAGATCCGTTTGATAGTAGCGGTTGAAGAAGCCCCGGATATGCGCCGGATCGTGGATATCGAGCGAAGCGCCGCCGGCCATGAGGCGCGTTATACCTGTCGCATCGGCGTAAGCGCCCGGCGGCGTGGATTGGTTCTCCGGGACATCGGGCTCGAAGACGACCACGCGTCCTGCCGGCGCGCCGGCGATGGCGGTCAGCCGTCCTTCGCGGTCGCAGCGCCCCGCCGCCTGAGCAATGGAATCCAACGGCCCCATGGCGCGGAAGACCACGGGGAAGTCGAGATCGACCCCGGCCTCGACCAGTTGCGTGGAGACCACGCGACACGTTTCCCCGCCGTCCAGGGCGCCCTTGATCTTCGCCAAGGCGTCCAAACGGTGGCGCGGGCACATGCGGGTGGAAAGATGCCAGAGAGCTTGAGCCTCGATGCCCGGTTGCTGCCGGAGCAGTCGGAAAACTTCTCCGGCATGGCTCTTCAGATTGACCACGCACAAGGCGCGGGGCTCCGCGGCCATCCAATCGCCGACCTCTTCCCACGAACAACGCGAAGAGCGGCCCTCCCTATCGGGATCCGGCCAGGTAACCCGAACGCGCTGTAGTTCCCGGAACAGATATTTCGTTCCGGGCATGATTTCCCGGATCCGGCCTCGAGGCCAGCGGCGGTCCTTTTCCGGGGCATCCGGCGGTTTTTCAAATGCCGGCTGCGTGGCCGTGCAAAACAAAAAGGTAGTTCCCCAGTTTTCCGCCAGGTCCCCCACCATGGAAAGCAGGGGCTCGATAAAATTTCGAGGCAGGGTCTGCACTTCATCGAGAATCACGATTGATCGAGCGACATTGTGCAGCCGCCGGAGATCCGAAGGGCGATTGGAAAACAAGCTCTCGAAAAACCGGACGGACGTCGTCACCACAATGGGCGCATCCCAGTTTTCGACTGCCAGGGACCTGCCGAAAGCATTGAGGGAGGTATCCGCCTCTTCTCTATCGGGTTGTTCCTGCCAACGCTCGTTTTCCCCCGGCTTCGTTGCAACAATCCCCCCGAACTCCCCGGAATGGTGCTGTAGCAGGATGTCCCGGCCGACAGCCTCGGCATAGACCTCGGCGTTTTGTTCGATAATGGAAAGAAAAGGAATAACAACAATCACCCGGCGTGCTTCCGAAGGGCGTTCCATGATGCGTTTCAGGGCGAACGCCATGGAAGACAGAGTTTTGCCGCCCCCCGTGGGGACGGTTAACGAAAGGAGGCGGTCCTCCCCCTCGGCGGCCGCCAAACAGGCCTTCAGGACTTGTCCGCGAACCGTCTTGACCGCTCCTTCCGGCACTGGCGCAGCCGCCTTATCGGTTATATAGTCCAGAAGCCGCGTAAATCGTCGCCCCGCATCTTGGAAACAAGAGGCTTGCTTCTCCATCCGCGCCGCGTCGAGTCTATCCGCGTCCACGAGGCAGCTGAAGAGCATGCGAATGTGCAAGTCAGATTCCAAGCGGTTCGCGGGTGCCTTTTCGATGGCGGAAGATGCCGCCAATAGAAACGCAGTTTGAAAATCGACTTCTTCCCGCGCTCGCGCGAGGACAAGATCGCAGGCCGCCCTTGCATGACGGGCAAGCCGTTCCTTGAGATCGGAAGGGGAACCAAGACCGGCATGGTGACCCGCCACGACCAGGGCCAAATCGTACAGGCGCGCATCGAAGGATAGACGAGCCCCTTGTCCGGAATGTTCCACCCGCGTTTTCGGTTGGCCGCGGGCACTCGCCATCAGCAACTGCTGAAACTCGTCTGTATACTTGCCGATGTCGTGCAACAGTCCTGCCCGATATGCCACATCCGAGAATTCTCCATCCCCCGGACGCGCTTCTTCCGCAAATTGCCTACACAATCGCGCCACTTGCTGAAGATGATCCCTCAACGGTTGCCATTCCGATTCGGGTCTGCCTTCCTTGGAGTGTGCAAAGAATCGTGTTTTCATTCTTCTGCCCTCGAAAAGCGCGTTACAAAATATACTCTTTGTGTAGCACAAAGCAAGCTGCAAACTTTGTTTCAGCTGAAGTGGATGCAACCGTGGTGCCTGTGCAAATAGAATCGACGCGGCGAACGTCTTGTACCTCGACGGCCATGTTGGGCAAAAGTCCGAGGCGCAGCTTAAAGGGCGAAACGGCTACGACGGCGACTGGCAGCGGTGGTACCGCTTCTGGAACGAGCCCCACGGCGAGTGGTGAGCGCCATTGAAAGAGGTCTTGCATCCATTCTCATCCCTGTCCTTTCAGGCAATCCTGCATGGAAATCATGGGGATTGCC
>JAZDIZ010000168.1:0-3425 GCA_043804515.1 Pseudomonadota bacterium | reverse complement strand
GTGCGTGACAACGGCCTTGAACGGGGATTTCCCCCGGGTGGCGATGCCCTCCAGAAGCGAGCTCTGAAACCAGCCCCGGTGCTGATCGCTTCCCTCCAGATATAAATCCGACGGCCAAGCAAGTTCGGGGTGACGCTCCAGGACGCCGGCGTGGCTCGTTCCGGAATCGAACCACACGTCCAAAATGTCGGTTCCCGTTTCGAAATCGCGCTTTCCGCATTTCGCGCACGTGAGCCCCTTGGCAAGAAGGTCCTCCACGGGCCGCAAGAACCAGGCGTCCGCCCCTTCGGCGTCAAAAATCCGCGCCACGTGTTCGATGGCCTCGGGGGAAAGGAGATACTCCCCGCAACTGCGGCATTCGAATGCGATGATGGGGACTCCCCAAACGCGCTGGCGTGAAATGCACCAGTCGGGGCGCTGTTCGATCATCCCGCGAATCCGGTCCCTGCCCCACTCGGGCACCCAGCGTACGCGGTCGACCTCCGCAAGGGCCTTTGCCCGGAAGTCGCGGTGGCTCATTGAGATGAACCACTGCGCCGTGGCCCTGAAAATGACGGGTTTTTTGCACCGCCAGCAATGCGGATACGAATGCGTGACCTCCACGGGTTTTTCGAACAGGCGACCGACGCTTCGGAGGTGATCCACGATCTTGGGATTCGCATCGAACACTCTGAGGCCCGCGAAGTGTTCGACGTCCTTGTCGAACCGGCCGTCCGCAAGAACCGGGGAATAAACATCGATCCCGAATTTCTGCCCCAGTTCGAAGTCCTCTTCTCCGTGACCCGGAGCCGTGTGAACCAATCCCGTTCCGGTGTCCATCGTGACGTGGTCCCCCGGAAATAAAGGGATCTCGCGTTCCACGAACGGATGCCGCGCCTTCCACCCCTTGAGCTTTTTTCCCTTTCCCACTTCGGATTCGACGGCCAGATCCTCCGCCTTCAGGCCGAGCGCCGAGCGGATGGACTCCAGGAGGGGTTTGGCGATCAGGAAGCGGCCCGGGTTCCCTTTTCGGCGGACGAACACATAGTCTTCCGCCTCGTTGAACGCGATCGCCATGGACGCGGGGAGCGTCCAGGGCGTGGTGGTCCAGATCAGGGCGAATGCGTCGGCGCCGCCCTCCCCGCCGAGAAGCGGATACGAAACGTAAATGCTGGGCGAGCGATGGTCGGTGTATTCGATCTCGGCTTCCGCCAACGCCGTCTCGCACGACATGCACCAATGAATCGCCCGCCGGCTGCGGTAAACGTACCCATTCTCGACGACCTTCCCCAGCTCACGCGCGATCTGCGCCTGATAGCCGAAATCCATCGTCCGGTACGGCTGATCCCATGTCCCGAAAACGCCCAAGCGCTTGAATTCCTCCCGCTGAACGCCGATGAATTTCTCGGCGTACGCCCTGCACTCCTTCCTCAATTCCGCCTTCGTGAGTTTTTTGGCCTTGGGACCCAGGTCTTTGACCACCTGGTGCTCGATGGGAAGGCCGTGGCAGTCCCATCCGGGAACGTACGCCGTGAAATGCCCCGACATCGTCTTGGCCTTCACGACGATGTCCTTGAGCGTTTTGTTCATGACCGTCCCGAGGTGGATGTGCCCGTTGGCGTACGGAGGTCCGTCGTGGAGGACGAATTTCGGTCTTCGGGCCGAACTCTTCAGGATCTCGTCATAGAGCCGGCGCTCCTCCCAGCGCGCCAGAAAGGTTGGCTCGCGGCGTGCAAGGTCCGCTTTCATCGGAAAGTCGGTTTTCGGAAGCTGAAGCGTCGATTTAAAATCCTGGGGCATAAAAGCCTGGTTGGCGTATCAAAAAATATGTTTTGTTTCAAGCACTTCCGTTGTTTTTCTGAAGCCGGCTTGGATCTCTTTTTTCCACCGGTCTGCCTCCTCTGCGGCCGTGGGGACGGATGGTTTGAAAAGCCTACGTGCTGCTTCCGTTGTTGGCAATCGATCCAAAGGCCCCGGCGGCTCAAATTTCCGACCCGGCGAAAGCACGCGGCGCTGGCTTTTTGCTGCGGAACGTACGCCGGCGCCCTCCGGACGCTGGTCACGCGGGCCAAGTTCAACGCCGATCCTCTGGCGGTTTCGCTTCTCTCGTCATTGCTTCGCTCCATGGCGCCATCGATCGGCCTGAGACGCGTGGACTGCTTGACCAGCATTCCGCCCCAGCGATCCCGCCTTCGAACTCGGGGAATCGACCTGCCCGGCTACCTCGCTGAAAAGTTGGCCAAGAGCCTTCAAATTCCATATGAGCGGGATCTTCTGATGAGAGTGCGATCAACCAAGAGCCAGAGGGAAGTTTCGAAAGCCGAGCGGCTCAGGAACCTTCGCGGGGCGTTTCGCGTGCAGCGGCACACGGGGCATACGTCCGTTCTGGTCGTGGACGACGTCTTCACCACGGGGGCCACAGCATGGGCCGCAGTCCGGGCGTTCCGCCAAGCCGGAATTCACCGCGTCGACTTTCTGGCCGCGGCGGCGGCTCCATGAAAACCGCGGCGGCATTCATGCGGCGTCTCTTGTCGCCCACCCGGGCTTGGATCCTTTTCGACGGCGCCAATTCGGCGTTCGGGACGGTCGTCGTCACGGCGTATTTCGTCCTCTATTTCAAGTCGGTGATCGTGGGGGAACCCCACCGCGGCGATTTCCTCTGGGGTCTTTCGGTCGGCGGGTCGATGGCGGTGCTCGTGATTCTCTCCCCGTTCCTGGGCGCGCTGGCCGATGCGGGAGGCCTGCGCCGGACCTTTCTCCGAATTCTCACGCTGATGTCCGTTGCGGGAACCCTTCTCCTGATGTGCGTGGGACCGGGACAGATCACGCTCGCAATGACGCTCTTCATCCTGGCCAACATCGGCTACGAGGGTGGAATCACGTTCTACGACAGCTTTCTTTCCCAAGTCAGCGATCGGACGAACGTGGGGCGGATCTCGGGCTACGGCTTCGCCGTGGGGTACGCCGGAGGGATTCTGGCGCTTCTGGCCTCCATTCCGTTCCTGAAGGCCGGCGCCGGGACTTCCGCCGTCTGGAGCCGGTGGCCGTTCGTCATCACGGCCGCGCAGTTCGGCATCTTCGCCCTCCCGGCGCTCCTGGTTCTACGGGATGACCCGCCGCGGGGAGGCGTCTCTTCGGAATGGCGAACCAAGATTCGGACCAGTCTCGTAAACTTGAGACGGACCGTGCGAACGCTCCCGGACCACCCCGATCTCTTCCGAGTCTTGATCGGATATCTCTTTTTCTACGACGGCATCTCCACCGTGATCAGCTTCGCCGCCTCGTTCGCGCAGACCACGCTTCATTTCGAACCCCGCGACAACTTGATCCTCATCCTGCTCTCCAACGTCGTCGCCGTTCCCGGAGCTCTCCTGGCCGGGAAAATCGCGGATCGGATCGGGGCCCGGATCACGATCCTGGGAACGCTTATTCTTTGGACGATCACC
>JAZDIZ010000167.1:0-3974 GCA_043804515.1 Pseudomonadota bacterium | reverse complement strand
ATCGAAGGACCGTTTTTCACCAATCCAGAGGAGTTCGCCCGTCTTGTCTACAACGACCTATGGATTGAAGCCTGGGGACCGTTTCAAGGCCACTCGTTTCCGAAACGAATCGAAGACTACGCCCGGGGGATCTTCAACGGCATCCAAAGATCCTTTGAAGCGCCTCCCACGGCTGGAACACCCGATCTGACGGGTGATGTGCCCGAGTAAGCCTCTTCTCACCGCACGAAGAGTACAACGACCCCCGCCACGGCGACCACGGTTCCGAACAGCGTCCGCAGCGTGATTTTCTCGCCGTGAAAGAGGGTAGAGAGGAAAAGCGTAAGAATGGGGTAGATCGCTATGATGGATGCCGCTACACCCGCCTGGATGAACTTGAGCGCCGCCAGCGAGAGCGTGACACCCAAAAACGGGCCCAGGAACGCGCCCCCCACCATGAGGGCGGCCGCGGGCCGGTCGCGCAGCGCCGCGAACGATCGGGCCGCCGTTCCCTTTTTAAGGGAAGCCAGAAACCACACGCCGATCATCGCCGCGACAATCCGGATGACCGTGGCTGAAAGCGGATCGAGTCCTTCTCGAAGCGCGATTTTGGAGATTACATAGCCCCCCGCCTGACCCAAAGCTCCCAGCAAACCGGCGATCACACCTACGGACACGGAACCTTCCGGATGGACGGCCTGATGATCCATCCGCCCTTTTAGGACGAGAAAGATCCCGCCCAACGTGAGGGTCATTCCCAGAAAGACCAGAGTCCCCGGAAATTCATGCAGAAGTGGCCACGCAATTACCACCGTGAACAACGGCGCGGTTGAGTAGACGAGCGTCGCACGGCTGGGCCCCAGAATCACCAGGGACTTGAAATAGTAGCGGTCACCAAAAACGAATCCGATCAGGCCGCTCAAGGCCAGAAGGCCTACTTGGAGGGGCGTGGCCCAGTACGGCCAAGGTGATCCGCGCGTCGCGAGAAGCGCCGCGCCCAGAAACACGCACGCCACCGTGATTCGAAGCCGGTTGAGAACGCCCGAGCCCATGCGGCGGCCGGCGGCGGCGAAAAACATCGACCCCGAGGCCCAGCAGACCGCGGTCGCGAGGGCTGAAAGTTCGCCGGCGAATTGCATGAGGCGCGCAGTCTATAGAATCGAGCGCCATGCGTCGAAAATTGACGTCGGGCAACGCGCCGGATTAGGGTCTGTCCGTCATTTCAGCCTGCGGGGGGCATCTATGCGAATTTCTGCGAGCCTTGTTTCCGTTATTTTGGTCTTGATGTTCGTTCCTTCGGTACAAGCCAAGGAATTCAAAGTCGGTGTGGTCTTCGACAAAGCGGGGAAGGACGACAAGTCGTTCAACATGCTGGCCAACGAGGCGGCTCTCCGGGCGCAAAAAGAGTTGGGCGTGAGCGTGAAAACTTCCGAACCTCCGGATGATGCCTCATACGAGCCTTCACTGGAAATGATGGCGAAACGCGGATACGACCTCGTTATCGCGGTCGGCTTCGCACAAAAAGAGGCCATCGAGCGCGTGGCCAAGCGAAATCCCAACAGCCGCTTCGCCATCGTGGACGGCCGGATCGAGCAGCTTGCCAATGTCGCAAGCCTCATGTTCGAGGAGCAGGAGGGCTCGTTCCTGGTCGGGATGATCGCCGCGCTCAAAAGCAAATCCAACATCGTCGGCTTCGTCGGAGGAATGGACATCCCTCTCATCCGCAGGTTCGAAAAGGCCTACATTCAAGGCGCCCGATACGCAAAGCCCAAGGTCAAAGTGATCAGCAACTTCGCGGGGGTGACCATCGACGCCTTCAATGACCCTACCAAGGGTAAGGAGCTGGCCAATTCCCAGATCGCGCAAGGGGCCGACGTGGTATTTCACGCGGCGGGCTCCACGGGGCTCGGCGTGTTCGGCGCTGTGGATTCCAAGAGCACGCCGGACAAACCGGTCTATGCCATCGGCGTCGACGCGAATCAGAACTGGATCAAGCCGGGAAAGGTCCTGACTAGCATGCTCAAGCGAGTGGACGTGGCGGTCTACGATACGATCAAGGCCACAAAAGAAGGGAAGTTCAAGGGGGGCGTTCAGACGTTCGACCTCAAGAACGGTGGTATCGATTACGCCCTGGACAAATACAATGACGCCCTCGTTGACGCCGGAATCCGGGCGAAGGTGGTGGCAGCCAAGAAAGAGATCATTGCGGGAACGTTAAAGGTCGTAGATGCTTACAAGCGGCCATGAACGCCGCTCCCGCGGTTGAGCTTAAAGGCATAACGAAGCGCTTCGGCGGGAACCCCGCCAATGCTGATGTCTCGATAACCGTTCACTCGGGCGAGATTCACGGATTGATCGGCGAAAACGGCGCCGGCAAGTCCACGTTAATGAAAATCCTTTACGGCTTCTACCGCGCTGACGCCGGGGAAATCTTCGTTCGCGGCCAAAAAGTCTCGATCCGCAATCCCGAGGATGCCATCGCCCTCGGAATCGGCATGGTGCACCAGCACTTCATGTTGGTAGGGCCTCTGACCGTCCTAGAAAACGTCATCCTCGGCCGGGAGCCGAGGCGTGGCATCGGCATCGATTTCGAAAAGGCGCGCGCCGAAGTTCAATCGCTGCTTTCGAGGTTCCACATCGATCTCGACCCGGACACGCCGGTTGAATTTCTTTCCGTAGGTGCCCAGCAACAGGTCGAAATCCTCAAGGTGCTCTATCGAAACGCCAAAATCCTGATCCTCGACGAACCGACCGCCGTCCTGACCCCCCAGCAAACCGAGAAGCTCTTTACGGTCCTGGCGGAGCTCCGGGCGCAGGGGAAAACGATCGTCATCATCACGCACAAGATGGCCGAAATTTTCGCGCTGACCGATCGCGTGACCGTTCTCCGGGCGGGCAAGAAGGTCGCCGAACGGGAGACGAAAGACACATCAACGGCGGAGCTGGCCCGCCTGATGGTCGGGCGCGACGTTCTCTTGCGTGTGGAAAAGACAACCGGCCGGCCCGGCGACGTGATTCTCAAAGCAGACGGCATTTGTGCCCGCGGAAACCGGGGAGAGTCGGCGTTGGACCATCTCTCCTTCAACGTACGCGAAGGGGAGATCCTGGGAATCGCGGGCGTGATGGGAAACGGCCAAACCGAGCTCGAGGAGGTGTTGACGGGCCTGCGAAAACTCACCGACGGGCGCGTGGAGCTCCTTGGAAAATCGATCGGCAACCTCTCGGCCAAAGAGATCAAGAGAGAGGGCGTCGCGCACATGCCGGAACGCCTTCCGGTGGGACATGTACCGGAGGATCGCCACAGGATGGGGTTGATCCTGACCTGGTCCGTCAAGGACAACCTGATTCTGGGACAGGAAGGTTTGAAGAAGTTTTCGGTCGGCCCGTTCCTCAAGCCGAAAGCCATCACCGACCACGCCATGACGCTGGTTCAAGACTACGACGTGAAACCTACCCGGATTGACCTTCCTGCGTCCTCGCTTTCGGGAGGAAATCAGCAAAAAGTCGTTCTGGCGCGAGAGCTCCATCCGATACCCAAATTCGTGATCGTTTCCCAACCGACGCGCGGCGTGGATATCGGAGCCATCGAGTTCATTCACAAGAAAATCGTCGAGCTGCGCGACCAAAAGGCCGCCCTCCTTCTCATCTCCGCCGAACTGGAGGAGATTCTCTCGCTCAGCGACCGGATCCTGGTTCTCTATCGGGGGCGCAAGATGGGTGAAGTGCTTCCCGAGGAAGCTACCGAGCAACGGCTGGGCCTCATGATGATGGGGAGCGCGGCCGAATGAGGGCTTTTCTTATTTCGTGCCTTACGATGCTTCTGGCGTTTGCCGTGGCCGGCATCGTCGTGTGGGGCGTCGGCGAGAATCCCTGGCAAGTGTACAAGATTCTCTTTTCTTCGGCGTTCGGATCGTTCTCCGCGCTCGGCTACACGCTTTATTACGCGACGCCCCTGATCTTCACGGGACTCTCCGTGGCTCTCGCGTTCCACGCGG
>JAZDIZ010000166.1:0-7158 GCA_043804515.1 Pseudomonadota bacterium | reverse complement strand
TTAAAATTGGGTGTGGGTTATAATAAAACGCGAATGGGTTGCAAATGTTCTGGGCTTTTCTGATGAAACGCCACTACACCTCGCCGTCGGGGCGGGTTCAGTGAACCTTGTAAAATGGATTTTGGAAAAAGGAGGCAAGGTAGATGCCAGGACAAAACAGGTTTTTTCTGATGAGGGAGCCACCACGCCGCTTCATGAAGCCGCGAAACAGGGACACGCGGACATCGTAAAAATTCTTTTGAATCACGGAGCCGACATCAATGCACAAATTTTTACCCGGGCGAACAGAGGAGCTCCGAATTATTGGGGCAATGCAACGCCCTTGATTCTGGCGTCTCAAAACGGCCACAAAGACGCAGCACGAATCCTGATCGAGAGAGGCGCGAAGTTTGATATTCAGGACTGCTACAAGAAGACCGCCAGGGATTACGTGGAACAACAGCAGTGGGATGACATTCTAAAACTAATGCCCGAGAAGAAATAATAATGATTTCCGCTCTGGTTCTGCTCTCTAGTAGTCTTAGTCTTACTTTGGCGAAGACGCCGGAACATCCGTCTCTCCGATACGACGTAACCTTCAGCTACCGGAAAGAGCCGGACGCCGACTCCGTGGTCCTGGTTCTCGATGAGACCTTTCGGAATGTCTCGCAGCGGGAAGTTGTTTTCGTCGCGGGAGACCGGGATCTCCAAAGCATCAAACCCGAAAGCGCCTTCACCTGGAAAGTCCATCCGACCTTGGTAAACAGACCACCCGCTCCAAAGGCATCTGACGTGATCCGCTTGGGGCCGGGAAAGAGCCAGCAAAAGCGCTCCTGGTTCTGGCGCGACGCGGTTTTTCCGATCGGGCGTGCGGAGGGGGCCAACACGAGATTCGCGGTGGTAAGAGACAAAGCCCCGATCACCGTTTCCGTTTGCCGCCGTCTTAGGGATCAGGGATACAAGAAGTTTCTCAAAAAAGGTGAGGAACTCCTGAGCGGCACCGTCTGTTTCGGGGAGAGCAGCTTTACGTATCAAATCCCTTCAGCCATGGAACAATCACAAGCGGGAACAGAATGACCGGAACGGACACGAACACTTTTTGGGGCGTATTCGTACAGGAAACCCGGGCGTCGTTCGCCCTGTTCCTTCCTACTTTCTGGCGTGCGTCGCTCCTGATTGGACTCCCTGCCGGCATAGCGCTCGGTTGGATTCTCCGTGCGAACGAGGAGAAGGCGGCCGCCGCCTGTGTTGCGGGCCTTTTCTGGGGTCTCACGATCGGCGCCGTGCTGGGTCTGGGGATCGCGCTGTTTCGCGTGGCCTTTCGGCTGGTGGGGCCGACGCTCTGGGTGCCGATGATCACCGTCCCGCTGGGAGCATGGATCAGCTGCTATCTAGCCGCCGGCAAGATCGCACAAGTGTGGGCTCTGTGTGCGCAACAGGCGGAGGCCCTTCAACAAGCTCCCGGTTTTCCGGGGGCCGGCGTGCACCCGGTTCTGCTGATCATCTTCCTTCCGCTTCTGGCGATCATGTTCACGCCGCTGGCACTGTCCGTGCTTTGGGCTTTGACCATCACGCTGCTCTACGCTTCCGTCGGGGCCCTTGCCGGCCTCTTTCTAGCCACGCCTTGCGTGGCCTGGGGCCTGATCCATAAGTTTCGGTCCCTGATGGTCTCCGGCGGACCCGTCGTCGGGCACGCCAATCCATAGGGAATCGCGGGACAACCATGAAGTGGCCGGCCCCCGACCTAATTCCGAGGCGCCTCTTGCGACACCGACAGCCGTCTCTACACACCCAATGAAAGAATAAGTTTCTCGTCTCTCACTGAAACATCTTTTAAGAACAATTTTACCAGCGAATGTTTAAAATCCTTCTGGTTCAGCGAGTAGATAGGAACTTTTTCCAGTGCCGCTTTCAATTCTTCTTTGTGTTTTGACGGGAGTTCCTGAACGTTAGACTGCTTATCGGAAAGAGTGAGCTTTTCAATCATCACATCTTTCAGATAAAAACTTTTGGTGTTTTTGTTGTACACCACAGCACCATTAACGTCGGCGTCGCCGTTATAGCGGGCGGCCGAAGATGGCATTAATAGTACCAACTCGGTCCTAACTTTCAAGCCAACGTTATTGCCCTTGAAGTAAACAACAGGGTCTGAGATTTCGAACGACAGCAATAACGGCGTAGTGCTTATGGGAAATTGGGATGAGATTCTTTGCTGCAGTTCGTCTTTCGGTATGACAATTGTATACATGTTACAAGAGACGAGACACACACAGCAGCAAGCTATAACACTACAGGGCCATGCCCAATTCAGCCATTTCATGATTCTGTAAAGCCTCAACTGATTAATTACGCAAGACAATTGTGTTCACAGTGGCTTTGCGTTTAGCGGCGTGCGGGCGAAACCCCGCAGCCCAGTGTTCCGGGGAAATCGTTTTGGCAGGAACCGATCACCCTGTTAGTGTCGTAGTATGGCTTGGGCGATTCCCTTCTTGGCTCTCTTGACGGGTGTGGTTGGATTGCACGAGGGTGCCGGAGCGGTTCTCGCCGCATCAAAGGAGATCAGGATGAAAACTCACGCGGAGACAGTCGCCCCTGCCGATCTGGCAGCGTTTCTCAAAACGTTGACACCCGCTGACTTTTTGGAAAATCCCTTCTCGCAGGACGAATCGCTCGTCCGAATCGTTTTGAGTAAGTTTTCCGATATTTCTTGGTTGACGGAGCTTCTCAGGCGACCACAACAGCTCCACTATTTCGCACCCTACCTTCTTCTGAAGGTGAGGGTTTTTCATCCCGCCGCGGGTGAACCCGGTTTTCTCTTGGCCGATGTGCCGGTCGTTTTTGTGCAAACCGAGAAGAAGTTCGCGCTTGCGACCGTCGAATGGATCCGGCGTTTTCGCACAGCGCATCCTCTTCCGATCGCAACATGGCCGGCGGAAAAGGTTCGAGATTATTACTTGGAGCTCGTCAAGCTCAGACCCGCGGCCGATTTTCCGGGATTTCAGATCCGTGGGATGGAGAAAGAGGGGCCGCTCGAATACAAGGTGCGATTTGTCCATCCGCTGGAAGCCAAGCCTCTGGAGCTTGTGGATCGGATCCGGTTCGAAGCGTCGGGCGCAATCGCAAGCTCAAGTCATCCCATCCGACCGTACACGAATGACGATGTCATCGGGCTTGTCGCGCGCGGCGATCCCGAGGCCAATCGGTTTTTGACCCCCGGAGACGAAAGCATGGTAACCCGGCTGGAACCTTATCTCAAATCGACGAATTGGGGCGTGGCCGAGAGCGCCTTGCGGGTCTTGATCGCAGTCCGCGTGCCGGCGGCGGCCAAGCGGATGGTCTCGTACGCAAAGGAGCGGGAGCTGGAAAATGTGCAGCACCGCGCCCTCGCGATTCACGGGTTCCTGGAGTACCACCCGCCCGAGATCCGACAGGACCTGTTCGACCTGATCTTTCACGAAAGGATCACGAAATCCGAGTTTTCGGAAAGGGAGCAGGCCGATCTTGTTGAAGCCATCGGCTTGATGGACAGTTCGGGAGATCTCCCCCGTTTGAGAGAGGTGGAGCGAAGGTTGAACCGGCCTGCGGGAGACCGGAAGTTCTTCGAGCAATCCACGGAGTTCGCGTTCTTGGCGACGTACGCGCGGCTGGGGGACGAAAGTGCAGCGCGAACCTTGGGGAGGTTGTTGGTCAGCCACCCGAACCTGCTCTCAAACGTGCGCTGGAAGATCGGGTATTGCAAAAACCGGGTGGTGGCCGAGGAATTGACACACCTCTTTTCCAACGAGGGACTGGGGTCGCGTGTGGGACCTCACGCTGACTTCGCCGAGCGGCCCAGGGACCAAAAAGAGGAAAAGGATCGGGAGGAAATGGAAAAAAATGCCTACGTCCGGGTGAAGGACGACGCCCTGTTCGCGATCGTCCAGATCCTGAAGGGGGAGGAATTCGGGATCGATCCACTCCGGCCGAGGAAGTACACGGCTGAGGAATTCGAAAAAGTCCGGAAGGCGCTGAAACCCTAAGCCTCTGTAAATCGAGGGACGCACGAGAGGGCGGGACGCTACCCGCTTAATCGGGGGACACCACACTCATTTTCTCGGTCGCCATGGGCGCGGATGAGAATCGGTCACTAGACCGAATTCCGGTGGCCTCTCGTGTTTACCAATTGCCTCTTTTCAACAACTTAGAGCCGGCACGCGACTGGCATTCAGCCACCCGTATGGGTGCAACCTCCCCATTACTCATTTGGCGTCTATTAAGACCGAAAGGCCCTCGGATATTGACATGTTCACAAATTTATGAATTAATGAATCTTAAAGAGGCGTCGTCGTGATCCTCTCCGGGATTCCTCCGCGAAAGGAGCTCCTCTTTATGGGGAATTCGCGTGAGGTTCTTCGCGGGTTGCCGAAATTCGCAAGGAAGGCTCTCGGAGATGAATTGAGCGCGCTCCAGATGGGTTTCACCCCGAGGCACTATCGCCCCCTCCCCTCCATCGGTCCCGGGGTATACGAGCTTCGCCATCAGGATGAGAGGACCTGGTACCGTGTGGCGTATCTCATGAGAATGAAAGGAAGGATTTACGTGCTCCACGTATTCGAGAAAGAGAGCGGCAGGACGGGCAAAAGGGATCTCCGGACCCTTGCTCTCCGTCTGAAAGAAGCAACGGCGCACATCCGAAGGGAGCGGCACACATGAGGAAAGGAAACCGGCTGGATCGGGCGTTTCATGGAGTGGAATTCCGAACGACGGGGAGCGCCTACGAAGCCCTAGGCTTCTCTCCCGAAGAGGCAGCCGTATTGGAAGCCAAGAACTTTCTCTGGCACGCCATCCGTCAGCGAATCGAGGAAAAAGGCCTTTCAACCGTTCGATTGTGCAAACTCCTGGACATTCAGCCCTCTCAAGCGAGTGATTTAAAAACGAGAAAGATTGAAAAAATGAGCCTGGATAAGATGGTAAAATATGCCAGGAAACTCGGTCTCGCTCTGCGCCTTCAGCTACGGTCTGCAGACCATCACAAGCGGGCTGCCTGAATAGAATCCGCCTGATCTTCGGGTAGGATCCCTAGCCCGGTCGAAGCCCTCCCCCGTTCCCAATCGGATTCAGTCGTGGTATCCCCCGATTTCCCGGAGGGTGATTCCAGGCGATCTACGAACGGCTCTACGTAGCTGCACGTGGCGCTCCTTACGTGTAGCTAATTGATCTCCAGAAAACGTAGGATTTGTTTCCGATAAGGCCGACCGCCGACAAGGTAGAGATCGTTGTGTCCGGCGCCGGGGATTTCCAAAAAAGATTTTGGTTGGTTGGCGGTCTCATAAAGATGTTTCCCCATCGAAAATGGAGCGATTTCATCCTGATTTCCGTGAATGACCAAGAGTTTCGCGTGAACGTTTGAAATCCGCGCCATCGAATTGAACTGATCGGGGACAAAAGCGTTGGGAATGAAAGGGTAGTGAATGGACGCTATCCCACGGACCGAGGTAAACGTGCTTTCCAATATCAAGCCTGCGATGGGAACGCGCGTCGCCAGCTCGGTGGCGACGGCCCCACCCAGGGATTCGCCAAAGAGAAAGATGTTCTCGGGTGAAACCGATTGAGCCCGGAGGTATTGGTAGACTGCCGTGGCGTCTCGGTAAAAGCCCTCCTCCGAAGGTTTCCCCTGGCTTTGTCCATAACCACGATAATCCAACAAGAAAAATCGGATCTTGGGTTGGCCTAGGAGATTGATTCGATCCAGCCTGTGACTGATGTTCCCGGCATTGCCATGAAAGAAAAGCACGGTCTTGCGCATCGAGTGATCACCGATCCACCAAGCATGAAGCTTCACGCCATCGTCCGTCGTCAGAGAAATGTCCTCGTAGGGAAGTTTAAAATCGTCCGGCCGAAACTCGTGGTGAGCTTCGGGGAAGTAAATGAAGCGATCGATGAAGAAGCGGGGGATCATGAAAAGAACCAGCAGGCCGACACTAGCATAGCCCAGAAGCCTCCAAAGAATGTTCCGCTTGTTCACCCAGCTTTTGTATCAGACGGACCTAAGTCCATCCAAGGCGGGCGTAATCGCGTAATCGTGGGACGCCATACTCATTTTCTCAGCCACCATGGGCGCGGGTGAGATTCGATCGCTTTGCTAAATTCTTTGACCTTCTAAGGGCCTACGCAACACGGGCGGAATCTTGTTAGGTGACCTCTGAGATGGGCCATGGAGGCGGCTCTCATAATTGGGATGGTGTCCCCGGAAATCCCCGGAAATCCCCCGGAAATCCGAAGGTCTTGAAAGGGAAGGAGTGAACGGCGTAAGAAGGGTCCGGCAATCGGTCATCGGTCCGAATCTCGTCCGCGCCTAAAGCGAGTCGAACAATACGGTGGGTGCCCCCCGATTCCTCCCCGATTCCCTCCCCCGATTCCCGTGCTACTCAATCCCTTCTTCCCCAATGTCGGCGTCGAGGAGCTGTATCGGCAGTTCAAAGCTGTTTACGATCTGCGATCCAGGATCGCGCATGGTGGCACAACCGATATCATGAAGACCCTGGGGAGCTTTGGCGCGAATGGACTGAAGACGATCGAAGAGGTCAAGAGTATGACTGAACGGGCGTGTCGGGCGCTGGTCCTTTTGGCCTGTAAACACCGCGAATTGGTCCTGCCTGGACCTGAGAAGACAAGGTTCGTGACGTCGCTGATCCTAGATCCCAGCAAACGACTCCTGTTACGCGATACGCAAAACTGGATCCTGACCATCTTGGACGAGGAAGAAATAGGTCAGCCGGCATGAGATTCGAATCGATTTCCGGGGACATCATACCAATTAGGAAATCCGCCTCTATGGCCTGCCTCTGGGGCGCTCCAGAAAGATTGCCGTTCCTGGCCACGTCTTCAGATGCTTGAAAAGATTTTGGGAAGCGATCGAATCTCACCCGCGCCCATGGCAGACAAGCAAATGGGTGTGGCGTCCCTCGATTCCCCGCGGTGAAAAGAGGCTTACTCGGGCGTATCACCCTTGAGAGCGGGCGCTCCGGTTGTGGGATGCCCGTCAAAGAATCCTTGAAGGCCGTTGAAGATCCCCCGGGCGTAGTCTTCGATTCGTTTCGGAAACGAGTGGCCTTGAAACGGTCCCCAGGCTTCAATCCATAGGTCGTTGTAGACAAGACGGGCGAACTCCTCTGGATTGGTGAAAAACGGTCCTTCGAT
>JAZDIZ010000165.1:0-21145 GCA_043804515.1 Pseudomonadota bacterium | reverse complement strand
TCGGCATCGAAACGCCCAGCAGAATTAGGGCCACGGTGTTCTTGAACACGTTCAGGGCGAAGGGCCCCACTTCCCTTCCCGCCATCCGAAAGAGGATCACGCCGACGGACCAGGTGACCGCCGTCAGAAGCGCCAGGGCCTCACCCATGCCGTACGCTCCGGATCCGGCTTCGAATCAGCTCCCAGAAAACCTTTCCGATCCGACGGAGCGAATCCTCACGGCTGCCTCCGTCCTCCCGCGGGTACGTCCGGATCCGGACCCGTTCGAACGAGCATCCGGATTTCTGGAACGCCTCCAGGAGTTCGAAGCTGAAGACGAACGTGTCGGAGGCCGCCCGGTCCCAATTCACCTCGTTCAGGAGGTCCCGGTGGAACAAGTAGGTCCCCGCGAAGTCGACGTTCAGCCCCGCGACCCATCGCACCATCCCCCGGAAAATCCGGGAGATCAGCTGTCGCCGCAGGCCGGAAGGGGGATTTTCGTAGGTCGAGAGAACGACGGTCCGCGGTGCCATGGCCGGGAGGAAATGGATCAACGATTGAGACCTGACCTGCCGGTCTCCCGGAAGATGGGCCAGGTACTCGCCCTGTGCGGCGCGATACCCGTCCCGCGCTGAGGTTCCCATCCCCTCGTTGCGCGCATGCGTGATCACCCGCAGGCGCGGACGTGCAAGGCTTTCCAGAATCGTCGCCGTCCCGTCCCGGCTGCCGTCGTCCACGACAAGCACTTCGAAGTTCGGCGCGTACAGGCTTAAAAAACGTTGCGCGTCCTCGACCGCGGCGGCCACCGCTTTTTCCTCGTTATAAGCCAAGAGCACGAGAGAAACTGCTTCGGACCGGGGTTCGGTCGTCAGAAGCGGGAGAGCCTCTTCGAGATCCCTGATCAGAAACCACGCTCCAGCGGTCTCCAGATTCCGAGCCCGATGCCTGTCCCGATACCGGCCTACCGGCACGACGCGCGCCCGATCCCCCAGAAGGGCCTGAGCCTCTACGGCCGAGAGAATGTCGTAGGGGTGGTCTCCGATCACGAACACCTCTTCGGGAGCCGAAGTGCCCAGTTCGTCCATGGCCTCGAGGATCGGCCGCCCGGACGGTTTTAGGGAGCGCTCCTCCTCCCGTGTCACCATCCTCCAAAACAATTCTTCGGCCAATCCGGCGCGTCGGAGCCCCTCCCTCACCGCTTCCCGGCAATTGTTGGAATAGAGAAGGATCCGCCGGCCGCGCAGCCCGCCAAGGAACTCCCGCACGCCCGGAACGGCCGAGCTTTCGCGCGCGCCCCGAACATCCGCTTCCGTAATCAAGGCAAAGATCTTGGTCCGGAGTTCTTCCGCCTCTTGCGCATTCCTCCGGCTCACCGCCACGAGCGCCTCTTCGATCCCAGGGAGAAAGGGCACGAGAGAATTCTGGGCGCCCGCATCCGCAAGAAGTCTTCCCACGTTGGATTTCAACCACTCGCGCGGAAGATTCAAATCGACAAGCGTGCCGTCGAAATCCAGGACGACCAGCGCATCAGTTCTCATGGCCTACATCCGCACCAGGACCGGCCCGCAATCCAACGTTCGAATCCAATACGTGTTTTCGGGAATCGGCTCCACAATCGGTGCTCCCGGAAGCCCCATCCCGAATGCCAGGCGCACGGCGGCGTATGGAAAGTTGAAGCCGGCCTCCGTGTAGAAATGAATCGTCGTTCCGAAGCGTCCCGCATTGATCTCCGTGATTTTCGGAAGCCCCCCCTCGTCCTCCTTGAAATCCACGAAAAACGGCCCGTTCGGTTCCGGACTGAGCGTACGCACGGCGAGTTCGCCGAGGCGGGCCACTTCGGGTTCCCGGATCGTACGGCTGACGGCCGGCGCCCCGGTTACCCCGCTTGGGCTCACGTGCGGGAGCACGTATTCCAGGCGCTCGCGTGTTTGAGCCGCCATAAGCTTCCCGTCGGCGAAGAGCCCTGTCCAGGTGAGGTTCCTCCCGGGGAGGAACTCGCTGGCGATCATCGCGCCCCACCCTTTCCAGTAGTCCACCCAGGCTGTCGCGTGAAGCACTTCCCGGCAGGGCAGCGACGCGACTCCGATGCCGGCGCCGGGAGTTCCGGCCCCGCGCACCCAGATCGGCCGCGTCTGGAGCGCCGAAAACGCCGATTCCACGTCCTCCTTCGTCCGGATCAGGTGCGTTCTAGGCACGGGGAGCCCCGCCCCCTCCAACCTCCGATAGGTCTCCCATTTCGAGTCCGCGATCACGATCACGTCGTACTCGGGAAGAAGAAGCCGCACGCCCCCAAAGCGCGCGCAATATCGGGAAACCGCCCTCACTTCGACCGGGTGCGTGGGAAAGATCATCCCGATCCGGTCGTCCCTTACCAGGCGGCACAGGGCCTCCACATAGGCCTCGGCCTCTTTCGCGGGGGGGATGATCTCGGATCGGTCGGTCAGCGAAAGATGGATGTGGTACCGGTTCGCCTCGGTCCCGAGCAGATAAAGCGCCTCGGGCGCTTTCCTAAGGGATCGGGTGATGTTCACCCCCATCGGCCCTCCGCACCCGGTCACCAGGATCCGCTTAGCGTCGCTGTTTTTCACGGCGTGCGTTCCTTGCCCAGCCGGGCAACGTAATCCTTAAATCGTCCTTGGTAGCGGTTCCCGCGCGCGAACTCTTCGGCCAGATCGCACAGTGTCGCGGGCTTGTTTCCCTCGAGCCGACGGAGCAGTTCCAAAAAGAGTGTCCGAATCCCGCGTCTCCCTTGTTGCCGTTTTCGAGCTTCGGCCTCGTCGGCAAGAAACGGTTTCGCCCTCCGGTATTCGGCCAGGTCCGACGTATTGAGAAAGATGTGGATCGGATGAAAGTTGAAGACCTTCAGCCCTTCCTGCTCCAGATTCAATGCTTGGAGGTCGTAGGCCCCGCCGAAGTAGACGGCGTGAACGTCGTCTTCCCAGTAGATGGGCAGGTGGATCAGGCCGCTCCAATCGAAGCGGGGGCGAAGGCCCGGCTCCAGGAAACGGAGGTCGTTGGAAAGATACAGGAGGCCGGCGCGATGAAAGATGGGAAGGAGTCCCGAGTGATAGTACAGGCGGTGACAGCGCGCGCCCTTCGCGGAGGGAAACATTCCGGCGAGTTCCGCAATGCGGCCTTCCGGGTCGTCCGTCTTCGTAAAATCAGGGTGAATCGAGCATTCGACGCCCTTCAATTCCAAAAGGCGGCCGACCGCAGGGCTCTTGTGTGTGTGAAAGAGGGTGCAGGGCGGCCGGGCCGTTCCGAGCAGGCCCCGGAGGTCTTCCAAGACGAAATCGGGTGCCCAATCCATATCAAGAGACAGATAAACGTCGCCCGCCATATCGTGCGGGCCACAGTATAAACGTGGGGGGCGGGCGTGAAGAACTAATTGTCTTCCGGGGGAAACACGAACAGCCCCGGTTTGGGCGGGTCCTTCGGACGCTCCAGAACGGAGAACGCCGAACTCACCTCATGCTCGACATCCACATACAATTCCAGGAGCTGGCGGAGCGGGGCATCGTCTTCGTCGAACTTGAGTCCCATTCCCTTTGAGTGGTTCGAGCCATTTGCGGCGACCCAGCGCACGGTAGCCGCGGCATGAATCTCAAGATTCAAATCGGGGAGTTCAAAGCGAAGTTGAAGCCTCCGCCCGGGCGGAAACGGGTTCGGCGTCAAAATGAAGACCCCTCCACGGCTCAAGTTCAGCGCCCGGTCGCGGTGATCTCGCTCGAACCCTTCGTATTCGATCAAAAAGTTGATCGGGATTCTTCGGTCCAGTCGGCTTATCTTGTCCATACACCCAGACGAGAAGCAAGAGTTGTTCCATGTCCGATGCGGCCTTTTGCCTGTAATTGTAATCAGTTACGTGTCCGTCCGCCTCGGCTATCGCGCAACGATTCGTTCAACTATGCAAAGTGTATTCGGTAGGCCGACGCTCGCCTTCAAGTGAGCCTCGAGGGGTTTCACCTATGAGGGTGGCCGTTTTAATATCGTCAGGAACAACTCCTGCGCCACGATCGTCCAAAAAATCAGGAGTGCGAGCGCCCCCAACAGGGGCTTGATGTTGAGCCAATCGAAGCCGCCCGCCAAGAGCTGCAATACCCAAACATCCCATTCCGCATTCAACGGCACCTGGGCATGAAGAGGGGCGTAACCAAGCCCTGCCCAAGGGGCCGACAGCGCGGGGTTTCGGTCCCCCGTCAGGAGAGTCTTGACCATCCACCACTGTCCCAGAACGGGGGAGAATTCCGGATTGAACTCCGTTTCCACATACGGGTCTCGGAGAGGTGAAATGCCTCCGGACGTTCCGGATGCCGGAGCCGCGGCACTCGGCGGAGCCAAGGTGGATGCGCGGCGCACGTAGTTCAAATAGTGGAGGTAATGCACCGATACGGCCAAGAGCTGAACCAGGACCGAACCCGCAAAGAGCGCCCCTACGAGCCCGCGCTTGAGAACTTTCGCCTCGACAATTATTCGCTCCAGGACCTCGCCGGCCGGGAGCATCAGGAAGGGTGTCAGGATGAGCAGGTACCGCGGGCCCCACGAGGGGTCGCCCGACCAAACCCACCAACTTGCGTACTTGAGCGGGACGAGACCCAACAGAAGACAGAATAGAAACGCTTCCGCCCGGGCTCGTTGAAAAAAGGACCGGATCCCCCAAAAAAACAAGAGCGCGATCGGCGCATAGACAAAGAAGCTCTTTCCCGGGCTGAACAGATATCCGAAAAGGCCTACATAAAGGGGCGTGGAGAAAAGCGTCGCGGCGTACCCGGTCGCAAACACGCCTCCGAAACGAGCCTGGTCGTAGACCAACTGAGGAATGAACAGGAGGATCATCGGAATCACGAACGCCGCGATCGGGAGCGCCATGCGCCGATCCCGATTTCGATAGAACCAGTAGAACACGAGCGCCGGGAGAAGAACGACCAGGCTGGCCCGGATCGACAAGAGGAAGCCGAAATACGCGCCGGCCCCGAGCATCGATCGGAGTTTCATCCCACCGGCGGCCTTCTGGGCGAAGAGGAGGTACACCGTCCCCAGGAGAAGGCAGTTCTGAAGCGATTCCGTCATGAGGAACTTCGAATAAGGCCACACCATCGTCCCCAGGCCGTAAAACAGCGTCAGGATGAGGCTCCCTTCCCCCGAGAACCCGAGCCGCAGGGCGAACAAAAAGAAGATCGCGCACGAGAGCGCCGCGAAAAAGACCGGGCAAAGCAGAAGGAATCTCCGCGTTTGCCTTTCCAGCCACGTGTCGTAGGCCTCCCGCTTCCCGTATTTCGCCTGATCGTACGGTTCAGCAAATGCCAGGGTGTTTTTCGCCGCAAAATAGACGGGCGCATACGCGAGCGATTGGCCGATCTGATAGACCGAGTAGGTCTTACCGTCGGTTCCCGTGCGGCTGGCGCCGGCATATTTCGGCACGGACTGCGGAAGAGCCAAGGACCTTCCGGCCACAAGGTTCGACGTCACAAGAAGGACGTACTCCTCGTCCGGCAATTGCACGCTTTCCCGGAATGAATTCGTGAGAATGTAGATCAGCGCGAAGAACGCAAAAAGCAGCGTAGTACGGCGTCGGTCCATCGGATTCCTTTTGGATGGTATCCGATCCTCCCGCTGAATGTATAATCCGTGCACTTGAGTTCCTGGTTTTTCCGCACTTTCGCTTTCGTTCCCCTCCTTGGGTTGGCGCTTTTCAGCTGCGTGAAGGAACGCCCGACGCTCGTTTATCAGTCCGCCGTCCTCGGGGACGGAGGGAGGATTGCGCGGAATCTTTACCGAAGTTACTGGGTTCCTCCCGCTTCCGATTCCGATCTTGTCAGCGTCGCTATTGTGCCTTCGCGGCCCAAGGTCGAATTCCGGGCTCTCCACCGTATGCGAATTCGGGCTTGGTCGGAGAACGCGTCCTGGGAGGTGGCCTCACCGCCCGAAGTGGTCTGGCGTGTAACGGGCCTCGGCGTGACGCGCCCGGCGATCCTTTCGTATTACGCTTCCGTAGACCAACGGCTGGTCCCCCGGACCGGCCAGAAGCCTGTCGGCCCGCTTCTCAAGTGGAGGACTCGCGGCTTCAAGGCCGCACGCTGGATCGGCCCGCCGGCCATGGACACACAAGCGCCGTACGCGACGCTGGAACGGTGGATTCTGTCGCTGACCGCCCCCGCCTCGGAACGCGGCGCCCAGGCGGTATGTGACGAGGCGAACGCGTTGTTCAAAGCGGCCTGCGACGTGGCCAGTCGTGTGGATCTCCCTCCTCTCGGCCGCGGAAGGCTCGAAGCCGAGAACGGCACTTTCTCCAAGGAGTTTGAGGGCCTTTTGGAGATCCTCTCGCCTCACGGGCCTGTGGCGGTGCAAGGCGCGGCGACGGAAGAGGTTCGCGGCGACACGTCGAACGAACAGTACGGCCCGCGGTTGTTCCTGGTTCCCAACCCCGCCGGCGAGCTCTCTCTCGTCCAACAGACCGCGTTTCGGGATTATCTGGAGGGGGTTGTCCCCGCGGAGCTTTTCGCGCTGGCTCCCGCGGAGGCGCTCAAGGCTCAGGCGGTCGTGGCGCGCACGTTCGCCGCGCGGTTCAACGGCGCCTCACGCCTGACCGGCCACCCTCTTTCCGAAACGCCCTTCTTTATCTGCTCGACCACGGCCTGCCAGGTATACCGAGGGGTGACGCTCAAGAGGCCGTCCTCCTCGGCCGCGGTCGCGGACACGAAGGATCTGGTCCTGCGCGACGCCACCGGTGATCTGGCCGAAACGTTTTATCATTCCACCTGCGGCGGCCACACCGAGCCTCGCACGAACGTCATGGGCTCCCGCTCCCGCCCTTATCTTTTCGGTGTTTCCGACCTTCTGCCCGACACGGCGGCGCTCCCCCTTTCCACGGATCTCGAAGTACAAGCATTCCTGGCTGCGCCGCCCGCGTCATACTGCGGAGCCGCCACGGTGGCGCACCCGGAACGCTGGCGATGGGAAAGTCGGCTCGGCGTTTCTGATATCGAACGGGTTTTGGATTCCCTTTCACTCAAGCCTCCCCTGCTGGACGTATCCCCCGGGAAGCGCGGCGCTTCGGGCCGGATCCTGGAGATCTCGTTCACCACGCCCGCCGGCAAGAAACGGGTCGTCGGAGAACTCAAGATCCGCAAGCTTCTCGGGGGTCTTCCGTCCAGCCTGTTCGTGTTCGAGGCCGAGCGGGACGGGGGGCGCATTGCTGGCCTTAAGATTCACGGTGCGGGCCGTGGCCACGGCGTCGGACTTTGTCAGCTGGGGGCCGTCGGCCGCGCGGAACGCGGCCAGAGCTATGCGGAGATCCTGGCCGCTTACTATCCCGGAACCTCCCTGGCCCCGCTCTTCGTTCCGGCGGAGTCGCCTTCCGCGTTGGCTCCCCAACGGCGGAACCCGTGATAGACTAACGGTACATGCCGCTGGCGCCCATCAAGGCTTCGGATGACCTCATCAAGGATCTGGACCATTTGGCGCAGGAGTTGGAAAAGCTAAAGGGCGTTTACGAGCAGTACTTTCTCGGCCTGAACCGGATTGAGCCCGCCAAGCTCCGCGAGAAAGTGGTCGGGATGATCCGGAAATATTCGACTGTTCCGATCCAGTCGGCGCGCCCCAAGTTCCGCTACACGCAGCTCGTGAATCGATACAATACGTACAGCGTCTACTGGGATCGCATCCTTCGAGAGATCGACGAGGGACGATACGAACGCGACGTGTTCCGGGCCAAGATCCACGAGAAGGAACGGCATGCCTCGGCAACGCCCGGACGGCCTTCCCCACCGCAGTCGGTGGCCCCGGAGGCGGACCCGATGAAGGCGATTTTCGACGCCTATGCCGCGGAGAAAGGGAAGAACAAGGAGGACCTGGCGGCCCTCTCGTTCGAGAAGTTCCGCACACAGATGACCGCACAGGTGGAGGCGCTCAAGAAAAAGCTCGGCGCGCAAGGCATCACACTCAAGGTCGTGACCGAAGGGGGAAAGGCCAAGATCAAGGCGATCCCCCAGAAAAATAGGGTTAACTCTTAAACGTTTTCTGATCCGGTCACCGGAATCCGGATACCGGCCGCCAGTCTTCAGCAACGGGCAGTCAGTCCCGGTTGCCCTATTCCAGAAGGCCCAATTCTTTCAGGTGGTCCCGGAGGCTCTTGGGATCGTGGTAGTGGTGGACGAGAAATCCGAGCGCGCGGGCGGCGTCCACGTTCTCCTTCCGATCGTCCACAAAGATCGACTGGGCTGCCGAAAGCCCGAACTTTTTAAGCAGGTGCCGATAGATCGCCGGGTCGGGTTTCGCGATCCCGAGTTCTCCGGACATGACGATTCCATCGAAGGAGTTCAGGAACGGAAAACGCAGCCGTGCGAGCGGGAATGCCTCGGTCGAAAAATTGGTGAGCGCGTATACGGCGACGCCGCTCGAACGAAGCTCCTCAAAGATTTGGACGGATTCCTCGATGGCCCCCCCCAGGTTCTCCGTCCAGCGTTCCCCATAGGCCCGAATTTCCCTCGCATATTGGGGGAATTTCAGGATAAGCCGCTCGGCGTTTTCCTTATAGGAAACCCCCAAATCATGCCGGTTGTTCCACTCCTCCGTGCAGACGTTCTCGAGAAACCAGGATATTTTTTCCTCGTCGCCGCCGAACAGCTTTCGGAAGAGATACCGGGGGTTCCAGTCGATCAGGACGCCTCCCAGATCGAAAACAACGGCGGAAATCGGCATTCCTTCGTTCAGTCCCCGGGGACTTCGTGCAAAACCGGTCTGATAATCATCGTCCGTCCCGTTAAGGCGAGCCCCTGTGGGTGCTTCTTTGGTCGCAGTCCAGAGTATAGGAGTCTTCGTGTTCGCCGTAAAATTGAACGCTGAAATGTGTCGGTAATGGATTGAGCGTCTGGATGACCGCGGGTCTGTTGTCGTACCGGTCTAAAAGCTTGTTGTGGTTGAAGATTCCGAATTGAATCTCCACGCCGTTGGGGGCCTGTCCAAAGCGGGTAGTCAGCATCGTTTGATTTATTGGTCCTTCCCTCAAGCGTGTCGCAATTATACCCTGGCTGTCAACATTGCCCGGAATGAGAGTCGCAGGACGAATCGATTGGTTCCCGTTGGCCCAATAGGCGCGCACCACACAGCCATAGTTTGAAACGATCTGCCCCGTAATGGCGGTGGAGCTTTGAGCCTCGACGGTCGACGAAATCGACATCGGGATCCCCAGAATCAAGAATAAGAAAGGTCGTCCTTTGGTCATATTCACCTCACAACGTGGATAAGCAAATATCATGCCGCGACGTATCCGGCCTAGTGTCCTGATATTATGGGGTTTTTGGGGAAACTTCTAGCGTTCATTTCGGGGGTTTGTGCGTCAGTGGGGTGCGGATGTCCGTGCGCGTCGGGTTCCAGTCAATCAGAACGCCTCCCAGATCGAAGACAACAGCTGAAACGGACATGGCGCGCGGGCGATCCCGGGTTTTCGGCCACCTGGCGCTGCACGCCCCTTCCTCATGCGCCGGCAACGATCCTCTGCGCTTCCAGCCAATCGCGATCGCCGAGAAGTTTCTCCAGGCCCTCCGCGCTTGCATCGGCGCCCAAAATCTTTTCCTCCAACGCCGTGCATTCCGTCTGAATTTTCGCTTTGTCCAGTTCCGAGGGAAGCGCCGCCTCGTCGGCCAGAACCGCCACGTGATTCGAGCTCACGTGCACAAACCCGCCCCGAACCGCCAGGACCTCCGTTTCGTCGCCTACGCGGAACCGGAGCGCCCCCGCCGAAAGCGCGGAAACCAGAGCGGTGTGTTCCGGAAGAATTCCGATCTCCCCTCCGACGGCGGGAACCGTCACTTCCCCGCAGGTTTTCGAAACAACCTTGCGCCAAGGGGTCAGGACTTCGAGTGTGAGTTCGGCCGCCATGTTTCTCCGTCAGGAGGCCTCTTGAATCGTCCGGGCCTTCTCGACCGCTTCTTCAATCGTGCCCACCATGTAGAACGCCTGCTCCGGAAGCCCGTCGTGCTTTCCGTCCACGAGTTCTTTGAACCCCTTGATCGTATCCGAAAGCTTCACGTATTTCCCCTCGAATCCCGTGAACTGCTCCGCGACGAAGAACGGCTGGGAGAGAAAGCGCTGGATTTTCCGGGCCCTCGCCACGATCAGTTTGTCCTCGTCCGACAGTTCGTCCATTCCCAGGATCGCGATGATGTCCTGAAGGTCCTTGTACCTTTGCAGGATCTCCTGCACGGCCCGGGCGACGGCGTAATGCTCCTGACCCACGACTTGAGGATCCAGGATTCGCGACGTGGAATCCAGCGGGTCCACGGCAGGATAGATCCCGAGCTCCGCGATCTGGCGGGAGAGCACCGTGGTGGCGTCGAGGTGCGTGAACGTCGTGGCCGGCGCCGGATCCGTCAGGTCGTCGGCCGGGACATAGATCGCCTGAACCGACGTGATCGAGCCCGCTTTTGTCGTCGTGATCCGCTCCTCAAGTTCGCCCAGGTCCGTGGAGAGCGTGGGCTGATAGCCGACGGCGGAGGGCATCCTGCCCAAAAGTGCCGAGACCTCCGAGTTGGCCTGGGTAAAACGGAAGATGTTGTCGATAAAGAAGAGGACGTCCTGCCCTTCTTCGTCGCGGAAATACTCGGCCACCGTGAGGGCGGAGAGGCCCACCCGGGCCCGGGCCCCCGGGGGTTCGTTCATCTGTCCGTAAATCAGCGCCGTCTTTTCGAGAACGCCCGATTCCTTCATCTCCAGCCACAGGTCGTTTCCCTCGCGCGTGCGTTCCCCCACTCCCCCGAACACGGAGAAGCCGCCGTGTTCCTTGGCGATGTTGTGGATCAACTCCATGATGATGACCGTTTTGCCGACGCCCGCCCCGCCGAAGAGGCCGATCTTGCCCCCTTTGGCGTACGGAGCCAGGAGGTCCACGACCTTGATCCCCGTTTCGAACGCTTGCACTTGCGTGTCCTGCTCTTCAAACGTGGGGGCGTGGTGATGAATCGGACGCCGTTCCGAGGCCTGGATCGGGCCCATCTCGTCCACGGGCTCCCCGATCACGTTCATGATTCGGCCCAGAGTGCCCTTCCCTACCGGCACCGTAATCGGCTGCCCGGTGTTTTCCACCGGCATCCCGCGCACGAGTCCTTCCGCGGAGTCCATGGCTACGGTTCTCACGGTGCTTTCCCCGATATGTTGCGCGACCTCCAACACCAGATTGCCCGGCCGATCGTCGATGGCCGGATTTGTGACCCGCAGGGCCGTGTGGATGGTCGGAAGCTCGTTGTCGGGGAACTCGACGTCCACGACCGCCCCGATCACTTGCTTCACTCTCCCCTGTTTTCCTTTCACTTCTTTCGCCATGACATCCATCTCCTCATTTCAAAGCTTCCGCTCCGCCCACAATCTCCATCAATTCTTTCGTGATCGCCGTCTGCCGCGCCCGATTCATCGTGAGCGTCAGAAGGTCGATCATTTCCTCGGCGTTACGCGTGGCCGAATCCATCGCGGTCATCCGTGCCCCGAACTCGCTGGCCTGGGAATTGAGGCAGGCCGAAAACAGGCGCGCCCTCACAACTCGCTCCAGGAGTTCCTTCGCCACGATTTCCACGCTTGGCTCGGCAACGAACTTCGTCTTCGCCGCGCCCTCGGCGGCGGGAACGCGGATCGGTAAAATCGTCACGACCTTCGGCTTCTGCGCGATCAACGAGGTGAATTCGTTGTAGAGAAGGTCCACCCGATCCACCTCTCCCGTTACAAAATATCCCGCCAGGTCCGACGCTAGCACGGAGGCTTTCTCGAACCGAAATCCCGTCCAGAACGCTTCCGGTTGGACCAGGACCGGGAGTTTCCGTTTGATCGCGTATCGCACGGCCTTCTTCCCCAGCGGGACAACTCGCGCGCCGGGCCCGGATTCCTTCAGCTCCGCATCAAGGCGGCGCAGAATATTGGCGTTGAAGGAGCCACATAGACCCCGGTCGGAGGCCATCACCACCAACGCTCGTTTTGCCCCCGCCGGCTCGGACACGTACGGGTGATTCAATTCCCCAACGAAGCCGCAAAGCGCCTCCAGAAGATCCTCGAGCTTGGATGCGTAGGCGCGCGAGTCGATCACGGCCTTGTGGGCCCGGCGGAACCGGGCCGCCGCGACCATTTTCATCGCCCTCGTGATCTTCTGCGTCGAGGCGACGCTGCGGATCCTGTTGCGTATGGCCTGCAGGCTCGCCACTACGACTTCACCGCCGGCGTGAAGCCCGTCTTGAACTCTTCGAGGGCCGCCTTGAGCGACACCCGGACTTCGTGCGTTATTTCCTTTCGCTCCCGAATGAGGCGAAGCACTTCGGGTTTCTTGGTCTCCAGGAAGATGAGTAATTCTTTCTCGTACTGCCCCAGCGCCCACACCTCGTAGCCGTCCGTGAATCCGTTCACGGCCGCAAAGATAATGGCGACCTGTTTCTCGACCGGATACGGCACGAACTGTCCTTGCTTCAGGATCTCCACGAGCCGCTCGCCCCTCGCAAGCTGTCGTTGCGTGGCAATGTCCAGGTCCGAACTGAACTGCGCGAACGCCGCCAGGGCCCGGTACTGGGCCAACTCGAGCCTAAGGCTCCCCGCGATCTGTTTCATGGCCTTGATCTGGGCCGAGCCGCCCACACGGGACACCGAAAGCCCCACGTTGATGGCGGGGCGGACGCCGGCGTAGAAAAGGTCCGCTTCCAGATAAATCTGGCCGTCCGTGATGGAGATCACGTTCGTGGGGATATAAGCCGAGATGTCCCCCGCTTGCGTTTCGATGATCGGGAGGGCCGTGAGGGACCCGCCGCCGTGGGCGTCATCCATTTTCGCGGCCCGCTCCAAAAGCCTGGAGTGAAGGTAAAAGACATCGCCCGGAAACGCCTCCCTCCCCGGCGGGCGGCGAAGAAGCAACGAGAGCTGCCGGTACGCAACGGCATGCTTCGAAAGATCGTCGTAAACCATAAGGGCGTGCATCCCGTTGTCCCTGAAATATTCCCCCATCGCGACGCCCGAATACGGGGCCAGGAACTGCATGGGGGCCGACTCCGACGCCGTGGCCACGACGACGGTCGTGTATTCCATGGCCCCGAAGCGCTCCAGTTTGTCCACCACTTGAGCCACCGTGGATTGCTTCTGTCCGATCGCCACGTAAATGCAGTAACAGTTCTGCCCTTTTTGATTGATGATCGTGTCCAGAGCCAAGGCCGTTTTCCCGGTCTGGCGGTCGCCGATGATCAGCTCGCGCTGTCCCCGGCCGATCGGGACCATCGAGTCCACGGCCTTGATCCCGGTCTGAAGGGGTTCCTTGACGGGACGACGCACCACGATCCCGGGCGCCTTCTGCTCCACCTTGTGCCTCTCGTCCGAGCGAACCTCGCCCTTCCCGTCCACGGGTTGGCCCAAGGCGTTCAAGACCCGCCCCACCACCCCTTTTCCGACGGGCACTTCAGCGATGCGGTTCGTGCGCTTCACGACGTCCCCCTCGCGGATCAGGATGTCGTCCCCGAAGAGCGCCGCTCCGACGTTGTTCTCCTCCAAGTTCAGAACCAGGCCGTAGACGCCTTTCGGGAAGCTCAGAAGCTCGCCGGCCATCGCATTGTCCAGGCCGAAGATCCGCGCGATGCCGTCCCCTACGGAGAGAACGGTTCCCGTTTCGCTGGTTTCCGTTCGTTTGTCGTAATCGCGGATCTGCGTCCGGATCAGCTGTGTGATTTCTTCCGCGCGAATCGTCATCTAAAACTCCTGTTGCAGTCGGTTCAAGAACCCGCGTATCGAGGCGTCGTACACGACGCTTCCCACCTGGGCCACTACGCCTCCGATCAGCGTCGGATCGGTCTTTTCGTCAATCAGGACCTTCTTGCCGGTCACGCGGCCCAGGGCCTCCGCCAACCGCAGCCGGTCCCCGGCCTCCAAGGGGAAGGCCGTGCGCACGCTCGCCCGAACTTCGTTCCGGCGGGCCCTCCATCCCTCCTCGTAGGCCCGGGAAATGTCGGGAAGAAGATGGAGCTGATGGAGCGCCACCAGAAGCTCCAGAAACCGCCGGAGCTCCGGCTCCGCCGTCTGTCCATTCAAAATCGCCTCCATGACTTTCTTCTTCTCATCGGCGGAAAACACCGGGTTCGCGAAGAACGCACCGGGGTTCCCGCGGCTCAGCGCCACCATCTCTTGGAGTTGCGTCCGAATTCTTTCGGCGGCCGCCTCCCCCTTCCATTCCAGCACGGCTTCCTGGAAGGCGTGCGCCATACGCGCCGCCAGCGTTTTAGGATCTTGCGCCACGCTGGTTCTCCAGATTCGCAATCAACTCGTTCGTGAAGATCCGATGATCCGCTTCGGTGGCGCGTTGCCGCAGAAGTTCCTCCGCCTTCCGCAGGGCCGCGGTCAAAGTCTCCCGCTCGAGATCCCGGAGAACGCGAAGACGATCTCTCTCCATCGAAAGGCCCGTTTCGGCGGCGATCCTCGCGGCCATTTTATGGGCCCGCTCCAGGATCTCCTCTTTTTCGCGCCCTCCTTCCTCCCGCGCCTCTTTCAAAATCCGCGCGACATCCTCCTCCAGGCCCGCGAGCCTCGCGCGATACTCGGTCGCCAGACTTTCGGCGTCCGTCCGGAGTTGTTCCGCTTCCTCGACCGCCCGGGAAATCCGGGCCTGTTTCCCGCGCAGCATTTCACCCAATGGCTTGCGAAGTAAAACGGCGAGCCCGGTTACCAGGATCGCGAAGTTGAAAATCGTGGGCACGGAGATGCCGGCACCTGCCGAATCGTCCGCAGCCCGAGACACGGCCGGCCAAAGCGTGATGAGAATCCAAACGAGCATCGTTCCTTAACGCTCCGTGTTCGCGCGTCGCGGCCCTCGGCCCGGGGACGTCCCGCCCGGAGGCTTCGGCACAATCACCCGGTTCAAAACATCGAGGGCGAGGGCGTCGACTTGGGACAGGAGCGCGGGTTCCAGCCTGCGGGCCTCCTCCTCCAGTTCCCCGAGCCGTGCGGTCAGTTCCCGGTTCGCCCGGGCTCTCGCGTCTTTGAGCAGCCCCCTCTCCTCGTTTTCCCCCGCCAAGGCGATTTTTTCCCTCTCCAGCGTCGCTTGCGTGTGCGCCGCTTCAACGGCCCGGCGGTACTCGGAGATCATCCGCTCGGCGTCCCCTCTCGTCTTTGCCGCCGCAGCCGCCTTATGAATCGTCTGGGCTTCGCGTTCCTCCACCACGCGAAGGTACGGCCTGAAAAGCACGTTTTGGAGCAGGAGCACGGTCCCCAAAAACAGAAAGCCCGCAGCGAGGTACCCGTGGGGTACGGGCAGGCCTACGGCCGTCCAAAACCCGAAGTGATGAAAAAGCCACGACGCCCCCCAGAACAAAAGCGCCAGGATGAAGATATAGGCGTTGCGCTTCATCAGGGCCGAAGAAGGTCAGTGTCTTTCTTCGGTCCCGGTATGGATGGGGATAAGGCCTCCGTTTTGGGCTTGGGGTATTTCGACGTTTGGGGGCCTTTGTCCATGGCGCACGAGCCTTCGAACAGAACCCCCTCTTCGATGATCAACGATGGGGTCTGGATGTTCCCTTTCACGATGGCCGGGGCGTGCAGCTCTACCTTCGAGCGAGCCGTAATATTACCGCTGACTTCCCCGCTGACGGAGATGGCTCCCACCTTGATGTCGGCCTCCACTTTTCCGCTTTCCCCGAACACCAGGTTCGCCTCCGAAACGATCTCCCCTTTGAACTTTCCGTCGATTCGGACGGTCCCTTCAAACGTGAGCTTCCCTTCGAATTCGGCCCCGCGGTCCAAAATAGCGTTAAAACCACCACTTATAGAGGTCGGACGGTCCGTCGTGGTCTGAGCGTCACCTTTTAAGATTCCCATGCTTTTCTCCTTGAGTAGGGGCTTGTCATTTCAGGGCGACCCGACCGCCCCTTGCAGCAGGGGCAGTACGTAATGAATCGGGCATAACCTGTCAAGGTCTCAAGAGAATTTTGCCTTTCGCGCGGTAGCCGCATTGTTCCATAACCCGCCCTTTCGGACGAGCTCCCCGGCGGCTATTTCAGCAGGCGATCCACAACGCGGCGCAGATCTTCCGGGGCGTAATAGTGAATCCGGATCTCCCCTGATTTTCCCCTGGCCGTGATCTCCACGCGGGTTCCCAGGCTCCGTTGGAGTTCGTCCGCCAAATGCCGTAGGTTCGTTTCCTGGGCCGTTTTGTCCGTCCGCCGTCTCCCCTCCGGTGCACCAGCCGGACCCGTCATCGCGCGAACAAGCGCTTCCACCTGCCGGACGGAGAGCGTCTCCTTCTGAATTCGATGCGCCAGCGTCTCTTGCCGCCGCGGATCCTCCAAAGGCAGCAGCGCCCTTGCGTGCCCCATGCTGATCGCTCCCGACGCGAGCATCTCCTGCGCCACCGCGGAGAGCCCCAACAAGCGCATGATGTTCGTGACCGTGCTCCGGTCCTTCCCTACCCTTTTGGCGATCTCCTCCTGCTTGAGCCCGAACTCGTTCGCCAGCCTTGCGAACCCATGTGCTTCCTCGATCGGGTTCAGGTCCTCCCGTTGCAGGTTTTCCACCAAGGCCATCTCGAGCTGATCCAGATCCGAGCTGTTGCGGACCAGGACCGGAACCTCGGTAAGCCCCGCTTTTCTGGCGGCCCGAAGCCGCCGCTCGCCCGCGATCAATTCGTATCCGCGGTCGGTGCTCCGAACCAGGAGCGGCTGCAGGATGCCCACCTCGCGGATCGACGCCGACAACTCGGCAAGCGCCTTTTCCGAGAATTGCCGCCGCGGTTGGCGCGGGTTCGTGAAAATTTCGGACACCGGCGCCATCGCGGTCCGCGTCGCGACCTCGCCCGCCGTGGCACCCAGAGGAACCCTCAGCACGCCGAGCGGGGAGGCCTCTTTAGCTTGCGGCAGGCTGGGGATCAACGACGACAGTCCCCGGCCCAATACTTTCCTCTCGCTCATGTTCTCCTCCAGATTTTACGGCGGCCTGGCGCCGAGCCAGAAACTCGGCGGCCAGCGCCAAGTAACTCTGCGCACCCACCGAACGGATATCGTACAAAAGAATGGGCTTTCCGAAACTCGGCGCTTCGGAAATCCTCACGTTCCGGGGAATCCGGGTGGTGAAAACGCGGGCCCCGAAGTGTTGCTCCACTTCCTTGGCCACTTGTTTCGCCAGGTTGTTGCGCCGGTCGAACATCGTGAGAAGGATTCCTTCCAATTCCAGGTTCGGGTTGATCTGCGCGCGCACCAGCTCGATCGTGTTTATCAACCGCCCGAGGCCTTCCAGGGCGAAGTATTCGGCCTGAAGCGGCACCAATACGCTGTCCGCCGCCGCCAAAGCGTTGAGCGTCAGGAGTCCCAGCGACGGGGGGCAGTCGATGAGGATGAAATCGTACTCGCCGCGGACTTCTTCCAGAGAATTTTTTAATCTGGCTTCGCGATGGTTCAACGAGAGCCCTTCCACTTCGAATCCGATGAGATCGGGAGTGGCCGGCACGATTCGGAGCCTCGAAATCTCCGTCGAATAGACCGCCTCGCGGATCCGCAGGTCCCCCAATAGGACGTGGTACACCTGCTTCGCTTCGGAGACCGTCGTACCGGAGCCGCTCGACGTGTTCGATTGCGGGTCCATATCGACCAGGAGAATCTTCTTCTCGGCTGCCGCCAGAGATGCCGCCAGATTGATTGCGGTGGTCGTTTTTCCCACCCCGCCCTTCTGGTTCGCGATCGCGACGACGCGGCCCATGCGTCAGCGCCACCCCTCGGGCCGGTCCTTCAGCCTTTGAACTTCCCCCTCCAACATGCGCACGTATTCCTCCAGCTCGGCAACATCCTGCCGCCGCTCATTCAGTTCTTTTTCTTTCTCTTGAATCCGCAGCTCTTTCTCCGCCATCAACTTGTCACTCAGCAAAAGATAGTGATGAAGCGCCTTGCTGGAAAAGTTGATCACGCTCTGAAGGTTTCCCTCGGCGGCCCCGGGAAGAATCGGCTCCCCCGCCATTACCGCGGATTCGGTCCGCGGCGCCGCCGAAACGGCCTGTGCGTCGGGATATTGAATGTACCAATTCCGGCCGAACTTCTTCGCGAAGATTCTGCCCTTTTGGATCTGCCTTCGAACGGTGGAGGAGGAAACGTTATATTGATGCTTGTACTCGGATACGGAGAACCAGCTCATAACAAAGGCGATCTATAACTGACTCGCCTTTTTCTGACCACTTAAAAATAATCTTACATTTCCAGCAGTTCGGGCGCTTCGGGTGCGCGATACTTGCGCAGATAAACGCTCAAAACCGAGATGGCCGCCGGCGTTACACCGGAGATTCGGCTTGCCTGTCCGAGCGTTCGGGGTTGGATCCGGACCAATTTTTCCCGCACCTCGTGGGAGAGGCTTGGCACGGCACGAAAATCAAGCTCCGAGGGGATCCGCATCCCCCCTTCCCGTTCTACGCGGCCGATCACTTCCCTCTCCCTTGCGATGTACCCCTCGTATTTTACCGAGATCTCCGCCTGCTCGGCGACGCGCGGATCGACGGACGCCAGGGAGGGCTCGATCTCCGTAAGTGTGCGCCAGCAAACGCCGGGGCGGCGCATCAGATCCAAGAGCGCCGTGGCCTTCTTGATCGGTCCGACGCCCAGGGTCGATAGCCGCGCCAGCGTCGGCGCCGTGGGTGTGAGTAGAGAAGTTTCGAGCTTCCTGCGCAGGGTTTCGATCGCGTTCATTTTCTCTCGAAACGCCGCGTGCACCGAGGCCGGGATCAGGCCGAGTTTCCAGCCGTACTCGTGGAGCCGCTGATCCGCGTTGTCCTCCCGGAGATAGAGCCTGTGCTCGGCGCGCGACGTGAACATTCGATACGGCTCGCTCGTGCCCTTCGTGACGAGGTCGTCGATCAAGACGCCGATGTAGCTTTCCGTCCTGGACAAAACGAACGGCTCGCACTTCTGAACGGAGAGCGCGGCGTTGATCCCCGCCACAAGGCCCTGCGCCGCCGCCTCTTCGTACCCCGACGTGCCGTTGATCTGGCCTGCGTGGAACAAGCCGGAAATTTTTTTCGTCTCGAGCCACGGGTGAAGCTCGGTCGGATCCACAAAGTCGTATTCGATCGCGTACCCGGGGCGCCGGACCTCGACGCTTTCGAGGCCTCGGATCGTACGGAGAAATTCAACCTGCACTTCCACGGGCAGGGAGTTCGACAGGCCGTTGGGATAGACCTCGTCCGTATCCAAACCCTCCGGCTCCAAAAAAACCTGGTGCCTCGTTTTATCCGCGAACCTGACGACCTTGTCCTCAACGCTCGGGCAATAGCGCGGGCCCACGCCTGAAATCTTTCCGCTGTACAAAGCCGATTTCGACAAGTTCCGCCGTATGACGTCGTGTGTCCGCTCGTTCGTGTACGTTATAAAGCAGGAGACCTGCGGAAGAGCCGGGCCAGACCGGAAAAACGAGAAGAATGGAATGGGTATTTCGCCCCACTGTTCGTCTAATATTTTGTTATTTATCGTGTTTTTGGCCAGCCTAGGAACGGTTCCTGTCTTCATTCTTCCTACATTTAGGCCCGTATTTCGCAAAAAATTGGCCAGCTTTGTTGATGGTCTGTCCCCTGCCCTTCCGGCTGGTTCGGTGTAACTGCCTATATGTATTAAGCCGTTAAGGAACGTGCCTGTAGTCAAAACCGTTGTTTTGGCATGGGTCTTCCATCCCACTTCCGTTGTGATTCCACAACATCGGCCGTGCTCGACGAGAAGGTCGGCAACCATGCCTTCCCTAAGGTCCAAACCGGGGACCGACTCCAGCGCCTCCCGCATGCGCCGTGAGTATCTGGCCTTGTCCGCCTGGGCCCGGGAGGACCAGACGGCGGGGCCTTTGCTCGTATTGAGCTTTCGGAACTGGATGCCGGCCTCGTCGATGGCGTGGGCCATTTCGCCCCCCAGGGCATCGACCTCCTTCACAAGCTGTCCCTTTGCCAGGCCGCCAATCGCCGGATTGCACGACATGTGGCCGATGCGGCCCAGATTCGACGTGATCAGGCAAACCTTTGCGCCCATCCGGGTCGCTGCCAGCGCCGCTTCAATGCCGGCATGCCCGGCGCCCACCACCAGAACGTCGTAACTCACCGGACCATGGTGCCGTCCGGATAGTAAAGAGGACGTACCGCGATGGCCGGATAGACGCGGCAGTTTTTTCCGAGGAGGACGCCCGGGTTCAGGACGCTGTTGCACCCCGTCTCGGTACCATCACCCAAGATCGCGCCCATCTTTCGAAGGCCTGTTGAGACTTTTTCGCCGTTGACGGAAAAACGCACCTCGGTGTTGGTGATCTTGAGGTTCGAGATTTTGGTGCCGGCCCCCAGGTTCACCCGATTCCCGAGAATGCTGTCCCCCACATAGGCAAAATGAGGGGCCTTGGCGTCGTTTAAGAAAATCGAACTCTTCACTTCGCTGGCGTGGCCGATGATGGCCTTGGTCCCCGTGATGACGCCGCCTCGAATATAGGCGCCCTGCCGGACCAGGGTTCCTTCCCCTAAAATTGTGGGGCCGGTGATCCAGGCGCCGGCCTCGACCACGACGCCCGCCCGCAGTTCGATTCTATTCCCCACCAGGCAGCTCCCGGCCTCGACGACGGCCGACCCGCCCGGGACTCGAAGCTCGACGGTCTTAAGAACCAGCGTGCCGGCCCTTTCAACGATCGCAACGTTGGGCGCCAAGGCGTCCTCGATCCACTTTTCTTTGAGCCCGGGCTTAAGAAGGTCCCATGGCTGCTCCGCCGACGTCATGAACCTGGAGAACCAGACCCCCGACAGGTCAAAGAACGCTTCAATCTTCAATGTTTCACGTGAAACCATGGCTACTTTCCAATACAGAACCTGGCGAAAATCTCACTCAAAACTTCCTCGATCCCTTCGTCCTTTCCCAACAATCTGGAGACATTGCGATAAGCCTGCTGGAGCTCGAAAGCCACGAATTCAGGCGATGCATCCTTCTGAAGTTCGCCCTCCGCCCGAGCCAGGGCATTTACGTAACCATCCAGGAGTTCGCGCTGCCTGTCGTTTGCAACCCCTCCGTCGTGCCCGACCTGGCACTTTCGGGCGGCTTGTTTTCCCAGGGCCTCGCGCAATTCGGGGACCCCGTTCGCCGTCAGGGCGGACACGAGAAAGACCATTCCCTGCGACACGGCACTCGGCATGCGTGGATCGACCCCGCGCCCGCGACCGTCTAGCGCC
>JAZDIZ010000164.1:0-11454 GCA_043804515.1 Pseudomonadota bacterium | reverse complement strand
GGAACGCTCGTTCTCTGGACGATCACCGTCGTGGCGATCGCCGCGTGCACTTCCCGCGCGCTTTTCTATTTCCTGGCCTGTCTCGTGGGGGTCGGCTTGGGCTCGACGCAATCCACGACCCGCGCTTTGTACGCACAGTTGGTCCCGCGGGGCGGGGAAGGAACCTATTTCTCGTTCAAAGGTTTGTGCGGGAAGTTCTCGGCCATCACGGGGCCGATTTTATTCGGAACCATTTCCTACGTGACGCACAGCCAGCGCCTGGCCGCGCTGTCACTGGTCGTCTTCTTCATCGTGGGCTTCGCGGCGATCTACTCGGTGAACGAGGAACGCGGGCGCCGGAGCGCGACCGGCTGAACCGCGATGACCGGATCAATGCGGCCAACGCAGCCAAGAGAAACATCCATGAGGCTCCGCCGTCGGTAGCCGCGCAGCCGAACGTCGTATCCGAGACGCCCGGTTGAGTCGGATTCGTGCTGGCCGCTTTCGGTTCGGATGCGGTCGCCGGATCGCCGGCCTCGGCCGTCGGCGTGGGTGTCGGTGTTACGGTCGGCATTGGCGTGGCCCTCAGCGTAGGTATCGGTGTCGGGTCCGCGCCGTCGATTCCGACCGTCACGGCCACGATATCGGACCAGAGGGAACGGTTCCCCTCGGCGTCTTTGGCCCTCACGAAGAAGAGATAATTCGAATTCGCGACAAGACCCGAAACGGTCTGCGACGTGGCACCGGCCGAGGGCGAGGCCTTGAGGGTGGGCCCGGGTTCGTCCAGGGAATAAACCTCATAGCCGGTCACGCCGGTATTGTCCGTGGACGAGGACCAGGAGATGACGGCGTCCGCGCCCGAGACCGTCGCCGAAACGTCCGTGGGCCGTGTGGGCATCTGCACATCACCGGCGCCGATGTCCGGAGCGGTCCCGCTGAAAGGCAGGAGATCCGCATCGTCGAAAAGACCGTGCACATTCCCGGGCACGTGGGTCCCGGGTACGATCATCCCTTGCCCCAGCGTGGGGCTTCCCGGCGTCAACACGAAATCGAGAGCCGCAACGCCAACGAATTGAGGAGTCAGAAGCACCCGCCCGATGTCGGAAGACCCGCTGTAGCTCACGGCGTATCCTCCGAGGCTGAGCGTGACATAAACGTTCCGCGAAGCATCGAGTGTCCACATCTGATAAGCATTCATGCCGAACGTGTTTTCGGAAAAGAAGATATTGTTCTTGAGGATCTGCGTGCCGTAAAACGCCGGATTGTTGCCCTGGCCGTCACCGTTCCACCGAGGCTCGAAGCTCAGCGCGACGCCGTTCTTCACGTAGACCGTATTGTTCACGTAACGGGCGAACAGCGACGAGAGATTCGGTGTTCCCGTCTCGATGCCGCCGAGCGGCGCCGAGTTGGCGTAGATCACGTTGTTCTCCATCTGTTCGTTCCCGTCGGAGGTCATGAGTTTGAACGCGGAGTCGTTGCTGACCCCGGTATGCAGGATGATGCGGTTGCTCTGGATAAGGTTGTCGTGGCCGATGACCGCTTCATTTCCCGGCTGATTGAGCAGAAAAGCGTGGTCACCGTTCGAGTGAAATTCGTTCCGAATGACGCGGTTGAAAGCCCCGCCGTCACGGATTACGAAGCCGAACCACTCCTCGCAGGTACCGCTCGCATCGCAGCGATTCGCTTCTGTCGGAGGATAGATCGCGTTGAAGTAGTTCCCCTGGATCGTGTTCGCCTCGGAATAATGCAGTTGAGCGATGTTCCCGCCCCCCCGCATCTCGAAATAGTTGTCCAGAATCCGATTGTCCCGAATGTAGAAGCTCTGGAGAAACCGAGCGTCCCACCCATCGCTCCCCGTGATCCAATTTCCCTGGAGGAGGTTTCCCGAGCTGATGTGGTCGGGGCCGCCGCAATCGCCGTTGGAATCTCCCTTGCTGTTGGTTCCGTACCCGTGGATGCGGACGACGCGCGTGGCTCCGCTGCCCGCCTGAATCTTGTTCCCGATCACCTTGTTGCCATCGCTTCGGCAGATGAAGAGATTCTGAACCTGGGAATTCAGGATCGTGTTCACTCCACCCCCTTGGATCGTCACGCCCCCCGCAAACCGGGCGTTCTTCACGATCACATTTTGCTTTTCGGTGAGCGTCAGCCCGGAGTTGAAGACGAAGTCCTTGTCCAAGCCGTCGAACGTGAGGTCGTTTGCAGCGATCTGAAGCGACGCGCCAGCCGTCAAGGCTCCCAAGCAATACGTTCGGTTCGGAAGCGTCAGCTCAATTGCGGAGTTGTGGACCCACGAGTTGTCGATCAGGTCGGTGCAGTGAGAGGTGTCATACAGAAAACGTCCGGAAGCGGATGGAGCGCTGGTGTCGCCAGCTTTGTCCACCGAAGCGGAAGAGCACGAGAGCGCGAGAACGAGGAGTGCGATAAAGCGCGTGCTTCGTTTGACCCCCGTCATGCACACTTAGAACGCAACGGGCATGCCACATTGTTCTCGATTTTTATGCTGTAATTTCCACCTGTTACGATATGAGCACGGCACGGAAAGTGGAAATTAGCTGTCCATGGCCGCAAACTTTGCGAGGCCGGTCTTGACCGGAGTAACTCTTGCGGCGTCGCCCCGGACCGGCTACTTTCCGCGCACTTCAGCCCCATGAATCCGATTCAACTTGGAAACCTTCGCTTCGAGCGCCCGCTCTTCATGGGTCCGATGGAGGGGATCACGGACGCCCCGTTCCGGAAAATCGTCCGAAAACACGGTTGCGCCGTGACGTGCACGCAGATGATCCACGCCGAGGCGATGCTGCTGGCCCCGCCCGAGAAAATGCGGCACGTGACGGCCATCGATCCGGCGGAGCATCCGGTCGGAATTCAGTTCTGCACTCCGGATCCCGGGCATCTTGCGGAGGCCTCGAAGCGCGCGGAGCAAGCGGGGTTCGCGTTCATCGACATCAACATGGGGTGCCCCGTCCCGAACGTGGTCAAGCGAGGGGCCGGCGCGGCCCTTCTCAAAGATCCGAGCCGTGCGGCCGAGCTCGTCCGCGCTGCCGTGGCCGCGGTCCGGATTCCGGTCACGGTCAAGATCCGCTCCGGATGGGACGAGGCTTACCGCTCCGGTCCGGAAGTGGCCCGTCTGGCGGCGCAGGAAGGCGCCGGCCTTGTCACCGTGCACGCCCGCACACGCTCTCAGGGCCATGCCGGCAAGGTCGACTGGGCGCTCCTGGCGCAGATCAAGGCCTCGACCCCCGTCCCCGTTGTGGGAAACGGCGGCGTCCTTCACGCCGGGGACATCGAACGGATGTTGGATGAAACCAAGGTGGACGGCGTGATGGTGGCGCGAGGGGCCTTGGGTAACCCGTGGATCTTCTCCGGCCGGCGGCCCAGCGCGATCGAGATCCGCGACACTCTTTTGGCGCATCTGGAGTACCACCTCGCATTTTACGAGGATCGGGACCGCGCACTTCTCACTTTCCGAAAACATATTGTGTGGTACACAAAGGGCCTTCGCGATGCCGCCGGATTTCGAAGGCGGCTATTCAGCGAAAAATCGTACGAGGGGATGATTACGGCACTTACACGTTTTTTCGACGGCCTGGATCCTTCGGAGAGCCCGAGTTCCCGCTGATGCAATCCAACGCCCGAGTCCTGGTCGCTCTGCGCAATCTCCGCCACGAGGCGGACATCCGGAAAGTTCTCATCAAATCGGGATGCCGCGTGCGCCGGATCGGATCGTTGGAGGATTTTCGCGCCAACGTCCAGCGTCTTTCTTTTTCGTGCGTTTTCCTGGACCGGGATTTCTTCCGGGACTTGAGGCGGCATGAGGCGGTCCGGCTGCCGACGTATCTGGTCCTTCTCGTCGAGCCGAAAGACGCGGGCCACGCTTTGGCTTTGCAGGAACGAGGGAGAATTCATGATTGGTTGACGCTTCCCCTCGATGCCGCCGTCACGGCTTCGCTTCTCGCGCGAGCTAAGCATTTCGTGGATCAAGCACACGAACTCGTCGCGGTCCGCGAGGCCGCGGCTTTCACGCTCCGCTCCGACGCCGCCCTGCTCTGCTCGGGGAAATGGGCACATCAGGCCGAGAAATGGCTCGCCGAGGCGAAGAGTTCCGAAGAACCGGTCTTGCTGGCCGGCGAGCCGGGGTGCGGAAAACGCCTCTTCGCGCGCCTGCTTCACCACCTCTCATCCAGGGCCGGCTCCCCGTTCGTGCAGGTCTCGTGCGACCCGGTTGATCCGGAGAGGATCGAGGGGGAAATCTTCGGCGAGGATCCGCCCCGAAGGCGCAGTTGCCTCGAACGCGCCCGGGGGGGGACCGTCCTGTTCGACAAGGCCGAGCGCCTTCCCCGTCGCGTCCAGCAACGGCTGGCGAAGGCGATCCGGGCGTGCTGTTTCTCGCCCGTGGGCGGCGGTGAGGCGCTTCCGTTGGAAGCCAGGCTGGTCTTCTCCGTTGCGGAGCCGGCGAACGGAGCGGGGATCACCAGCGCCCTTTATCCCGATCTCGGGCACATATTTCGAAAGACGGCGTTCAGAATCCCGCCACTGCGCGAGCGCAAAGAGGATTTCTCTTTGATCCTCCGTGCGGCGCTTGAGAAAGTACGCCGAGACCACGGGGCGCGCCCGCAAGGGATCACCGACGGAGGCGCACAGCTTCTGGCCAAACACGATTGGCCCGGCAACATCCGGGAACTGGAAGGTGTTCTCTGGGCGGCCAGCGTCATGGTGGGACGCGGGAATATTTCCGCTCGGGCGCTGGCTCCTTTTGTCGCAAACGGAAACGGCGACTTGCACCGGGACGAGCAGGCCTTGGAGGAGATCGTGGAAGAGCGGCTGCAATCCCTTTTCCGCAGGTTCGGCGTGGACCATCTCAAGGACCTGCATCCCATGGTCGTCACCAGGATCGAAAAAGCCCTGATCGCTCAGGTCCTGGCGCAGACGCGGGGTTCCCAGGTGAAAGCCTCGCGGGTTCTCGGAATCAGCCGCAACACCCTCCGCCGGAAGATGGACGAGTACAAGATCGGGAGCTGACGTCTCTCACCTAATCCTTTGCTGATCAATCAGCCCGCATTATTCATGAAATGCTTCGAGTCACTACGAAACGGTCAGATTTGGCGCAGATCAAGGCGCTTGTTTCCCGCGGAGGGCTCCAATGCCGCGAGGACGAGCCGGCGAGTCCGAGCACAGCCCGCGGGAAACCCGAGCACAGACCACCGACCATACAGATTCACGGGGATGGGCCGAGCTAGCGTAGGGCCAGACCCGATGAAGCTGTCGGAAGGTTGGCTTGAAAGGCCAATGAGGACTGCGCGCAGGTACCCAACGCAGAGATGCGGCAAATATGCCGTTTCCTTTGTGAATAATCCGGGCTAGGCCTGTTCGGCCGGCTCGCCGGTGTACTGGAACGCGAGGTTCTCGAAACGCGTGTATTGGGGAAGGAATGCGAGACGGGCCGTTCCGGTCGGGCCGTTGCGGTGCTTCGCGATGATGATTTCGGCCGTGCCCTTGTCCGGCGTTTCCGGATTGTAAACCTCGTCGCGATAAATGAACCCGATGACGTCCGCGTCCTGCTCGATGGCGCCCGATTCGCGCAGGTCCGACATCTGGGGGCGTTTATCCTGCCTCGACTCGACCCCGCGGTTGAGTTGCGAGAGACCGATCACCGGAACGCGAAGTTCCTTGGCCATTGCTTTGAGGGATCGGGATATTTCCGAAATTTCACGCTCGCGGTTGTCGTATCTCCCTCGGGCGCTCATCAGTTGGGGGTAATCGACCACGACCAAGCCCAAGCCCTTTGCCGCTTGGAGCCGGCGTGCTTTTGCCCGCATTTCCAGCGTCCCGATCTGGGGAGAGTCGTCGATAAAGATACTGGATTCGGAGAGTTCCCCGGCCGTTTGCGTCAGGCGGATCCAGGCTTCCTCGTCGATCATCCCGGAGCGGAGATGCGAAGAATCGATTCGGGCCCCGGAACAGAGCATCCTCATCGCCAGTTGCTCCCGCGCCATTTCGAGAGAGAACACGGCTACAGGCACGCCGATATGCTGGGCGGCATATTGGGCCACGTTCAAAACGAAAGAGGTCTTCCCCATCGACGGGCGCCCGGCGACAATGATGAGATCCGAGGGTTGAAATCCGCTCGTGATCTTGTCGATGTCTTTGAACCCGCTGGCCAGCCCGGTGATCAATTCTTTCCGCTCGTAGTTCCGCTCGATCTGCTTGAACGAGTCCTTGATGACGCTCGACATGGGCGCAAGAGCATTGGTGATTCTGCGTTCCGAAACCTGGAAGATCACCTTCTCGGCGTGATCCAGGAACTCCTCGACGTCGGCGCTCTCCTCGTAACCCCGCGAGATGATGTCGGTGCATGCATTGATCACTTCGCGCTGGATCGCCTTCTCTTTGACGATGCGGGCGTAATGGGCCACGTTGGCGGCCGTGGGGACCCTCTCCACGAGCTCCGCGAGGTACGCGTGCCCTCCGATATCATCCAGCGTGTTCTGTTTCTTGAGTTCCGTGGAGAGCGTGACGAGGTCGGCGGGCTCGTTCCGGTCCGTCAGGGAAAGGATCGCTTCGAAAATCCGGCGGTGGGTCTCGCGGTAAAAATCCTCGGGATGAAGGATCTCGATGACTTCGTGGGTGGCCTCGTTGTCCAGAAGCAGGGCACCCAATACCGATGTCTCGGCCTCTAGATTTTGGGGAGGAAGTTTAGGGCGCGGGGACGACTCCGAAACCATGGCAGGGGTTCTAACAGGATGCCCGAAAACCTCAAGATCGCAGATGGGTCAACGGCTCAAATTGGGGACACGTACGAATTTCGCGGGCCCGAGAAATTTTGCCGGTTCATGCGTTCAATATTGTTGGCAATTTTCTAATTGGTACGTGTCCCCAATTTCCCGCCTTACCCTGCGTCGCCGACGACTTCCACCGTTACTTGCGCTACCAGGCCCCCGTCCAACTTCACGGGAATTTTGTACGTGCCTACTTTCCTGATCGGCTCTTCCAAGTGGATTCCCTTGCGGCTCACGATGATCCCGGCGTTCCGGAGCGACGCCTCCACGTCCAGCGCCGACACCGAACCGAAGAGCTTCTCCTGATCCCCCGCCTTACGCCGGATTTGAATCCCCTCTTTCTCCAGTTTCTTCTTGAGTTCCTCGGAAGCCTCCCGCAACCGGGCCAGCTTGTGCTCGACGACCCGCTTTTGGTGCTCCACGTGCTTAACGGTCCTCACCGTGGCCGAGGCGGCCTTTTTGAGGGGAAGAAGGTAATTCCGCGCGTACCCGGGTTTCACGTCCACGATCTCGCCGACGGAACCGAGGTTGCTCATCGTTTCCAGAAGAATCACTTTCACGGCGTATACCCTCCTCCGGTCTCCTGTTGCACGGGCACTGCCTCGCGCACGGCCGAATATCCCCTCGTGTAGGAGAGAAGCGCCAGCTGCCGGGCCCGCTTGATCGCCATCGACAGGGCTCTCTGCTCCCTCGCGTTGAAGCGTGAATTCCGCCGGGGCACGATCTTGCCGCGCTCCGTGATGAACTGGGAAAGCGTCATCGGATCTTTGTAGTCGATCTTCACCACGCGCGGGCCTCTCCTGCCATCATCCCCTTCATCGGCCGATTCCGGCTTCTTGATGATGGGTTCGGGGACCTTGGGCTCCTTGATCTTGCCGTGTTCTCCCAACGTCACGGTCATGTAACGCAGGACTCCCTCCTCGAACCGGAGCGCCCGGTCCAATGGCCCCAACGCCGCCGGCACCTGGGCGAAGGTCCAGAATAGGTAGTGCCCCTTCTTCTCGTGTTTGATCTCGTACGCGAGTGTCCGAAGGCCCCAGTCCTCGTGCTTGATGATTTTTCCGGGCTTGCCGGTCAAAACCTTGTCTATTTTCTTGATGAGGCCTTTGAGCGTGGCCTCGGGAACATCCGCCTTCAGAATGACGACGGTTTCGTAATCTCTCATACCACCTCCTCGTGGGTTTGCCCCGGGACCCGCCCGGAGCGAGGAAAACAAGCGCGAGCTTCTAACAGGTTAACCGGGTGTTTGCAACCCTTCGGCGTCTTCCGAAACCTGTTGGAATTTCGGGGAGTTGATCGTCTGCATCGCGGCTTCGAATCCGTGGGTGACGACCTCGTCCAAGGCCTCGGCTCCGTGTTCGCCGAGGGGCCGGACCGCTTCTTCAGGGATCTCTTCCAAAACGTAGTCGGCCAGAAGCTTTCCGGGGTCCTTCCCTATCCCGACCCTCAACCGCCAGAAATCGTTGGATCCGAGGCGCGCGATGATCGACTCCAAACCGTTGTGCCCTCCGCTGCTCCCCCCTCGTTTGAGCTGGATCCGTCCGGGACCGAAATCCGCTTCGTCATGAAGGATGAGAAGATCGCCCGCATCAAGCCCCAAATCCCGGGCAAACGGGGCGACGCATTCCCCGCTCCGGTTCATGAAGCAGAGAGGCTTTAAGAAATACCACTCTTCTCCCGACAGTTCCGCGCGGGTGTAGAGGCCGCCGTGTTTTCGATGCGTGGTCTTCTTGCGGTGTTTCGCGAGAAAGAGATCGAGGGACCAGAAACCCACGTTGTGGAACGTGACTCGATACTCGCTCCCCGGGTTTCCGAGCCCCACAACCAGCTTCATTTTCCCTCAGGCTTCTTGCCCTTGCCCTTTTTCTCGCCTTCTTTTCCGGAGGCCGCTTTCCCTGCCGCTGGTTTTCCTCCGGCCACCGGGGCCGCACCGGCTGCCACGGGAGCTCCAGGAACGGGAGCCGCGCCAGGAGCGCCGGGAATTGCAGGAGCGCCGGGAACTGCAGGAGCACCCGGGACTCCGGGAGCGCCCGGAACCGCCGCCGCGCCCTCGACGGGCACTTCAGCCGTCACCGGCACCTCTTCCTTGACCTCTTCTTCGGGTGTGACCACCGCCGCGATCGTGTAGTTGATCGTGGAGATCACCTTCACCCCATCGGGGAATTTCACGTCGTTCAAGTGGATGGACTCGCCCACTTCGAGGTGGCTCACATCCACGGAGATCGCCTGGGGAACTTTGTCCGGCAGGCAGCGCACGGCCAACTCACGCACCATCTGCTGCATGACTCCGCCTTCCACCACTCCCTTCGCTTTTCCGACCAGCTGGATCGGGACATCCACTTTGATCTCCTCATCCATCCGGATCTCGATGAAATCCACATGCACAAGCTTCCCCGACACCGGATGGATCTGCTCGTCTTTGATGAGCGCGGTTTTTCCGTCCACTTTCTTATCCGGGCTTCTGAGAGTGATCAGCACGTTGCCGCCGAGTTGCATCATGCGGACAACGTCGACCGTCGCGGCGGCCAGAGAGATCGGCTCCTCCATATGGGGACCGTAAAACACCGCCGGCACTCGATCGCTCGCGCGCAAGCGGCGGGATCCGCCCTTCCCCGATTCTTCCCGAATTTCCACCTTCAACTCTCGCTTTTCCATAAAACCTCTCCTAAATGAACAACGTGCTGACCGAATCCTCGCTGTGGATCCGGCGGATCGCCTCGCCCAACAGCTCGGCTACCGTAAAAACCGAAATCTTCTTGCATTTCTGCGCCTGCGCATGGAGCTGGATCGTGTCCGTAACCCCGATCCCGACCAATGGGGACGCCTCGATTCTCTCGATCGCGGGTCCCGAGAGAACGGCATGCGTGGCCAGCGCGTACACCTTGGTCGCGCCCCGTTCCAAAAGTTCCGGAACGGCCTGCGTGAGCGTCCCGGCCGTATCGACGATGTCGTCGAGCAGAACAGCCGCTTTCCCTTTCACGTCTCCGATGACGTTCATCACTTGCGTGACGTTCGCCTTTTCCCGGCGTTTGTCGATGATCGCCAGAGAGGCGTTGATTCTCTTCGCGTAGGCCCGGGCTCTTTCCACGCCGCCGGCGTCCGGTGACACCACAACCAGCCCGTCCGAATCCATCGTCTTGAAATATTGCATGAGAACGGGGGACGCATAGAGATGGTCGAAGGGAATGTTGAAGAATCCCTGAATCTGGCCCGCGTGGAGGTCCATTGAAAGAATGCGGTCCGCACCCGCGGCTTCCAAGAGATCGGCGATCAGCTTCGCCGTGATCGGCGTGCGGGGAGCCACCTTTCGGTCCTGGCGCGCGTAGCCGTAATACGGAATCACCGCCGTGATCCGGTCCGCGGAGGATCTCTTGAGGGCGTCGATGAGAACCAGAAGCTCCATCACGTGATCGTTGGCCGGATTGGACGTGGACTGGATGACGAACACGTCTTTCCCGCGCACGTTATCCCCGATCTCCACCCACGTTTCGCCGTCCGAGAAATCCTTTACGGTGGCGTTTCCGAGCGGAATCCCGAGGTATTGGCAGATCTTCGTCGCCAGGGGGCGGTTCGAATTTCCCGCAAAAACTTTTAATTCGGTCGTCATATCTCTCTTCTCATCCAAATTTGGCTGGGGCGGGAGGATTCGAACCTCCGAATGACGGGTCCAAAGCCCGTTGACTTACCACTTGTCTACGCCCCAACGTTGAAAACGCATTTTTCCCGATCGTTCGAACGGAAAATAACGCGTTCCAACCGAAAACTCATCATTCCAGAGTTTCCGTCACGGTCACCTTCCAGCGTGGATCCAGTTTCGAAACCGCCGCCTCAGCTTGCTCACCGCGATCGAACAGGCCGAAAACCGTCGAGCCGCTCCCGCTCATCTGGGCGAAAACCGACCCGGCTTCCCTCAACCCTTCCCGAATCCCGCGAATCTCCGGGTAGATACGCTCAACGACCTCCTGCAAATCATTACCGAAAGCCATTAACCTCTCGAGATCATGCCAGTTTTTCGGCCCGGATTGAGGGGCGAAGGAACTACCATCAGGTCCCTCCCAAGTCAATGATCGGTTGAGGGCCTGATACGCCTCCGCCGTGGATACCGGGAAGCCGGGATTCACCAGAAGGACCGGACGGGACGGCGGGGCCTTTTCGAACGAAACATCCTCTCCGATGCCTTTCGCATGACCAAACGACGCCGATTCCATAAAAAACGGCACATCGGCTCCCAGGGCGGCGCCGATAGAACGGAGCCGAACGGGATCCAAGCCTTTCAGACCCTTCTGCAAGGCCATCAGGACAGTTCCCGCGTCGCTGCTCCCACCCCCCAGCCCGCCTCCTATGGGGATCCGCTTCGTAATGCGGATTTCCACCGACCGATCCGTCCCCGCCGCTTCGAAATAGGCCTTGGCCGCACGGACCGCGAGGTTGGCGTCGGTCTCGAGGTCAGGGAATCCGGGAACCGAAATCCGGATGCCGGTACCGGATCCGATTCGGAGGTCGATATCGTCGGCCAGGTCGAGTTTGAGCATCCCCGTCTCGATCCGGTGGTATCCCGATGGCATCCGCTCGAACACGCGGAGCCAGAGATTGATCTTGGCGGGCGATTTCAGGGGTGCCGACACGCGGCCCACGTAGCAGAGGGGGCGGGCAATCTCAAGCTGAACTGAGTATCAGACACCGTAATCCGGTATCC
>JAZDIZ010000163.1:0-7033 GCA_043804515.1 Pseudomonadota bacterium | reverse complement strand
TTCTTCTTTGCAGTCGTAAAGGTGTTTTCATTGATGAAAATTTCCAGTTCTTCCAGATAGCCGTTGACGATTTTCGCTGACAGCACCGGGTCCTTGGTTTCGCAAACGATCTCGATGAGCTGCGTCTTCTTGTTCGCGTTGATCGTCACCAGACCTGTCAGAGTCTTCACTGAAGCTTCGATCGTGGGTTTTTCCGCCGGATTCGATACTTTCCACTTTTGATTCTTCTCATCCCAAATGTCGGAGTAGAAAACCTTCATGAGGCCGAGGCGATCGATTAGACGCTCGGCCATCGTGCGGCTGTTCAGAATGGCCGTCAATTGGGGGGACGCCGACGTTTCAAAGAGATTGCCCACGAGCCCACCCATTAATTGCGTCGGCAAGGTCAGTCCCATTGCTTTCGGGCTATTGCCCAACGGCATGATCGTGGCTTCGGCCTTGTAGATCTTCGGAAGGAGAAACGCAGTCACGCCTGAGATGAGCGTTACGATCGCTATGATAGCGATCACGACTCTCTTCCGTTTGACGAGGATAGCCCAGTAGTCTAGAAGGTTTATTTCATCTTGCATTAGTGAGCCCCACTCTTTAGCAGCGGGTAAAACTGTTTGTCAATCTTAGTTGTTTTGTCTCAGGTCAGGCGTCACAAGTTTTTTCGGGACATCCGTTACAGGTCGGATGGATGAAACGGGAGACGTTCGGCTCGGGATCGAAGATGGATTTCTTTGATGTACATATTCCGGATACATCACAACTACCGGCGCTCCGGAGCGGCGGACGCCAACGCTTTCGCCAATAAGGGCGTGGCTGATGGGAAGCACCTGACCAAGATAGCTGACCACCCCATTGGTCCGCATACGGCTACCTCGCTATGGCTCTTTGCCAGGGATTCATCCTTGTATTCGCGGGGCGCAGTGGATTCGGATGGTGGAACGCCGTTTTGGCCGGCATCGCGCTTGCCTCCTATGGGTTGGTAGGAAACAGGATATTTCGCGTCTCGTTCGAGTCGGGCTATTAGAGAGTGCTAACCGTCTTCATCGCAATCTTCAGACTCACTCTCCTGGCCACATGACCGCAACCGCGTTCAAGAGGGGCGACAATTTTTGCGCGCGCCCGTGCCTTAGGCTATCTCTAACCCAAGTACCTGGCCCTTTTTGGGCAAGGTGTTAACATGCTGCCACTCTAAAGCGGTCTAAGATGTCAATAGCACTTTGCGGCAGCGGGTACTGGGGCAAAAACCTTCTCAGGAACTTTTATGCGTTGAACGTTTTGAAAGCCGTTTGCGATCCGTCGCCGCAGGCCCGGAATCTGGTCCAATCGGCCGCGCCGGGAGTTCTCATTCACGACAACGTCGAACCGGCGCTCCGGGATCCGACGGTACGCCGCGCAACCTTCCTGATTCCTGGATCCTGCGTAGTTTGGGCTGGGCGCCGGAGACCTGCCTGGAGGAAGCACTCCGCCAAGCAATAGCTTGGCTTTCGGCCCACAACGCCCAGGCGTTTTAAAGCTGATCCGCGAGCAAACCCGCAAGAAAACGGCTGGACGGAACAATCCATCCGGCGGGCGGAATTCGCCGGACCACGTTGGTTTTCTTGTCGGCGCCGTAGGGATAGACGAGAAATCCGGGAACCTGGAGTTTTTTGCAGTACGCGTGCAACGCGGAAGGCCAGGGTTGTTCGGACGCTTTTGCTTCAATCAACGCCTGAGGTTGAAGGTCTTTGCAAAGCAGAAAATCGACCTCCCTCCGATCCTGATCCCGGAGATAAAAGAGTTCCCAGCGGCCGAACCCCTGCTCGGACCACGCGGAACACGCCGCTGCAAGCTGGACGGCGATATAGTTTTCGAAGCGTGCCGCGGGGTTCTCCACAAAAGACCACTGATAGAAATACCACTTGGGTTCCCTCTTTACGGCCCGGTGGATTTTCCGGTGATACGGGCGGATCAAGAACCCGAGATAGAGAACCTCGAAAAGCCGGAGCCACGACTTCACGGCGATCGTGCTCGCCTCGATGTCCTCCGAAAGGCTTAGGACCGATATGGGGGACCCTACCCGCTCGGGCAATATCCGCGCCAGCAGGTCCAATTGATCCAGACGCTGAACCGCACTGAAATCCCGCGTATCCTCACGCACCAAGCGGTCCAGGTACTGGTCCTGCCACCTTCGAAGACGCCGTTCACTTCCTTCGCGCAAGGGGTTCGGAAATCCGCCCAGCCGGATCAGGTCGTGATCCGACACGGGCTTCTCGCCCGGCGCCCACTCCGACCAGTTCCGCGGACGGGCCGGAACCAGGCCGGGCCCGCCTGAACTACGAAACTCATCCCATGTGATCGGCCACAGGTGGTAAAGATCGTACCTCCCCTGAAGGCTGTCCCCCCTGCGGAGATACTGATCCATTTTTCCGGAGCCGGTGACGATGAAGTCCTCCTTCCGGTCGGGGGAATCGTAGTAACCCTTCAGGATCTTCTTCCAATCGCGCCGTTTGTGGATCTCGTCAAAGATCACCAGCCGCCGGTCACTGCGAAAGAAATACCGGTCCTTCGCGAAAGCCTTGCGGGTTTCCACCGTATCCCAATTGAAATAGTTTCCCTTCAGCCGTGAAACGATCCACGTCTTTCCCACCTGTCTCGCACCCGTGACCCAGACCATGGGCGCAACGTCCTTTCCCGGCACTTCCGAGAACGCCCAAAGGGGGAGAAGCCGAGGATATTCGATCATCGTAAACAAAATATAGATATTCAATCTACGCGCGTCAATTGAATACTGATATTCAATTTGCGCTCTTGGGATCGAATTTTTCCGTCGGATACCGGGAACAGTGGGCGGTTACCGAACGCCGGAATCCTATGAGCGGACCTCACACGAGGCCTTGTTTCGCGCAGGCGATTCTTGTTACGTATCCGAATTGACATAATCGTCATTTCAGATGCATAATAGATCATGATTTCCGACTACGCACTTCGCGAGGTGTTCCACTTCCTCTTTCTCGAACGTCTCCTTCGGACGCTTCCGTCCGGCACGTGTGTTCTCAAAGGAGGCGTCAACCTCCGCCTGTTTTTTCGAAGCCCGCGATATTCGGAAGACATGGATCTCGATGTGAATGACGTTCCGGTGCACGTATTAAAGGAGAAGGGGTATCGGCTTCTTGCCGACAAAGCTTTCCGCCGTGCGCTTGAGGCCTACGGCATCCGCGGGATCCGCCCGAGTGATCCATCGAAAGCCAAGCAGACCCAAACAACCCAGCGGTTTCGGCTCCAACTCCTGAATGCCGCCGGCGAGGAACTTCCGACCAAAGTGGAATTCTCCCGCCGCGCTCACTCTTCAGGGGATGTCCGATCCGAAACCATCGACCGGGATCTTGCCTGCACCTATCAGCGGCTCGCTTTCGTCTGCCCGCATTACAGCGGCCCTTCGGCGGCCCTCCAGAAACTCTCCGCGTTGGCGCATCGCAAAGTGCCGCAAGTGCGGGATCTTTTCGATATCCACATCCTACACCGGGGTGGGCATCTGACGCCGCCGCTGCCGCGAAAACACTTGCCGCATGCGGACGCCGAACGCGCAAGAGAGAACGTCTTGAGCTTTTCATGGGAGGATTTTCGCGACCAAATTCTCCCGTTTCTCGACGAGGAGAGTCGTCATGACTACGAAGAGCCGGAGCGATGGGCGCTGATCCAAAGTGAAGTTCTCGACCTCCTGGAGACCCATGACGAATGATCCCCTCCTGCGAGGCGACGTTGTCGCTTTTTCAACGCGTGCCTATGCCGAGCTGGCCGGACTTTCCGTGTCCTCCGCCGCCCATCGGCTTAAAAGATTCGCCCGGCGCGGTTTTGCCCAGAGGCTGACCCGGGGCTTCTGGGTAAAACCTCTTCACCCCCAGTTCACTCCGTACGGATGCGTCACGCATCTTCTGGGCGCCGCGCTCGGGTATGTCTCGTTTCTTTCGGCATTGCATCGGCACGGTCTTCTGTCACAGATTCCCGGCCGGATCCAGATCGCTACCACCGGACACTTCCGCCGCCTTCAAACAGCTCTGGGCACGTTCGAATTCTTCCAGATCCATCCGAGGATGGCCTTGCAAGGTGTCGAGTGGACCGGGACCCCCTTCCCGTACCGGATCGCGGGCCCGGAAAAGGCGCTTCTGGATACGCTATACCTAGCGACCCGGAAGGGACGCCGGTTCGTGTCGCTTCCCGATCTGGATCGAAATGCGTGCCGGTTCAGCAATCGACTTTTTCGCCGGCTTGCGGCCGAACAGATCCACTCGCCGCAAATCCGCATGCTGGTGCTGACCCGCGCCCACGCTCTGGGGTTCATCTGATACAAGCCTTCGGCGGATTCCAAGAGATTGGATTTTTTCCCGTAACGGTTAAGATACGCGTCGCGAAAGGTCTGGGATGTCCATAGCACTGCTCGGTTCGGGTTATTGGGGAAAGAACTTACTTCGAAATTTCCATTCCCTTGGAGCGTTAGGAATGGTTTGCGACGCCTCGTCGGAAGCCAGGGAACGCGCCCGGGGAATCGTGCAGGAAGTTCCCATTCACGACAACGTGGATCCGGCACTTCGGGATCCTAAAATCTCGGCCGTGGTGATCGCCACGCCGGCGGTCACGCATTTCGACCTGGCCAAAAAAGCTCTCGCCGCGGGGAAGGACGTGTTTGTCGAAAAACCTCTCGCGCTACGGCTGACGGAGGGCAACGAACTGGTCAAGCTTGCGCACGATCGCCAGCGTGTCCTCATGGTGGGGCACATTCTTCAGTACCATCCCGGCCTTTTGAAACTCAAAGAAATGGTGGATGCGGGGGAGCTGGGGAAAATCGAATACATCTACTCCAATCGCCTCAATTTCGGGAAGATCCGGAAGGAAGAGAATATTCTCTGGTCTTTCGCCCCTCACGACATCTCGATCATGCTCTGGCTTATCGGGGCGGCTCCCGTGCAAGCGACGGCTGTCGGGGGGAGTTATCTACAACCCAACGTCGTCGATACGACCATCTCCACGTTTCTCTTCCCGAACGGCGTACGGGCGCACATCTACGTCAGCTGGCTTCATCCCTTCAAGGAGCAGAGGCTGGTGGTCGTGGGATCCAAGCAAATGGTCGCCTTCAACGACCAGGCACCTAAAGGGCAAAAACTCCTCCTTCACAAGAAGAACATCAGCATCGTGGAGGGAGCGATGGTGGCCGGGAAAATGGAGGGCGTGGCGGTTCCTTACGAATATGACCGGGAACCCCTCCGGGCGGAATGCGAACATTTTCTCAAGTGCATAGAGACGCGTGCCAAACCGCGCACCGACGGGGAGGAAGGCCTCCGCGTCCTGCACGTTCTGGACGCCTGCCAGCGGTCGCTGGAGATGAGCGGTCAACCGGTTCAACTTGGAGAATTTCATGCCTGAAAAAGAAAAACTTCCATACTTCGTTCACGGCTCCGCTATCGTGGATGCGGGCGCTCAGATCGGCGCTGGAACCCGGATTTGGCACTTCTGCCACGTGATGGGCGGCGCCAGAATCGGCGAGCGCTGCATTCTCGGCCAGAACGTCTTCGTAGCCGCCACCGCCGTCCTGGGTACGAATTGCAAGATCCAGAACAACGTCTCGATCTACGACGGCGTCGTTCTCGAGCAAGACGTGTTTTGCGGCCCTTCGATGGTGTTTACGAACGTCATCAACCCCCGCAGCCACATCATCCGCAAGGATGAATACATGACCACGACGGTCAAGAAAGGAGCCACGATCGGAGCCAACGCGACGATCATATGCGGAGCCACGATCGGCGAATTCGCTTTTGTGGCCGCCGGGGCCGTGGTCCGCCGTGATGTGCCGGCGCACGGATTCGTAGCGGGTGTCCCGGCCCAGCTGAAAGGCTGGATGTGCGAGTGCGGCATCCGGCTGGATGCAGTCAAAACCAAACTGAAATGCGGCGCTTGCGGCCTGAACTATGAGCTGACGGAACAAGGGCTGGTGAAGGCATGACCGAAAGGATCCCCCTCCTGGATCTCAAGGCGCATTTCCGTTCGATCGAGCCGGAAGTGCGCGCCGCCCTCGATCGCGTGATGGCCACGCAGCACTTCATCCTGGGACCCGAAGTGGAGGCTCTGGAGAAGGAGGTCGCACCGTACGTCGGGTGCAAGTACGGCATCGGAGTTTCTTCCGGGACGGACGCGATCCTCGTGGCCCTGATGGCCCTGGAAATCAAGCCTGGAGACGAGGTCGTAACGACCCCGTACACGTTTTTTGCGACGGGCGGGTGCATTGCGCGCCTGGGGGCCCGGCCGGTGTTCGTGGATATCGAGCCCAAGACGTTCAATCTGGATCCCGCCAAGCTCGAAAAAGCCGTCACGCCTCGCACGAAGGCCGTTATGCCCGTTCACCTGTTCGGCCAGGCGGCGGAGATGGATCCCATTTTGGACGTTTGCCGGAGACGTTCGATTTCCATCGTCGAAGATGCGGCCCAGGCGATCGGAACGGAATACCAGGGGAAACGCGCCGGCTCCGTCGGCCGCCTCGGGTGTTTCAGCTTTTTCCCGTCGAAGAACCTGGGAGCGATGGGGGACGGCGGAATGGTGACGACGAATGACGAGGCGCTGTTCGAAAGAGTCCGCGTATTGCGGGCCCACGGCTCCAAGCCGAAGTATTATCACAAATTTGTCGGAGGAAATTTCCGCTTGGATGCCCTGCACGCTGCCGTTCTGCGGGCCAAACTGCCCCACCTGGATTCATGGACCGAAAAACGGCAAGCCAACGCCCGGACATATGTGAAGCTGTTCGAGGAAAAAGGGCTCATGGGCCGGATCACGATCCCCTGGGTACGTCCGAAAGACCGGCACATTTACAATCAATTTGTCATCCGGACGCCGAAACGGGACGACCTGCGCAAGCATCTGGAAAGCCTGGGGGGTTGCCACGGAGGTCTACTATCCGCTACCCCTCCACATCCAGGAGTGCTTCGCGTACCTGGGCTACAAGAAAGGCGACTTCCCGGAGAGCGAGAAAGCGGCGCTGGAGTCGGTGGCGCTTCCGATTTATCCCGAACTGATGCTC
>JAZDIZ010000162.1:0-2791 GCA_043804515.1 Pseudomonadota bacterium | reverse complement strand
AGCCAGAAGGATCCGAGCCGGAAGGACAAGAAGAAGACCTTAACCTTACCGGTAAGGTTGAAGAGGGAATCCGATTCCTCGACCGACGCCATGCCTCCAACTCGGTATATTGCAGCTGACGCCAAACGAATGGTTCGGGATCGATCCAAAGGACAGTGTGAATATGTCGATCCAGAGAGCGGACGCCGATGTGAAAGCCGCTACCTTCTTGAGTTCGACCATATGGATCCGTACTGGTCGGGTGGCTCATCTAATGAGGAGAACGTTAGGCACTTATGCCGGATGCACAATCAGTATCTTGCAGGAAAGATGTTTCAATCCGAGGCCGAATTGCTTTCGAGTAGCCCCTGACTCCGACCGGGCCAGGGCCGCCTCGTTCTCGCCCTAAACAACCCTTCTTCTGCTTGGGACGCGCCGCCGGCGGACTTCGATGCCAGTTTTTCCGCAGCCTGTTAAGCCTCAATCCCTTATGTAGTGGCACGTGTACCCGCCGGGGTTCTTTTGCAGGTAGTCCTGGTGGTAATCCTCGGCGGGGTAGAAGCGGCCTGCGGCCACGATTTCGGTCAGGATGGACGCGGGCCACTTGCCCGATTTCCCGACCCGTTCTTTCACTCGTTCCGCCGTCTTCTCCTGTTCCAAATTCATGTAGAAAATCGCCGAACGGTAGTGCGCTCCGACGTCGTTCCCTTGCCGGTTCTTCGTCGTGGGATCGTGTAGCCGGAAGAAGTAACCCAGCAATTCTTCGTATGTGATCTTAGCCGGATCGAAGACGACCTGGACCGACTCAGCGTGGCCGGTCTTTCCGGTTTTGACTTCCTCGTACGTCGGCTCGGCCATCAATCCGCCGGTGTAGCCCACGGCCGTTTCGATTACGCCGGGCAGGTGTCGGACGATCTCCTGAACGCCCCAGAAACAGCCTCCCGCGAAGAGCGCGGTCTCGGTGTGCTTGGATTCCTTGGCCTTCTTCCCGCCGACGGCCTCGTCTCCGAAAAGGGCCCGATATTGGGAGTACCCCTCCTTTTCCAGATCCTTGACGGGGACGAAGCGGAGGGCGGCGGAATTCATGCAGTATCGTAAACCGGTCGGAGGCGGGCCGTCCTCAAAGACGTGTCCCAAATGGGAGCCCGCATGTTTGGAGCAGACCTCGGTTCTGCTCATGAAGAGCTTCCGGTCGCTCCGCTCCAGGATGTCGGTCGGCTCCAAGGGCTTGGTGAAGCTGGGCCAGCCTGAGCCCGAATCGAACTTGTCGAGCGAGCTGAAGAGCGGCTCGCCGGAAACGACGTCCACGTAGATCCCGGGCTCCTGGTTTTTCCAATACTCGTTGCGGAATGCCGGCTCGGTTCCCTCCTTCTGCGTGACTTCGAATTGCAGGGGCGTGAGGCGTTTCTTGAGTTCCGCGTCGTCCGGTTTGTTATGCTTTTTCATTGACGTCTCCTTGGTTCGCGGGGCCTCCTCCGCAGACACTCCTCCCGAAAGAAGCAGGAGGGCTGAAATGACAACGGCCCCGGGTGCGGGTTTCACCCGCGGGAGACTAATTGAGAGCGAAAATCAATTCAAGCCGATTGGGCGCTATCTCTTGTTCGGAACGTCCCGCCGTTTCGGGCCGAGATAGACCTGGCGGGGGCGGGAGATCTTCTGTTCGGCGTCCAGGACCATCTCCTCCCACTGTGCAAGCCACCCGGAGGTGCGCGGGATCGCGAACATCACAGGGAACATCGCCACCGGGATCTGGAGCGCCTGATAGATCAGGCCCGAGTAGAAGTCGACGTTCGGATAAAGCTTCCGCGAGACGAAATAGTCGTCGTTCAAGGCGATCTTCTCCAGTTCGAGGGCGATGTCGAGAAGCGGGTTCCGCCCGGTCACGGTGAACACTTCTTCCGTGACGCGCTTTATGATTTTGGCGCGGGGGTCGTAGTTCTTGTAGACCCGGTGACCGAAGCCCATCAACTTCCCTTCGCCCCCCTTCACCTTCTTGATGAAGTCGGCGACGTTCTTGGTGCTCCCGATCTTCGTCAGCATTTCCAGAACGGCCTCGTTCGCACCGCCGTGGAGCGGTCCGTATAGTGCCGCGGCGGCGCCGGCCATGGCGCTGAACGGGTCCACGTGGCTGGAGCCGATCGCGCGCATGGCGCTGGTGGAACAGTTCTGCTCGTGGTCCGCGTGCAGGATGAAAAGGACGTCCAGCGCGTGCGTCAGGATGGGGTTCGGCTTCTCGTCCCGCTCCGTTAGCTTGTACATCATGTTGAGGAAGTTCTCGGGGTAGGAAAGTCCGTTGTCCGGGTAGACATAAGGTATGCCGCGGCTGTGCCGGTATGAGAACGCGGCGAGCGTCGGAACCTTCGCGATCAAGCGCGTGATCTGGAGGCTGCGCAGGCCTGCGTCGTGGATCCCCTTCGCTTCAGGATAATACGTGGAGCAGGCCGCCAGGGCGGTGATGAACATCCCCATCGGGTGGGCGTCGTAGCGGAACTCCCCGAGGAGCCCCTTGAGGTCCTCATGGACGTACGTGTGGAACGTGACGTCGTGCCGCCACTCCGCCAGTTGCTTGGCGTCGGGGAGTTCCCCCTTCAGGAGGAGATAGGCCACCTCCAGATAAGTGCATTTCTCGGCCAGCTGTTCGATCGGATAGCCGCGATATTCGAGGATCCCCTTTTCGCCGTCGATATATGTGATCTTGCTCTTGGTGGAAGCCGTGTTCATGTAGGCCGGGTCGTAGGCCATCAGGCCGAAGTCGTCCGCGCCCGCCTTGATCTGCCGGAGGTCCATCGCCTTGATGGTTCCGTGCTCGATC
>JAZDIZ010000161.1:0-7936 GCA_043804515.1 Pseudomonadota bacterium | reverse complement strand
TTCAACGGCAACAACGGCGACGTCGACAACGACAACGGCGACAACGACAACTCCGTCCGTTGCGTGGCGCGCCGGTAGGCGTGGGCGGAATCGACCGAGGGGGGCTACCGAGAAGTTATGGATCGGTAGCCCCGCTTTGCTCGAAGCCTCGGTTGTTCTCCTCCGAGATCATCCGGGAGACCGGGATACGCCGAAGTGGCGTGAATCAAACGATCGAGAGAGGCTTTTCGGAGGCGATACGTCCGCGCATGAACGAGATCGCCGATTCGGGAGTTGAGCGCCGCCAGGGTTCTGTCCAGCTCTCGAGATCCGTGAGTCAACGACAGCGGATGGGCGCTGTCCGCCGCAGGAAAGGGCCGTCGCTCCAGCTTACGAAGCTCCGCGATCCACTGCCATTTTTTCTTCGCAAACGCGAAAAACTGAAGTGGCTGAGCCGGAAGGCCCGTCTGCCGTGCGCGGTATCCCAAGTATTCTATGCCGTCGGTCAAACAACGAAGCCTCGTCTTCCTCGGGTTCAACGCTTGTCCCCGGTGAGTACCGAGCCAAGCATTGATCGGGGCGATCATGGGCTCCAGTCTTCCTGGATCCATGTCGATCAACAGGAGATCGTCCATGTACCGGAGATACGCTTGGGGACGAAGAGACCGGAGAATCCAATGGTCCAAGGCGTTCAAGTATACATTCGCCCCGAACTGGCTGGTCAAATTGCCGATCGGCAGACCCTGGTCGGGAGAATGACAGAACCAAGTCTTCTCCTGCGGAATGAGCCGGAAAAGATCTGGGTTTCCTTTCCGGCGCACGCCGATCCGGGCGTCGTGGGAATACAAAGTTTCGATCAACTTTCGAAGGATCGGATGCGAAACGCCGGCCAGGAAGAGGTTCCGTAACGTGGGCCGGTGAATCGTTACGAAGAATGAGGCGATATCGAGCTGCAAGACCCAAAGAGGGATCCGACCTCCGCGGCTCAAGGATCGGACCTTGGCCTGAAGATAGTGGAGCGCTCCATGGGTCCCCTTGCCCACCCGGCAGGCAAAGCTACTGAAAACGAACCTCCTCTCCCATAGGGGTTCCAGTCGGCTTACCACCAGATGGTGGACGATCCGGTCTCGAAAATGAGCGGCGAAAATCTCCCGCGGTTTCGGGTGCGTGACCACAAAACACGTGGACGGCGCCGGACGGTAACGGCCCGTGTGAATCTCCCGATGAAGATCGAGCAGGTTTGAACCCAATCGGGTTTCGAAGCCGATCTGCTGAGGACGCGCGGCTTTTCCGAGGCGGCATTGACGATACGCCATCCAGAGATCTTCAAATGTGGGCCAGGAGGCCGTCCATCTGCGTCCTCGTAGACCCGCCGCGTCGCATGTGAAAGCCGGATCCTCTGTTTCCGTGAGATTCACGTCATCCCCCGTATCGTGTGGCCTTTAACGTTTTACCGAAAGGAGCCAACTATGAATCGACGACATCGAAGTACCGGAGCTACGCTGCTTGCGCAATATCGAAAACATCTTCAGGAATCCTGCGGGGTTACCCCCCAGACGTGTTCACTATTTATGTGGCACGTTTCGAAGTTTCTGATGGCCAGGTTTGCCCGGAGGAGCGTCCACCTCCGATCCATTCGCCCCCGCGACGTGATCGACTACATCGTGGATCGTGGCAAAATCGGGGACGGAGGCTGTAGCCGGATTCTGATCCCGGAGGCCGATTTCCGGCCGGCCTGGAACGCAGAACCTCCTGAAATTCCACAAGGTTTGTTCGGGTACGTACGCCACTCGTATTGCTCTTTCCGAAATCGTAGTTTGGTTGATGATTATCATATGTGATAATCTTAGAAGCCATGATTGAAACGGATCCGGAAGTCCAGGACGAGCGACGGAAGGGAATATGTTTCGAAACAAGTCATACGATGAGGAATTGAGCGAAAGACTTCAGAATCCGAAGTACGTGCGAGGATTTCTCCTCGCGCTTATGGAGGGGTCGGAAGGCTTGGAGTTGGAGGAAGCGCTGCGAATCACAATCACGCGCATGGGGCTAAAGGAATTTTCCAGGATGAGCAAGGTCGCTGCCCCGAACGTAGTCCGGATGCTGAAAGGCCGGATACCCCCGACTTTGTATATGCTCGACAGATTCCTAAAGCCGTTCGGCCTGCGGACCAAAATATTGGTTGAAAAGGCGGCATAGAAGCATCGGCTGAGCGCGAAGGCAGTTTACCGCCCTTTGGTTGGCAATATCGCTTGATGTGGTAGATAAGCGGCGCTTGAAAGGTGGCGCGAATGCTCGATTTCCCAAAGAACGTTCACAACAAAAAACTTGAGGCATGGATCGAGGAGATGGCCGGGTTGTGCAAGCCTGACCGGGTGCATTTCTGCGACGGATCTCAGGAGGAATACGACCGATTGTGCAACGAACTCGTCGCGGCCGGGACGTTCACGCGGCTGAATCCCAAAAAGAGGCCCAACTGCTTCGCCGCGTTTTCCGATCCAAGCGACGTCGCCAGAGTCGAAGACCACACGTTCATCTGCTCGAAAAGGAAAGAGGATGCCGGCCCCACGAACAACTGGAAAGACCCGGCCGAAATGAAGGCCACGCTTCGGAAGCTCTTCGACGGTTGCATGCGGGGGAGGACGATGTACGTCATCCCGTTCTCCATGGGGCCGTTGGGGTCCAAGTTTTCGCATATCGGCGTTGAACTCACCGATTCCGCATACGTGGTCGTGAACATGCGGATCATGACGAGGATGGGAACGAAAGTCTGGGACGTTTTGGGGGACGGGCGCTTCATTCCATGTCTCCACTCCGTCGGCATGCCGCTGGCGGCGGGCCAAAAGGACGTTTCTTGGCCGTGCAACAAGGAACAGAAATACATCGTTCATTTTCCCGAAGAGCGGGCGATCTGGTCGTTCGGGAGCGGGTACGGCGGGAACGCGCTTCTGGGCAAGAAATGCTTCGCCCTCCGGATCGCCTCCGTTCTGGCGCGCGACGAAGGATGGATGGCGGAGCACATGCTCATCCTGGGAGCCGAATCGCCCCAGGGGGAGAAGACGTACCTGGCCGCGGCGTTTCCCAGCGCGTGTGGGAAAACGAACCTCGCGATGCTGATACCGCCCAAGGAGATGAAAGGGTGGAAGATCACGAGCGTGGGGGACGATATCGCCTGGATCAAGCCCGGAGCGGACGGGCGCCTGTATGCGATCAACGCCGAGGCGGGCTACTTCGGCGTGGCGCCGGGAACGAGCGAACAATCGAATCCCAACGCCATGGCTTCGATCCGGAAAGACTCGATCTTCACGAACGTGGCGCTCACGCCCGACGGCGACGTCTGGTGGGAGGGGATGACCGACACGCCGCCGCCGGAACTCACGGACTGGCAGGGCCGGAAGTGGACGCCCGATTGCGGCCGGAAATCCGCGCACGCCAACGCCCGGTTCACGGCGCCGGCCCGGCAAAATCCGGCGATCGATCCTGATTGGGAAAATACGAAGGGTGTGCCGATCTCGGCATTCATTTTCGGCGGCCGGCGGAGCAAGACGATCCCTCTGGTTCTTCAATCCTTCGACTGGGTGCACGGCGTGTTCATGGCGGCCACGATGGGCTCCGAAACCACGGCCGCTGCCACGGGCGAAGTCGGCGTGGTCCGGCGTGATCCGTTCGGGATGCTTCCGTTTTGCGGCTACCACATGGGGGATTATTTCCGGCATTGGCTCGAGATGGCCTCAAAGGCCTCCGATCTTCCGAAGATCTTCAGCGTGAACTGGTTCCGCAAAGACGCGAACGGGAAGTTTCTCTGGCCGGGGTTCGGCGAAAACATGAGGGTCCTGGCCTGGATCATCGGCCGTTCGCAAGGGAAGGGTGAGGCGGCGAAAACGGTTCTGGGATGGGTGCCCCGGTACGAGGATTTGGATTGGCGCGGGAGCGGGGATGTGACGAATGCCCGGTTCCAAGAACTGGTTTCGATCGACCCGGCGGACTGGGCGGAAGAGTTCACATCTCAGGGGGAATTTTTCGAGAAATTGAAGGACCGGCTTCCCAAGGAGCTCCTTACGCTGCGGGAGCGGCTCCAGGCGGGACTGTCAGCGCGCTAGGCGTCCGATCTTTTTCGGTTTTCTTGGACTTTTGAAAGCGTAGTATGGGCCGCCGCCCGGGGTGGGGGCACTTCGGCTCGGGCGTAATTCTCTAGGAATTTGTAGCAGGCCGCCGGCACAGTACAAAGCGGCCAACAGGGGAGAAAAATGGCATTAATCGCGGATCGGATTTCGGTTTTGGGTTCTGAAAACGCCTTCAAAATGGGACCGCTGATCAAAGAGGTGGAAGACGGCGGCACCAAAGTGATCCGCTGCAACCTGGGCGAACCCGATTTTCCGCTCTCGAAGCACATCCGCGAGGAAGTGAAGCGCCAGCTCGACAACGACATGACGCACTATTGCGACCCGCAGGGAATCATGCCGCTGCGCGAGGCCATTGCGAAAGACGTGGGCGCACGAAGAGGCCTTAAGATCACGCCGGACCGGGTGGTGGTTTATCCGGGCGGCAAGCCCCCCATCGGCTTGTGCCAGGAAGCGTACTGCAACCCCGGGGACGAGGTGATCTATCCGAGCCCCGGATACCCGATTTACGAGTCGTTCACGACGTACCTCGGCTCCACTCCGAAGCCGATGCACCTGGATGAGCAGAAAGGCTTCGCGTTCACCGGCGAGGACCTGGAACCGCTCATCACGAACCGGACGAAGATCATCATTCTGAACTTCCCGTCCAACCCGACGGGCGGCGTGGCGTCCAGAGAACAGCTGGAGTCCATCGTCGGCGTGATCCAGAAGAAGGCCCCGAAAGAATGCAGGGTCTATTCCGACGAGATCTACGAGCACATTCTATTCGACGGAAGCAAGCACGTCTCGGTCGCCTCGTTCCCCGGGATGGCGGATCGGACGATCATCGCCTCGGGAGTTTCGAAATCGTACTCGTGGACCGGCGGCCGGGTGGGTTGGGCCGTCTTCCCCACGCCGCAGGAAGCGTTGATCCAGAAAAACCTCAACATCAACTACTTCTCGTGCATCTCGGCCTACAACCAGATGGGCGCGAAAGTCGCGATCGAGTCCCCGGAGAGTCCCGTGGAAGTCTCCAAGATGGTGAAGGCGTTCCAGGAGCGGCGCGATTTCGTGGTGCGCGAGCTGAACGCGGTCCGGGGCGTCAAGTGCCAGATGCCCAAAGGGGCGTTTTACGTCTTCCCGAACATCGGCGGCGTTTGCGAGGAAATCGGGGCGATCGATGCGTACCGGCGGCTTCCCAATGAAACACAGGCCAAGAGCAGCCCCGCGACGCTTTACCAGATGTTCCTCCTGTTCCACCACGGCGTGGCTACGATGGACCGGCGCGCGTTCGGAGCGATCGGCTCCGAAGGGAAGCACTATCTACGCTTCTCCGTCGCCACGGGGATGGAAGACCTCAAAGAGGGGATGAAACGCTTCAATGCATCCGTAAACGACAAGACGGGCTTTGCCTCGTTTGTCAAAGAAGGGAAGCACCTCTCTTAAAACCCGAACCGGGAGAACGTCATGAAAAAGGAAGCGATGAAACTCGGCCCCCGCCGGGCCGTGTACGTGAACGCCCACGACGAGCTGCAGACGGGGAAGGCCCCGCTCTCGACCCAGGAACTCGAACGATTCGAGCGGTTCGACCAGATCTACCGGTCGATGTGCGCCTTGCTCTACAACTACGTCCCCATGTCGGGGCATCCCGGGGGCTCGATTTCTTCGGGCCGGTTCGTCGCGGCGATTCTGTACCACACGATGGATTACGATCTTTCCGACCCCGACCGGCAGGACGCGGACCTCGTCTCGTATGCGGCGGGGCACAAGGCCCTCGGCCTCTATTCCATGTGGGCGCTCCGGAACGAGGTGGCGCGGATCGCCTCGCCTCAACTTCTTCCCAAGGACGTGAAACGGCAGCTCCGCTTGGAGGACCTGATCGGATTCCGGCAGAACCCCATCAAGAAGACGCCGCTCTTTTCCGAATTCAAATCCAAGGCGCTGGACGGGCATCCCACGCCGGCGACGCCCTTTCTGAAGCTCTCCACGGGAGCCTCGGGTGTGGGCCTGGCCTCGTCGTTGGGATTGGCTTATGCGGCGGCGGATGTCTACGGCCACGCGGCGCCCCGGATCCACATCGTGGAAGGAGAGGGCGGGATGACGCCGGGGCGGGTCGCGGAAGCACTGGCCGCCGCCGGGACGGCTTCGCTTTCGAACGCGATCCTGCACGTGGATTGGAACCAGGCCTCGATCGATTCCAACAACGTGTGCCGGGAGGGAAGCGAGCCCGGGGATTACGTCCAATGGGATCCGGCGGAACTTTGCTACCTCAACGACTGGAACGTGGTCTTCGTTCCGAACGGCCTGGATTTTCAGGAGATCGTGGCGGCGCAGAAACTGGCGCTCGAGATCCGGAACGGCCAGCCCACGGCGATCGTGTACCGGACGACGAAGGGATGGCAGTACGGCATCGAAGGGAAGGCTTCGCACGGCGCGGGGCACAAGCTGTGCGCCGACGCGTTCTACACGGCGGTCGCGTCCCTTTTGGAGCCGGGGGAAGCCGAGCTTCCGCACTGCCCGGAGGGCGCACAGCGTTGCGGCGGCGGAACGGACGACGTCACGATCGAACGCTGCTACTGGGACGCTCTTTCGATCGTGCGCAAGGCGTTGGAGAGGAACCGGGCGGTGCCGGAATTCCTGGCGAACCGCTTGGAGGGGGCGCGCGAGCGTCTCAACAAGCTCGGGCGGAAACCGCGAGAAGGCGCACCCAACGTCCACGCGGTTTATGATTTCGCGAAGGCGCACCCTACCGGCGACGGCTTTTTAAAACCCGGCGCGAGCTCGACACTGCGCGGGGAATTGGGGCGCGTTCTCAATCTTTACAACAAGAAAAGCGGCGGCGCGTTTCTTGTGGCGTCCGCGGATCTGATCGGCTCCACGAGCGTCAACGTGATCGCCGAGTCGTTCCCCACCGGCTATTTCAACGCTCAGAAGAATCCCTTGGCGCGGCTCCTCTCGATCGGCGGGATCTGCGAGGACGCCCAGTCCGGGATTCTCTCGGGCCTTGCGGCCTACGGCCATCACATCGGTGTGGCTTCTTCCTACGGAGCCTTCCTGGCTCCGTTGGGGCACATCGCGGCCCGGTTGCACTGCATCGGCCAGCAGGCCCGGCAAACGGTCTCGGGCGACCCGTTCGATCCGATCATTCTGGTCTGCGCTCACGCGGGCCTCAAGACCGGCGAGGACGGCCCGACGCACGCCGATCCGCAGGCGCTTCAGTTGATGCAGGAGAACTTCCCGAAGGGCACGGTCATCACGCTTACGCCCTGGGAACCCGAGGAGATCGCGACGCTGATCGCGTCGGCGTTCCAAAAGCGTCCGGCCGTGATCGTCCCGTTCGTGACGAGGCCGCCGGAGGTCGTGCTGGATCGCGCGAAACTCGGCCTGGCCCCCGCGTCGGCCGCGTCAACCGGTGTTTACGTGCTGCGAGCGGCGAAAGGGAAAGGCGACGGGGCCGTGGTGTTGCAGGAAAGCGCCGTGGCGTACGAGTTCGTCCAGAAGGCGCTTCCGCTTCTCGAGAAGGCGGGCATCGATCTGAATGTGTATTACGTCGCGAGCGCGGAGCTGTTCGATCTGTTGCCGGCGAAGGAACAGGAAAGTGTGTTTCCCGCCAAGGCGGGCGAGCAGGCGATGGGGATCACCGGCTTCACGCTTCCCACGATGTACCGTTGGGTCCGTTCCGTGAAGGGACGCGAAGCCACGATGCACCCGTTCCAGAAGGGACACTTCCTTGGAAGCGGCCAGGGCGACAAAGTGGTCGCCGAGGCGGGCCTTGACGGCGAAAGCCAGTTCCGCGCGATCAAGAAGTTTCTCGGGCGGTAACTCGGCTCACACGTCAGCGTCGGAAGTACGGTCAT
>JAZDIZ010000160.1:0-3355 GCA_043804515.1 Pseudomonadota bacterium | reverse complement strand
CGGGAGGACGCGGCCGCCGAGGCGATCTCTATCTCACACTCACGGTGAAGGAACACCCGCCGTTCGAGCGGCGAGGGAACGACATTTACGTCACGGTTCCCGTGAGCGTTTCGGAGGCCGGATTGGGAGCCCAGATCCAGGTGTCCACGATCGACGGTCCGGTGGAGCTGAAACTTCCGGCCGCTAGTTCCAGCGGCCATAAGCTGCGTCTGAAAGGGAAGGGCATCTATCGCCGCGACGGCAAAAGGGGCGACCAATACGTAAGTATTTTCATCGTGGTCCCCAAGCATCTGGATGCGAAGTCCAAAGAACTCCTCAAAGAATTCGCCGAAAGGAACCCGCAGAAGCTTCGGTCGTGACAAGTCAGGCGGGGTGGGCCGATGCCAGCGCTCCGTGAGGCTCGTATCGCGTAGTGATTCAGTGATTTTGGATGTGTCCAGGCTGCGATGGAAAGTCGGTCGATCCGAAAAAGACGCGGTCGCCTCACGTTACGCCGTTCGGCGCCGCTCGGTGCTCAACGGCCGTGATTTTGGAAGCATGGAGACGGCCGTTTCCGACACGCTTTTTCGTCCCGCCCGCCTTCCCCTCGCAGCGGGGACCTCCTAAGGGCCCGTAGTATCGCGAGACACACGACTGGTTCCGAATTCGTACTTTCTCAAGAATTCCGATTCAGTTACGCGTCTCCGGATTCCCTCGCCGCATTCCTGTTCTACTGACGATAAGAGAGTTCTTCAGCGTGTTTGGAGCCATTGCCGGAATCTGGTATGAAGTCAGCCCTCTACGGCCCCGATAGTTCAACGGATAGAATGCGAGCCTCCGGAGCTTGAGATACAGGTTCACGTTGCATGTTTCCAATGGCAGCCTCGAGCGGGTACCCGACTTCGCGAAGGCTTCGTCGAGGCTTGCCCGGCCAAAACACTAGCGAAGGCGGGTGCGAGAGGCTCTCCCCACAACGCTGGCGGCGAGAGCCGCCGCATTCCTGTTCCAGGAACCGTGAGAGCGCTGCTCAGCGTGTTTGGACGCATCATAGGAATCTGATATGAGGGGACCTCTCAAACGCCCCGATAGTTCAACGGATAGAATGCGAGCCTCCGGAGCTTGAGATACAGGTTCGATTCCTGTTCGGGGCACTTCTAATGCGTAACCGAAGACTTGGTGCGGAGCTAAAGCGTTGGAGCCAGCTAAAATCGAACTTTGGTTTCAAGGCACCATTTGTCGGGCTCCGCGGAGGCCGGGAATAGACGGTCACCCATGATCCGAATGAAATGGCTTTTCGGAACCGTCGCGGCAGCAATCGTGATTTACACATTGATCGCCGGATCGATGTTCCGGGCGCAGACGCTCAAGCGGGACTCGCTCTGGTTCGATGAAATCGTTACGCTGGAGCTGGCGCAGTCGGATTGGACAAGCCTGTTTCCCGGCATCCTGGAGCGGGATAGTCATCCTCCTCTTTTCCTTCTCCTGGCGAAGCCGTGGGTAGCTGTATTCGGCGCCTCGGACCAAGGGGGGCGTTCGTTATCCGCCGTCATCGGAGTCGCGTCCCTGGCGGCCATGTTCTGGCTGGGATGGATCGCCGGAGGGTACGGAGCAGCGATCGCTTCCGTCGTTCTGACGGCTTTCCATCATTTCGCTCTTTTCTACTCTTCGGAATTCCGTTCCTACATTTTATTTTTTCTCCTGACGGCGTTGAGTCTCTGTTTTTTTCTCCGCATGTTACGTTTACCCAAATGCCGGAAAGTCCATTGGATCGGCCTTGTGCTCTCCAACAGTTTTCTGCTGCTGACTCATTACTTCGCCATCCTTCTGGTGGCGTTCGAGTGTTTTGCGTTCCTGTCGATGGCGTCGTCGCTCTCGCTCGCCAAGCGCCGGAACTGGTGGACGTCGCAGGCAGTCACCTTGGTGATGTTCTCGTTCTGGATGCCGGGCCTTGCGTATCACGCGCTGCACCTGAAGCAATCCCACCTACTCGGCGCCGTGAAGCTGCCGGACCTCCTCTCACGCCTTTCACCAGTCGGCGGGAGCCTCGCTACACCGGGAGGCCCCGCATACGCCGGCTATATTGCTTTTCTGTTTCTTGCTCTCTGGGTTCTGAGCTTCCCGGCCTTCAAAAGGTGGAAGGGGGGAAACTCGGAACCCCGGGCCGGGCTAGTTGCGGTGATCCGAGAAAATTCCGGCCTATTCAAACGACTCGGCGTTCTCTACCTCGCTGGTTCGGCGCTCATCTTCCTATCGAGGCCTCTCTATGGGGATCTCAAGGCGATTCCGACACCTTTGGGAACGCTGGTTCTTGAAGGCTTCCTCGTTTTTTCCTGGGTCTACGTGTTTCTGGTCGGAATGGCTCTGATGAATTTGATCCGGCCCGAAGGCGGACTCACGTCACAGCGCAAGGCTGAACGTCTTCAGGGGTTGGTGCTGGCCTGGTTCCCCGTTTTCTTACTGTTCGCGGTGGAGATCGCCTGCAAGGCGTTCCGGCCGGTCTACGAACCGCGCAACGTGATCCTCATCCTTCCGTTCATGGTCACTGGTGTGGCGTTGGTGCTGGCACGAGTCCGGCCGAAAGGACTCTGGTTGGCTGTGATGGTCGTCCTTCTCGTAGGTCTTCGGAGCCAGCTGCCGTACGCCCAGTTCTTTCGAACGCGGTTCGGCTACCGTGGAGTAGCTTCCGAAATAAAGGGAGAGTTGGAGAAGTTCAAGGACCGCCCCGGAATCGTCACGATGTCTCCCGAGGCGGCCACAGCGATGCGCTACTACATGAAGGAGTTCGATCGAACCGAGTGCCTGGCCGGTTGTGAGAATGTGAAGGGGAGAAAGCAGGTCCTTTGGGTCTGGCACACGTTCAATCTGGCCAGCGAAAGCACGCTGAAACCCTTCTTTTTCGCCTCACTCGAAAACGGAAAGACGCTTTGGGCCACGGCCCACCAGGGGATCGCCGCGGCATGGGTCGAGTATCCCGCCGGTTTTGGCCCCGCGACGCCATGATTTACGCATAATTGGTACGTGTCCCCAATTTCGAAGTAAGCTTACGCGCTCCCATGAACCACCTCATCATCTACAGCCATCCGAACCCAAAGAGCTTTAACCACGCGATTCTGGAAGAATTCTCGGGAGCCCTGCGGGACGCCGGACATGAAGTCCGCGTGCGGGATCTATACGCGATCGGCTTCAAGCCGGTCTTGCAAGGTTCGGACTTGGAACAAGCCGGGAAACGGCCGCCTGCCGAGGACATTTGCGCAGAGCAGGCACATATCTCCTGGGCCGACGTCATCACGTTTATCTTCCCTCTTTGGTGGGCAGGCATGCCTGCGATCGCTAAAGGGTACTTGGATCGGGTCTTTTCCGAGGGGTTCGCGTACCG
>JAZDIZ010000159.1:0-7220 GCA_043804515.1 Pseudomonadota bacterium | reverse complement strand
CCCACGACGCTCTTGAACGGGGGTTGCTGGAGGCGCGGTTCGACTTCGGGTTCTCTCACCGGCGGAGCGACCGGAGCGACCTGATCTCGAAGCTTTTGTCCTCCTCTCCCGTTCGATTGTTTGTGGCGCCGCGTTGGAAGGGTGTCGCCCTGGCTGAGCTTCTCTCCAAACTTCCATTGCTCGTTGCACACGACGACCCCGCTGTGGACGTGCTTCTTTCCGATTCGGAGATTTCGCCTCCCTCGACCGTTCGCGGTGAGGATCCGCTGACGCTCTTCCTTCTCTGCCAGGGGGGGCAAGGGGTCGGCGTCTTCAGCGACGCGTACGTGAAGCAGTTGGGGGGCAAGCTGGTGCCTGTCCGAGACTTTAAGGACCGCGTGATTCGGAGTGAGGACGCCGTTGTCCTCTTCCTGCGCGGTGCGGAAAACGCTGAGGCTGTACAACGGCTCATTGCAATTGAGATGAGTCCCCGCGGCCGTGCGTCCGCGCTGAGATCGGGTCAAGTGCGTCCTGGGTTGCGAAAGGGTTATTTAGAAACGAAGAAAACAACATGACCTTCGGTCACATGATTTTACGAGTCTTCTGGATGGCTCTCGGGCCGGGTCTCATGACCATGATGGCGCTCTCGGTGCTGGTGGACCCACGCCAGAATCATCGACGTTCGGTCATCATCTACTTCGTGTGCTTTGGCCTCGTGATCGGCGCGCGGTTCCTCACCATCTGGTCCGGACACGGTCTTGACGCGCGTGGGGAGCCGTCGACATGGAAGCATTTCCGGCGATATCTCCTTTGGTGGACGCTGGGAACCGCGGGTCTCTGGGCGCTTTTGGCTCTCTGGGTGCGGATCGTGACATAACGAACGCTTCCCAGACGGGGAATCGGCGCGCGTCTCCTGGTCCCGGGTCGCGTCCCGCGCGGGTTTTCCTTTCCTCCTTCTTCAGGGAAAGGGCGCGCCGGTTCTCTTTTTAAGGGGGTCAGTAGACACGGCGGAAATGTCATCATGTCTCCGACGAATATTGAAATCGCTGCAACCGGCCTTTTTGCTGTCGCCGTCATTCACACCTTCCTGACGAGCCGCTTCCGGCATTTCGCCGGTCACTTCCCTGAAGGCTCTTTTGGAGAGAATCTCCTGCATCTCCTGGGCGAGGTGGAGATCGTTTTCGGCTTCTGGGCGGGTGTTTTGGTGGCTGCGATTGCGCTCTTTCAAGGACGAAGCGGGGCGATTCAGTACGTCGAGGGTTTGAGATTCACCGAGCCGCTATTTGTTCTAGCCGTTATGACGGTGGCGGCCACGCGGCCCGTTCTGCATCTGGCACGGAAGGTTGTCTTTGGTGTTGCGAAAATGTTGCCCGTAGGGCGGGAGGCCTCCGTCTATTTTTCGTGTCTGGCCGTCGGCCCCCTGTTGGGAAGCCTCATCACCGAACCGGCCGCGATGACCGTCACTGCGCTACTGATGAAGGACCGGTTCTTCGGTCGAGAGGTCTCGGACCGTTTCAAGTACATCACGCTTGCCGTTCTCTTCGTGAATGTCTCGATCGGAGGAGTTCTGACGCCCTATGCGGCTCCGCCAGTGCTTATGGTGGCGACCCAATGGAATTGGGGTCTCGGATTCATGCTCGCGACCTTCGGGTGGAAAGCGGCTCTGGCCACCCTTCTCAACGCCTTGCTGGCCGCCACGTTTCTGCGGTCCGAATTGAAGGACCTTTCCCGTCAGGTTCATGATGAAACGGAGCGGTCGGTACCCGTTGCGCTCGTTCTGGTTCACTTGTTTTTCCTGACCGCGATTGTCGTGACCGCCCACCACCCGGCCATCTTTCTGGGCCTGTTCCTGTTCTTCCTGGGTATCGTGTCGATCACACAGGAATTCCAGGACGCACTCAAGATCCGAGAAAGCCTCCTGGTGGCCTTTTTCTTGAGCGGCCTGGTGGTTCTGGGAGCGCTTCAAAGCTGGTGGCTTGAGCCCCTGATCCGTCGGCTGGACACCTTACCCTTGTTCCTGGGAACCGCTGCGCTCACGGCGGTCACGGATAACGCGGCTCTGACCTATCTCGGTTCCCAGGTCGAAAACGTCTCGGAAGTGTTTAAGTACGCGTTGGTCGCTGGAGCGGTCGCCGGCGGCGGGCTCACGGTCATCGCGAACGCTCCCAACCCTGCAGGATATTCCGTCCTCCAGGACAAGTTCGGCCCGGACGGCATACGCCCGGGGAGGCTCTTTGTGGCCGCCCTGATCCCAACCTTTATCGCCATGAGTATCCTCTGGTTCGGTTGAAATCGGGAGCACCTCCGTGGAGTGACCCCAAATTAAGCGGACCGTTGATGCTCCGTGAAAGCCCTATTTCTGAACCCCAACAGCGTGAAGTGCTTTTTCGATCTTTTCGACTCGCTCCTCTAGATTACGCTCTTCAAATACGCTTTGGCGCAAATGATCGTTGAGCAGCGTCTGATAGCCCTTGCCCATTTTATTCGCGAGTTCTCTGAAATATTCGATCAGGTCCGCATCGATCTTCATATGGACGTCAACCTTGACGTTTCGAAGCTGAACATCATCTTTTGAAAAAATTTGTGGATTCTTCACTTGGCGCCATTGATTACTTTGAGATTTCTTTTTCATATACATCCCTCCATGTCCGGCTTCGATGGGCTGTGATGATCCGTCGGACTCCTTCCCTCCACGTGTAACTCACGACGACGACTTCCCCGCTCGACATCTTGCCCACACGCAAGAAGCGCTTTTCCTTCGGGCTGGAGTGCCTAAGGTTCTCGAATTCCAGACCCTTGGGATCTTGAAACACGGCAAGGGCCTCCACAAACGAGATCCCGTGTTTCTCCCGGTTCTTTGTGTCCTTGTCGGCATCCCAAACAAAGCGCTCTCCCGTTTCATCGTCATCGAACCCAAAATCTGGGGTCATAACATGACCTCCAAATTCCTAGGTTCATTATATGTCCATTGAATGTACATAATCAAGACTCCCTAATTCGTTGAAATGACGGCTCATTGGTACGCCGATCCGGAATCGCTCGAAAGAAATTAGAGGCGGGTGGCGGAGTTCGCGCCGTTCCGGCTCTACCAATACCAGGCCCATTTCATGGTAACAGCGTAGTAACATCGTTACTGAAAACAGGTGAACTGGCGTGAACTCTACCGAAATCGAAAATGGCTATCCGTTTGTTATTGTTGATTTCGCCTTTCGCTACAACCCGTTACAAAGGCCATCTTCCGGCCCCTCCGGCGGCACCAACCTTTCAAGCTAACGCTAGATTTTCGGCTTTGCTTCGATCAAAGCTTGAATGGCGCGCCATGACGGATTTGAACCGCCGACCCTCGGGTCCGAAGCCCGATGCTCTATCCACTGAGCTAATGGCGCGTGGCCGGGGATAGTGGCTGATTCGGAGAAATGTGCAAGATCGGGCAGGTGTCAGCTAGTCGGACCTGTCGTGGCTTGATTCGCGATCTGTCGCTTCTTGTCCGCCAAAGCTTTGGAAGCCCGTTCAAACAACAAATCGAACGTATCTCCCGCCTGGCGTTCCTCGACGACGTATTCGATCGTGCCGATTCGTCCGGGATCTGGAAAAGCGATCCCCTCGTCTCGCGCGACGTTCGCAGCGCTTTCCGCCATTTTTCTCCGTTCGGGATGTCCGAATATGCGCGAAGCGATCCGGTCCCCCACAGCCGTTCCTTCCGCCTTGCCGGCGTTCCTAGCCAGAACCATGAATTCATCCCCACCCACGCGAACGACGAGGTCTCCAGGGCGAATCGCCAGCGTCGACTCCTCGCCCATGACGGCGATCATGCGATTCCCGTGCACCTGGCTCAGGAGCTTGTTGAACTGGCCGAACTTGTTGCCGTCAAAGAAAACCATCGTGAGGGGTTCTTCACTCGCGAACATCTGATCCACAAGCGCCCTTGCCCTCCCGTTCATTAGAGCATTGAGGTTCAGCACGCCCGAGAGCGGATCCCTCTGCAATGTTGCCACTTCCGCTTCCAATTCCGCGGTTCTGGCCGCCTGAGCACTGCGTTCCGCCAATAATGCGGCCTTTTCGACTCGCAGAGCCTGCACTTCGGTCTCCAAGGCGCGCACAAACTGTACTTCGTTCTTCACCCAGATCACGACCTTGGGAGCCGCTCGCAAGGCTTTGTCTAGGGCGGCGGCGGAGAACCCTGCAAAGACCACTTTAGCTTCCGCTTCTCCCGAGGCATCCGTCGATTGAATCATCGTGAAATACGCCTTTTTGTAATGAATGAAGATCGGGCGCCTGTTCCTTGCCAGGGAGGTCACGGCATCCACGGTTTCACCCGCCTTGGATGCGATCAGTTCATTCGCTTGACCCGGGTTCGTAAGATAAAGCTTCGCAATAACAACTCCGGTGTGAGCCGTCCCCCGGATACTTTTCCACGCCTCTCCGGGCGCATCACGAGTGAGCTTGGCGAGGTTGAAAGCAAGACTGGCTAGGTTCTTCGGAATGGCGAACCGGGCGTCCTCGATCTCGCGCTTTTCCTCCGCATAAGCATCCAGCGCATTCATCGCCTGGCGGCAAGCCACTTCCGCCTGAATCTGGACTTTCCCGTTCGGGTCCAACCAAACTAGGGGATAACGGCCGAAGACGTCGCGAGCCAGTTGATCCACGAGAGGATCCACCCAGGCCGCTTCAGCCTTATACCGGGAGTCTCCAAAGTAAGTCTCGATGTCCGATTTTCGACTCGAAGGGATCGATGCGTGATCGTTTTGCAAAGCGATGAGGCGGGCCTTGTAACAATCGCGGGCCCGAGACGCGACGTAACTCAGTGCCCAATCCCGCCGGAGAGCGGTGAGGCATTCGTCCGAACCCGCAAAGAGGTCTTGGATCGTGCAGTCCTGGGACGGGGTGAACGCGAAGCCGGAACGGGCAAAACTCGGCAAAAATCCTAACAGGATTCCAACCATTCCAAAGATGTAAGCCAGGCGGCTCATGCAGGTGCCGCTATATATAGCAATCCGGATGCCAACTCTATGAGCCAGAATAGATAAAATAAACAGCAATTTCAATTAGTTATGAATGTGAACCGAGGGAAGAGTTCAGCACATGCGTCAGCTCTGCCCCATCCGGGCCAGAGTTCTTTGACCCCTTTCACCATCCGTGAGTTATTTGTCGGGTTTGAAGGCCGGCGGCTGCTGAATGAAGTGGATTGAAATCGTTTTCGTTCTTCTGATGGGCGGCGTTCTCTTCTGGCCCGCGAGGAACGTTCCGTACTACTACGATGATTACCCCCATTTCGTTGAGAATCGCCGGATCCTCAACCCCCACAATGCTTCCGACATTTTCCGCAACGGCCTGCAGGAAACGCGGCCGGTCTACAATCTGTCGCTTGCCGGTCAGGGCGCCCTGGCCGGAACGAACGCCCGGGCGGCGCATATGGGAAATATTGCCTTGCACACCGCCAATGCGGCGTTGCTCTTTCTCCTCCTGAGCCGCGAAATCGGCCCGGGCCTGATCCCGTTTTTCTCGTCGGTTGTGTTCCTCTGCCACCCAGCCACGATCGAGTCGGTCGCGTATTTCAATTCGCGTTCGACGTTGCTTGCCGTCCTTTTCGGCCTTCTCTCTCTCTTGCTCCTGTTCTCCAGCCGGCGGGCCCTTCGCGTACTTGGAATTGCAGCACTCATTCTGGCCATTGGATCGAAGGAGGACGGCATCGTGTCCGTAGGTTGGATTCTCCTGCTCCACCTTTGGAGGCTTCGCAAAGGTCGTCCTGCGCTGTCCATGCCGTTCTTGTTCGCTTCTCTAGGCACGCTCGTAACTTTGCCCCTGCTTTATCTCTTGTTCAGGTCGCCGCACGTGAATTCCATCGGCGCGGGTGTAGAGAACCCGTTCCTCTATCTTTGGAAGCAGGGAGTGTACGTGCCGCTGCACCTGTCCGTGTTCTTCATCCCTTGGCCGCTCACTCTTGACCGGGATCTTCCGTCCTGGCTCTTTTCTCCCTGGCTCGTCGCTACGGGATGGATTCTCATGGGAGGCCTTGTCGTGGGGGTCTGGAGAAAGCTGGACCGGATTTGGGCGCTGGGGCTTGCGATGGCGCTGATCGGCTTGGCACCCACACATTCCGTGGTTCCGCTTCTGGATCTTCAAGCCACGCGGGTTCTCTACCCGATGCTTGTCGGACTCTCGTTGTTCACGGTCGCTTTTTTGAATGGTGTCTGGTTCGAGCGGAAACGCCTTACGTACGTTCTTTCGATCGGCCTCGTTTTCCTCATGGCCTCTCTGGCGCGCGGGGAGATCCGGGTCTGGATGGATCCCGTCGCGCTTTGGAGACGGGATGCGCATTTTGCTCCCTCCCGCTTTCGTTCCTGGGTGAACTACGCCATCGAGTTGGGGGAGAGAGGGCGGTGGGATGAGGCCGAAAGTGCGATCGGGCGGGCTGCGGCGCTTGAACCCCATCATCCGTCGGTGCTCTATAACGCGGCCGTGATCAACGGCACACGGCCCGGTTCGAAACGTGACGTTCCGCTCGCGTTGCGGGAACTCAACGAACTCCTGAGGATCGATCCGGCTCACGAGAGGGGGAAGGCCCTCAAAACGCGGCTGGAAAGAGAAAATCCGGCGCCTTAAGCTTGGCGAAACGTTCGGTTTCGCTTATGACTGTGCGGCGTCGGCCTTGTGGTGAGTGTAGCTCAGTTGGTTAGAGCACCAGGTTGTGGCCCTGGGGGATCGAGTCCCTCGAAAGCATCTAATAAATACGAAGGCGAGCTGGCGAGTCTTCGTCTCAACCGAGGGACGAGACGGCCAGACCGGGCCGGGGACCCACTTCGTGGGTGGCCCGGGAGGCCGGGCCCGGAGGCCGAGCGCGGGTAGCGCGAGGACCGGAGGGCGGGTTCGTTAATCGTTTGCCGATTGCGAAACTTGGCGAGAGGCGCCGTTTCGCTTATTACTGACCCCTCTTGTTTTGTGGTGAGTGTAGCTCAGTTGGTTAGAGCACCAGGTTGTGGCCCTGGGGGTCGCGGGTTCGAGTCCCGTCACTCACCCCATACAAAACAGGGTACGAAAAAGTCGCTATGAGTTCATGCGCCTGTAGCTCAGTTGGATAGAGCACCGGCCTTCTAAGCCGGGGGTCAGGGGTTCGAGTCCCTTCAGGCGCACCAACCCTTTCGGGTTGGTGCGCACAACAATGATACGAGGGCGAGCTGGCGAGCCCGAGTCACAGCGGAAGGGACGAGACGGCCGGAGGCTGCCGGCACCTTTGAGGTGGC
>JAZDIZ010000158.1:0-7843 GCA_043804515.1 Pseudomonadota bacterium | reverse complement strand
CCGAAACCATGAAGGAACGCACCCCGGACAAAACGCGGATGATCGTCGGACACGACCGGCGTTTTCTTTCCAGGGCGTTCGCCGAAACCGCCGCCACGGTATATGCCGAGCACGGGTTCGAGGTTTTGCTCGGAGAAACTTACCTTCCGACGCCGGCGATTTCCTGGTGCGCCAAGAACGAGCCGGGCGCGGCGGCCGCCACGGTCATCACGGCCAGCCACAACGGCCCCGAGTGGAACGGCTTCAAAGTGAAGGAGACGATCGGCGGGTCGGCCCGGCCGCAGCTCACGAAGGAATTCGAGAGGAACATCGTCGCCCTCCGCGACGAGAATCTGTCGACCCCCACTTCGGAGGATTTCAGGCGCGCGCTCAAGGCGGGACGGATCCGGCTCTTCAACCCGATGGACCGGTACCTAGCAGCCGTCAAGAGCCAGCTCGACTTGGATCTGATCCGAAAATCGAAGCCCAGAATCGCTCTGGACGTTATGTACGGCGCCGCTTCGAAGTTCTATGTCGAGCTCTTACGATCGCTGGGCATCGACGTCGTGGAGATCCACGGCGACGACAACCCCGGATTCGGCGGCACGCCCCCCGAGCCGATCGGGAAGAACATCCGCGAGCTTTGTGCGCTGGTCGCCAAAGAAAAATTTCAGTGCGGCCTAGCCACGGACGGCGACGCGGACCGTTTGGGAGCCGTGGACGAGGAAGGAACTCCTTTCACGACGCAGCAGATTCTTTCCGTGGTGTATTGGCATTATCTCAAGAACCGCAAGAAGCGCTGGTCCATCGCGCGCAGCGCTTCAACCACCCGATGGTGGACCTGATCGCAAAAAGATACGGTCAGAAATGTTTCGAAACACCGGTGGGATTCAAGTACATCGCCGACAAGATGGTGGCCGGAGAGGCGCAGATCGGCGGTGAGGAATCGGGCGGGGTCGGTATTATGGATCACATCCCCGAACGGGACGGCCTTCTGACGGGGCTTCTCCTTCTCGAGGTGATGGCCACCGAGGGAAAGGGGCTGAAGGCGATCTACGATGAGCTTTGCAGGGTGGAGCGCCCGTACTACTTCATCCGCCTGGACCTCCATCTGACGGAATCGCAGGCCAAATCTGCGATGGACCGCCTGGAGAACAATTCGCCCAAGGAGTGGGATGGGCGGCCGTTGGAGACGCTTTCCAGGATCGACGGCTACAAGTTCTATCTCAAAGACGGAAGCTGGGTCCTGATCCGCAAGTCGGGGACGGAGCCTATTTTCCGTCTATATGCCGAGGCTGAATCCACCGAAGCGAGCCAGAAACTCATCAACGCAGCTAGGAAATTTGTAGAAGGCTAGCTCCTCAAAATTATACGTCCAGATCCGTAACGCCTTCGGTCCCTGGATAAGGAAGCGGACCGAGTCCGGTCGGTCCGAAAAAGACGCGGTCGTCGGGCGTTGCGCCGCCCTCCGCCGCTCGGAACTCAGCGGCCGTGGTTTTGGATGCATCGACACGGCCGCTTCCGTCACGCTTTTTCATTCCGCCCGTCCTCGTTCCGCTATCCACATTCGTGTGAATTCTTCATTTATGATTGTAGTTTCCATTCGAACGAAATGGCCTGCTCCCGGCATCGGAGGACTTCAGGCGGGGTGGGCCGGTGCCGGAACGGAGGTCAAGCGCAGGATCGCGCTGGGGGGGGCACCCTTAAGGGTGTCCCCCGTGATGCGATCCGAGCCACGGAGCGTAGACAACGGACCACCTCGCCAGATTCACCGCGGCTCGTGACTAAGCCGGATTAAAAAGAGACAAACCAAAATACCGCGTCAATTAGGAATTTCTGGTGCCGGCACGCACGATATGATTCTTTTGGGTCCTTGGGAGGCGCCATGTCCGGATTTCAGCGAAGCCTGGTCGTTGTTCTTCTGTTGTTCACCTCGAACGCGTTCGCTTGGGAGAAAGTGATTTACATCTCCCGGCACGGCGAGACATACGCGAATAAGATGCATGTAAATATCGGCCAGAGGCTGGATCCGCGGGTCGTGTTGGACGAGAAGGGACTGGAACAAGCCCGATCCCTTGCGGCGCTCCTCGAAAAGGACGGCATTCAACAGATCTATGTCAGCCGGTTGGCCCGGACGCACCAGACCGCTGAGCCCTTGGCCGACCGATTCGGCCTGGTGCCGGAGATCCGAAGCGCGTTGGATGAGATGAGCTTCGGAAACCTCGAAGGCGTCGCCATGGACAGCGCCGAATCCAAGGAGGGGTTTAAACACGTCGACGCCGATTGCGCGTACAGATTCGGCCGCGGCGAATCCCGGAACGACATGGATCAGCGTCTTCGCCCGTTTCTTAAGGAGACATATCGGCCGGAAGCGGCCCATACGGTTCTTCTGGTCGCACACTACGGCGTCGTGCGCGAACTCCTGGCCCTCATGCTCGGCCTTTCCTGCGGTGACGCTGCAAAAATCCATCCCGCGAACAGCGACCTGTTCCGCCTTTCCATGACGGATGGAAAGGTCACGAAGCTGGAACTGAGCAAGGATCGAAAAGCCTTCCGAGAAGTGAAAGTCGCCGAACTCGAATAGAGTGAAGACTCGGATTCCCTGGGCCCTCTGCCCCACCGCCCCGGGCGCCCCGGCGTGTCGCCCGCCGAGGAATTTTATCCCTTGCGAAGTTTCTTGGCTTCGTCCGGTGTGAGAATGCCCTTTGAAACGAGAAGCTGGACCAAGTCGTGAACCACGAGGCTCGTGGGCCGGACTTCGGTAATATCGGGCATTTCGATCTTTTCCTCGCCTCCAGCACGGATGATCTCAAGAACGGCGTCTTCGGGGCGCACGGTGGTCGTGATCGTGATCTCGTCGCGGGGCGTGAACCTTCCGCCTCGGTAGCTCAGTTTGATCGCCTTGCGCACTGAGGACAGGTCCGCGACGCCGATCGCCAGCGGGACATTCACGACGAATTTGAGTTCATCGAGCGCCTTGATGTCCGACGGGTCCGCCGTCACGACCACGAGCTTCGTCTGGCCTTTGATGCTCCGAAGAGCGATCGGAATCAGATCGTGCTTCTCGCAAAACTCCGCCTTCACCAGCGCCAGGGCCTTCGGTTCGGCGGGAAATTTGTCCACCTCGATCGCCGGAACGCGGAAGTATTCCCCGAGGATTTTCGTAAGCTCGATTTCCGAAATAAACCCCATGTCCGCCAGCGTTTCGCCGAGCTTCTTGTCAAAGCTTTTCTGACGCTCCAACGCCGCCAGCAACTGATGCCGGTCGATCACCCCTTTTTCAATCAGGATGGCCCCCAGCTTTTTCTTTTCTTCGGTCATGCCCTAAGCCTACCAGTGCCGGAAATTGGGGACACGTACCAATTTCGCAGGCCCACAGGATCTAACTGACTTATGAGCTTAATTTCGCTGGTGATTTTTTAATTCGTACGTGTCCCCATTTGGGTGGTATTCGGGTTCCGGTCTCCGGATTCCGGGTCTGTGACCGAGTTCCCGAGTAAGGTATTTTCGACATCACCTTGATTGCGGGGGGCGGGGTGTGTAAAAGATCGGGGTTTTGGTAGAGCCGACTTTCATCTACGTCAAGGGTGCGCGCCAGCACAACCTCAAGGGGATCGATGTCAAGATTCCCCGGAACAAGCTGGTCGTCATCACGGGTCTCTCGGGCTCCGGCAAATCCTCCCTCGCCTTTGACACCATCTATGCGGAAGGCCAGCGCCGGTACGTGGAATCGCTTTCCGCGTACGCCCGCCAGTTTCTCGAACAGATGGAAAAGCCCGACGTGGAAACCATCGAGGGCCTCTCCCCCGCCATCTCGATCGAGCAGAAAAGCGCCTCCAAAAACCCCCGCTCTACCGTCGGGACCGTCACGGAAATCCACGATTACCTGCGCCTTCTCTTCGCGAGGATCGGAAAACCCTACTGCTATAAGTGCGGCAAGCTCATCCGCTCCCAATCCGCCACTCAAATCGTGGATCAGATTCTGGGCTTTCCCGACGGGACGAAGATCAACCTCCTCGCCCCGATCGCGCGGGGAAGGAAAGGCGAATACCAGAAGGAACTGGCCCAGCTTCAGAAAGACGGATTCACGCGGGTGCGCCTGGACGGGCAGGTCCACGAGTTGGGCGACGTTCCGCCGATGGACAAGAAGCTCAAGCACACGCTCGAGGTTTTTGTGGACCGGCTGGTGGTCAAGGACAAGATCCGCCAACGTCTGGCCGATTCGGTGGAAACCGCGCTCAAGGTCGGAAAAGGCCTGGCGTTGGCCGAAATCGTGGCAAAGGAACACCAGGAAATCCTCTTTTCCGAAACGTTCGCTTGCCCCGACTGCGGCATCTCGTACCCCGAAATCACCCCCCGCATTTTCTCGTTCAACAATCCGTACGGGGCCTGCCCGGGCTGCGGAGGCCTGGGCCAGAAGGATTTCCTCGATCCGGAACGGATCGTTCCGAATCCGACCCTCTCCCTGCGGGACGGGGCGATCGTGCCCTGGTCCACCCGTTGGTCGTTTTTCCATTTCCAGACGCTCGAGTCGCTGGGCAAGCATTATAAATTCTCCCTCACGACGCCGTGGGAAAAACTGTCCAAGCCGGTGCGCCAGTTGATCCTCTACGGAAGCGGCGAGGAAGTGGTCCGGTTCCGTTACGACATGGAGCAGAGTTCCTATTCCACGGACAAGACGTTCGAAGGCGTGATTCCGAACCTCATGCGCCGGTTTCGCGAGACCGAGTCCGAGGAGTTCCGCGAGGACGTGGAGCGGAAGTACATGGGCTTCGTACCGTGCCAGGTGTGCCAGGGCGCTCGCCTCCGCCGGGAGTCCCTGTTCATCAAGGTGGCCGACAAATCCATCGCCGAAGTTTCGGCTATGACGATTGAGCGGGCCTTCGGATTTTTCCAGACGCTGGATTTGACGCCGAAGGAGCGCAAAATCGCCGAAAAGATCCTGCGCGAGATCAACGAGCGGCTTGCGTTCCTCATTAACGTCGGCCTGGACTATCTCAATCTGGACCGCACGGCCGGAACGCTCTCGGGAGGCGAAGGCCAACGCATCCGGTTGGCGACACAGATCGGTTCGGGCCTCGTGGGCGTCCTTTATATCCTGGACGAACCCTCAATAGGCCTTCACCAGCGGGATAACGGCCGGCTGCTGGCCACACTCAAGCACCTTCGGGACATGGGAAATACCGTCCTGGTCGTGGAGCACGACGAGGAAACGATCCTGGAGGCGGACCACGTGATCGACATGGGCCCCGGCGCGGGCATTAAGGGTGGATACGTTGTAGCGCAGGGAACGCCCAAGGAGATCATGGCCAACCCCTCGTCGCTCACGGGGCAGTATTTGGCGGGCCTGAGAAAGATCCCCGTGCCGGACCGGCGGAGAAGTCCCGGCAAAAAGTGGCTACGCATCCGGGGTGCGGAGCAACACAACCTCAAGAAGATCGACGTGGCGTTTCCGGTGGGCCTGTTTACGTGCGTGACGGGTTTATCGGGATCGGGAAAGTCCACGCTGGTTCTGGACACGCTCTTCCCGATCCTCAAGCAGCATCTTTACAATTCCAAAGACCCGGCGGGCAAGATCCGCTCGATCGACGGCCTCGAGCACATCGACAAGGTGATCGACATCGACCAATCCCCCATCGGCCGAACGCCGCGGTCGAACCCCGCCACGTACACCGGCGCTTTCGGACCCATTCGCGAGCTTTTCGCCGAGCTTCCGGACGCCAAGATGCGCGGGTACAAACCGGGGCGTTTCTCGTTCAACGTCAAAGGGGGCCGGTGCGAGACCTGCTCCGGCGACGGGATCATCAAGATCGAGATGCATTTTCTGCCCGACGTCTACGTAACGTGCGACACGTGCCACGGCAAACGATACAACCGTGAGACGCTCGATATTCTCTATCGGGGCAAATCGATCGCGGACGTGCTTTCCATGAGCGTGGCGGAAGCGGCACAGTTCTTCGAACGCGTCCCCTCCATCCGGAATATAACGAAGACCCTTCGGGAGGTGGGCCTGGATTATATCGCCCTGGGCCAATCGGCCACGACGCTCTCCGGCGGAGAGGCGCAGCGGATCAAGCTGTCCAAGGAGCTGGCCAAGCGTTCCACGGGGCGCACGGTCTATATTCTGGACGAGCCCACGACGGGCCTGCATTTCGACGATATCCGCAAGCTGATGGACGTTCTCCACCGCCTGACGGATCAGGGGAACACCGTGATCGTCATCGAGCACCAACTGGACGTCATCAAAACGGCGGATTGGGTCCTGGATTTGGGGCCGGAAGGAGGCGAGCGCGGGGGGCGGGTGGTCGCGACCGGGACGCCGGAACAGATTGCAGCTGACGAGAAATCGTATACGGGGCAATATCTCCGACGAACCCTTCAGTCCCATGGAAAGCGCGCCCAAGCTTCATAACGCCACGTTGTGGGCCACAATCCGTTCGGCCGTTCAGTGGTTTTTCGGGGGCCTCGCTCTCGCGGGCGGCGCCATATCCGTCGTGATCGCCAGCTTCTTCATCTCCCAACACGCTTTGGACACCGTGTTCCGGCCGTTCGTGGCGCTGATCATTTGGAGCACGGGTGTGCGACTGAGAGTCCACGGGGCGGAGAAGCTGGATTTTAAGAAGCCGTACATCTTCACGATCAACCACATCAATTTTCTGGATCACTTTTTCCTCTACCACGTCATCGGCGGCCACCTCCGCGGCGTCCAAAAGGACGCGCATTTTCGCTGGCCCTTCTATGGAATTCTGGCCCGCAGAATGGGGCTTGTCCCGATCCCGCCGCGCGGCGACACACAGCGCGCCATGCAATCCCTTGCGAAGGTCAGGGAGGTTTTCGTCAAGGGCTTTCATCTGGTAATGATGCCCGAAGGAACTCGATCGAAAGATGGAGAGCTTCAGCCATTCAAAAAAGGGAGTTTCTTCCTGGCGGTGCAATGCGGAGCCACGATCGTCCCGACGGTCCTCGTAGGCGCGTACGCTTTCAACCGGAAAGGGGACTGGCGGTTCTATCCGGGGCCGATCGACATGTACTTCGAGGATTCGATTTCAACCGCAGGAATGACCGAGGCCGACGTCACACCCCTGCGCGACCGCGTCCGCGCCATTATCGCGAAGCGCATCGCGGATGCTCAAAACCAAGCCGTTTTAGATTAGGCAATTACTGCTGGAGGCCGGAAATTGGTACGTGTCCCCAATTTCCCGAGCGTCACGGCATGCCGTGGTCACAGATTTGGAATCTCGCGGCTGCTTGGCAGTGAGCCTTGACCGTTGCGTCACGAAGCTGACGCTGCCAGGAATCCGCTGTCACTGGGCCCTGAATCTCCACAACGATTTTGGAGCGCTTAGTTTGGGGAGTTCCGAGAATCGTGACATTTCCATTTGAATGAGTCTGGATCCTGCATTCAAGCGTTTGGAATTCGATTTTGTCGGGCTTCCCCAACCAGAGAGGTATCAGCGTGATGTCCCATTCCGTGTATTTTCCCTGATGCATCGACCGCCAAATACAAGCCCGAACGGGCTGATCAATGGGCGCCCCAAGCTCCGGATTTATCGTATGACGTGTTCCTCCCCCGTCTTTTCAAACTGACGTGAGTCTGTAGCCTCCGAGATAGGAGGCAGAGATATGAGAGGTCTGAGCGCCGAGGATCTGCGGGCGGAGATCAACGAAGCCGGCCTGAGTAAGGACGGGAAGCTGAAACTGGGCAGCCGATCAAGGCGCCTTGCCCAACGGGTGCTCCGCTTTCAGGAGAAGGAGGGGCTTACCTGTCGGCAAGCCGGCGAGCGTCTGGGCCTCGGGGTGGGCCAGGTCCAGTATCTTCGGACGCTGGCCCGCGGCCGGCGAAAGCAGGAAGGAAAGCCGGTCT
>JAZDIZ010000157.1:0-4708 GCA_043804515.1 Pseudomonadota bacterium | reverse complement strand
AGATCCAAAGGCGTGCCGACGCCCATCAGATAGCGTGGTTTCTCTTTCGGAAGTTCGGCCACCGCAATTTCGATCGACGCGAGCATCTCTTCCTTTTTCTCGCCGACACTCAGCCCCCCGATGGCGTATCCATCGCAGGCCCGGCCCGCCGTTTCGCGCGCGCTGAACCGGCGCAGATCCGCATCGACGCCTCCCTGCACGATTCCGAAGAGTGCCTGCTCACCGTTCTTTCTCGAGGCGATCGACCGATCCAGCCAACGGAGCGTGCGCTCGGCGGCGTCTTGCACTTTGTCCGCCGGTGCGGGGAGAGCAGGGCATTGATCGAGAGGCATGATGATGTCCGAGCCGAGATTGGCTTGGATCTCCATCACTTTTTCCGGCGTCCAGTAGATCTCGGCGCCGTCCAAATGGGACCGGAACCGGACTCCCTCGTCCGTCACTTTGCGAAGCCCTTCCAAGCTGAAAACCTGGAATCCGCCGCTGTCGGTCAGAATCGATCGGTTCCATTTCATGAACCCGTGAAGTCCGCCTAGAGCTGCGATCCTCACATCTCCGGGGCGTATGGCGTTGTGATACGCGTTCGACAGAATGATCTCGGCGCCCAATTGCTCCAAATCCTCCGCCCCGAGTGTTTTCACTGTGGCGTTCGTGCCTACCGGCATGAACACGGGGGTTTCGATGGATCCATGCCGCGTTTCAAGGCGTCCCAACCGGGCCGAGGAGTCCGAGTCTTCTTTCCGAAGTGTGAAGTTAAATCGCGCCATCAGAGGATCAGCATCGCGTCGCCGTACGAATAGAACCGATACTCCCGCCGGATCGCTTCCGCATAGAGGTTTTTGATCTTCTCGATCCCGTCTTTGCCAAGGAATCCCGCCACCAGCGCCAAGAGTGACGATCCGGGGAGATGGAAGTTCGTCACTAGCGCATCCACGACGGCAGGTGTCCAGGGAGGCCTTAGAAACAGATCACACCAACCGGAGACGCCGCCGGCCGGCGCGCCCGAACGGTTCCACCACTCCAGGCTCCGGACCACCGTCGTGCCGACGGCCACGATCCGTCTGCCTGCTTCTTTGGCCGCAAGAATCCTCTTCGCGGTTTCGGATGGAATCTTCACGTACTCGGGGTGGAGGCGGCCCGACACCCACTCCTTGGAACTCAGCGGCTGGAACGTTCCCCACCCCACATCCAGCGTGAGAAATACCGTCTCCACGCCCTCCCCCCTCAGCCGTTCCAGAAGGGCTTTGGAAAAATGCAGGCCGGCGGTGGGCGCGGCCACGGCTCCGGGATTTCTGGCGAACTCCGTTTGATAACGTTCCGAATCCGGCTCTTGCTCGTCGTCCATGCCGGCGCTCTTCCGGGCGGCACGGATGTACGGTGGAAGCGGCGGGCTGCCCACCTTTTCGAGCCATGCGCGCACTGCAGCCGCACCCGCGCTCAATTCGATCCGGCACAACGTTCCTTCGTTTCGCTCCAGAAGCGTCAATCGCAGATTTTCCGGAAGGTCCCAGGAAGATCCGATCCGGATTCTCTTTCCGGCCACAAGCGCTTCCCACTCCGAACGGTCCCCCGGATCCTTGAGTAGTTTGAGGAGGAGAAGCTCCGCTCTTCCGCCGCCCCGCTTCCGCCACACGACCCGTACCGGATCCACCCGCGTGTCGTTCAGCACCAAGACATCCCCGCGCCGTAACCACTTCGATATATCCGACACGGCGGCGTGCGCGGTTGCGTCCCGCCCGCGGTCGTACACGAAGAGGCGGGCCTTCTCACGTTCGGGAGCGGGGAGCGTGGCGATGTGAGATTTGGGAAGATCGAACTGGAGACGATCTAGCGGTGAATCACTCGTTGGCATCCGGTACATCTGAGTTCCGAGGCCGCCTTCGCGAACCAGAGGCTCCCCAATATGATGCGCATGTCGCGCGCGCCTTCCGGCACTCTCTTGTAGAACGTGACCAGCTCGAGCGCCTCGCGGTCCCCTTCGAACGTCGAGCGCAGCTTGCTGCCGCAGTAGTCGCAAGTCAGCAGAGGGTCTTTCACCAGCCACCGGACCGCTTCCTCGCGCGTTTTGAAGCCCCCTTCGCTTCTCTTGTCGAACTCGTATTCGTCCACATATTCCTCCCTCGGCGGCGCTTCGGGGACATCGACCAGGGTCCCGGGTTCGTCCCGCCTCTCTTTCCGCAGGGTCCGGACTCTCCCTCCGACCCCCGAGAGCAGAAGAAGCCCGAGCCCAAAAGCCGCCAGGAGCGGGATCGCGGTGTCGGCGCGATATTTCCGCCGTTGGAGTTCAAAGCCCGACCACAGGCGGTCGTCCCTCATGCTTTTCAAGACTTCGGCGCCCCCTAGGGGAAGGCTCATCGTGCGATCCCGAAGCTCCACCTCCGTATCCAGCCTATGAAAAATCCTTTGAAGTTCGTCCTTCGGAAACGAGTGAAATTTTCGCGCCTGGGGATGAAGCACGCAGAGACCGTAGGCCGCGGCCAGCGCCAGAAACAGGCCGCTCAGGTATTTCATCTACCTCCCCTTTCTTTGAATCGGCTTCCCCGTGAGGCGGCAGAGTTCGGCATGGAGCAGCTTCATGTCCTCCCAAACCTCCTTCTTGGACGAGGGGTTGCGGAGCAGAAAAGCCGGATGGTACGTGGGCATCAAAGGAACCCCATTGTACTCGAAGAACTTCCCCCTCAATTTGGAAATCGGCGTTTCCACCTTGAGAAGCGTCTGCGCCGCGAACTTGCCCAAGGTGCAGATCAATTTGGGCCGGACCGAATCGATCTGGGCTTTCAGGAACGGTTCGCATCTCTCGATCTCGTCCGGCTCCGGGTTTCGATTCTCCGGAGGCCGGCACTTGATGACGTTGCAGATATAGACTTCCCGCCGGGTCAGGCCGATGGCCTCGATGATGTCGGTAAGCAATTTCCCCGCGCGGCCCACGAACGGCTCGCCTTGCATGTCCTCGTCTCTCCCCGGAGCTTCTCCGACGAACATAAGCGCGGCGTGAGGATCGCCGACGCCGAACACGATGTGGGCCCGGCCTTGATGGAGTTTGCAGCGCGTGCATTCGCCCAGCTCGGCGCGCACCGCGGACAGATCCTTCCCCGGCCCAAGCGCGGTCCCGACACCCCCGGAAGTCGATGTTGCTTTCGCGGGCCGGCCTTCGCTCCTAAATCCCCTACGCAAAGAATCTTCGACAAGCGTATGCGCGGCTTCGACCAGCTTGCTCAACTCGTCTTGGTCCGGCGAACCCACACTCTATCGATATCATGCACGGGTACTTCCGGAAACTTCAGAAGAGGTGTCGGTGGCCGGTTTCCGGATGCCGGGATCCGGGTTCCGGGACGGATTCCGATGCCAATGGCTGCCCGATGCCTGGGGGGTTTTACGCGGCTTTTAAGTCGTCGATTTGGATCGACCGGAACGGCTCCCGCGCGAAGCGGTCCGCCGCGTTTCGCACCATGGCCTGCGACGGGGGCCGGTCTCTGGACAGTTCCCGCTTGTAGTGGCGGCGCAGCTGCTTCGCCCCTTTGAGCCGGTCCCGGCCCATCGGGTCGACGTCCACGAATTTCGACTCCTTGAATTCCTTCAGGACACTCATCATGGCGCCCACCGACCGCTCCGAGAACAATTTCACTTCCCGATCTTCCAACGGCCACGGGTTGCGCTTCGAGAGCCCCGCCCAGAGCTTTTGCCAATTCTTGAACCCCTGAATCATCAGGAGATGGTTGAAAATCCGTTTGTTCGTGGAGAAATCAAAGACCCGCGTCGGGATCTTCGTATCCACGTAGTCGTCACAATCCGCAAAATCCCCGTTTGCGATCTCCTTAAGAAGCCCGGACGTCTTGGAGGAGGAGACCCGGCGGTCGAAAATGAGTTCCCAATAGAGATGTTTCAGGATCCCGGAGTCGTATGACTCGATCGTCTTGCTCGGCACGTAGCAATTGTGGCTGATCGTGTCCGCCGCCAGGTGGCTGACATACCCGAGGGCGAAAGATCGGAGCCTGGGTTTTTGCGCCCCGTCGATCAACTGCACGCCGTTCTCCCACGAATGGCAATGCGTCATCGCCCTTCCCAGTTTCTTGGCCAGGACGATGTCCGCGCTCACGCAGCCGTACAGGAAAGGCACCGCTTGGTCGGTCAGAAGGGAACGCAATGATGCGGCAAGCTCCGAAAGTTGGCCGAGCACGGTCAACCCGTATTGGAGATGCGTAGCCGGACCCCACGCCCACACCGGACCCGAAACCGCGATCAGGAGCAAGCCGATCCCCACGGCCAAAAACCATTTCATCTTGGACAGTATTCTCATATCGTACGGCATGAACGCTTCGGAATCAAAGGCGTTTTATGAGGAACCGCCCTGCAGAGAGGGAGGACCTGTTCTCCCCGTCATTTCACTCAATTGACTCCCCACGCATCGCGCCAAAACGCAGATTCACAAGAAGCCGTTGTCCTCGTTCTGTCCCAGTGCTGGGGATCTTTGAGGTGGGATGTCCATGACCCGTGTTGCGATCGTAGACGGACTTCGTACGCCTTTCGCCAAAGCGGGCACCGACCTCGGGCTGTACGTTTAAGGATTAATTGTGAAGAGTCAGGACGTTATTCAGTAAATCAAAAGGTTCACCTGGGGTCCCTGTTAGGGCAATTATCACGTTCGCGAAAACATAAACGCCCAAAAAGGAGACCCAGATGAACCTTCATCGTTCTGCCCGGTTAAGTCCGT
>JAZDIZ010000156.1:0-5168 GCA_043804515.1 Pseudomonadota bacterium | reverse complement strand
CCGGGCGCAAAGGCGAGCGGTTTCAAATTCGAGGTGGCGATCAAGGGCGGTTCGGTGCCCAGGGAGTATTTCAAGGCCGTCGAGAAGGGGATCGAAGGCGCGATGGATAACGGCGTTTTGGCCGGTTATCCGATGGTGGATGTGGGCGTGAAGCTCGTGGACGGCTCGTTCCACGAGGTGGATTCCTCGGAGATGGCCTTCAAAATCGCGGCGTCCATGGGCTTTAAGGACGGATGCCGCAAAGCGAACCCGATCCTCCTGGAACCGGTCATGAAGGCGGAAGTGGTCGTGCCCGAGGAATATCTGTCCAACGTCATCGGAGACGTGAACTCCCGAAGGGCGAGGATTCTGGGGTTGGAAGCCCGCGTGGGCGTCCAGGTGATCACGGCTCAGGTGCCTTTGGCGGAAATGTTCGGGTATTCCACGGACCTTAGGTCCGCGACCCAGGGCAGGGCAAGCTACACGATGGAATTCGCGCATTACGCCCCGGTCCCGTCGCAGATCAGCGAGGAAATCGTGGCGAAGTACAAGAATGAATAGAGGTGAATGATGGCGCAGGAAGAAAAAATCCGGATTCATTTGAAAGCGTACGACTACCAGCTTTTGGACCAATCGACTTCGGAGATCGTGGAAACGGCGCGCCGGACGGGAGCCCGGATCTCAGGACCGATCCCGCTGCCAACGAAAATCAACCGGTACTGCGTTCTGCGTTCGCCTCACACGGACAAGAAATCGCGCGAGCAGTTCGAGATCCGCACCCACAAACGTTTGATCGACATCCTGGAGCCGACGCAGCAGACGATCGATTCGCTGATGAAGCTCGATCTGGCCGCCGGGATTGATGTCGAGATCACCAGCCACAGGGAGTGAGCCGTGACCGTAACCGCAAAAATCTACGACCAAACGGGAGCCTCCGTGGGCGAGGTTGAGTTGCCCGAGCACGTGTTCGGCATGCGCCCTCACCCGGAGGCGATGTTCGAGGCCGTCATGAGACAGCAAGCCGCGCATCGCCGGGGTACCGCCAGCACCAAGACCCGTTCCGCAGTGCGCGGAGGGGGGATCAAACCGTTCAAGCAGAAGGGCACGGGTAACGCCCGCCAAGGCTCGTCGCGCTCGCCCTTGCTTGTGGGCGGCGGGAGCGTTTTCGGTCCCAGGCCCAGAAACTACGATTACCGGCTTCCCCGGAAGATCCGCGAACTGGCCCTCCGAAGCGCGCTGAGCCAGGTGCAAAAGGAAGGCAAGCTGTACATCATCCGGGAGTTTCAGCTGAAAGAGCCCAAGACGGAAACCGTTCTGACCCTGATGGCGCAATGGAAGATCGCAAGGGCGCTCGTCGTGGATATAAAGAACGAGAACCTTAACCGCTCGGTCCGCAATCTCCCCGGCTCCAAGTACCTGGAGGCGGCGGGCTTGAACGTGAGGGATCTGTTGAAGTACGGGAACGTAGTGGTGACCTCGGCGGCGCTTTCTCAGATTCAGGAAAGGTTTACGTCATGACGGCCAGTTTCATGCAGGTGCTCAAGAGGGGCGTCGTAACCGAAAAATCGAGCGCCCTCAAAGAGCTGAAGAACCAAGTGGTGTTTGAGGTGGAGCGAACGTCCACAAAGCTCGAGATCAAGAATGCCGTGGAAAAGGCGTTCAACGTGAAGGTGCTCCACGTGAACACGATGATCGTGCCGGGTAAGGTCAAAAAGATGGGAAAATTCGAAGGCAAGCAGGCGAACTGGAAGAAAGCCGTCGTGACCCTCAAAGCCGGCGAGAAGATCGAAATTATGGAGGGTGTGTAAATGCCGATTGTCACGTACCGACCCACCACGCCTTCGCGTCGTTTCATCACGACCACGAGCTTCGAGGAAATCACGCGTAAGAGGCCGCTCAAGGCGCTCACCGAGAAAATTTCCCGGACCGGCGGACGGAACAACCAAGGAACGATCACGAGCCGCTGGATCGGGGGAGGACACAAGAAGCGGTACCGGATCGTGGATTTTCTGAGAAGAGAGAAGGACGGAATCGAGGGAAAGGTCGTGTCCATCGAGTACGACCCGAACCGCTCCGCCCGGATCGCCCAAATCACGTATTCGGACGGGGATCGCAGGTATATTCTGGCCCCAGAAGGGCTCAAGGTCGGGTACACGGTGCTCTCCGGCCCGCAGGCCGACATCCGCCCCGGAAACGCCCTCCCCATGAAGAACATCCCCGCCGGGACGCTCATTCACAACATCGAATTGAAGTTCGGTCGCGGCGGCCAGATGGTGCGTTCAGCCGGCAATTCAGCCCAATTGATGGCTCGGGAGAGCAAATACGCCCAAATCCGGCTCCCGTCGGGCGAGATCCGCAAGGTTCGGGAGGAATGTTACGCGTCGATCGGGCAACTCTCCAACATCGACCACGAGAACGTCACCATCGGAAAGGCGGGCCGAACCCGCTGGCTCGGAAGGAGCCCGAGCGTGCGAGGCACGGCCATGAACCCCGTGGACCATCCGCATGGCGGAGGAGAGGGAAAAACCAAAGGCGGGCGCCATCCGGTGAGTCCGTGGGGAATGCCCACGAAGGGGTACAAGACCCGCCTCAACAAACGCACGGACAAATTCATCGTTCAACGAAGAAAGAAGAGACGCGATGGGTAGAAGCACACACAAAGGGCCCTTTGTAGACGCCTATCTGATGAAAAGGATCAAGGAGGCCGACCAAGCCGGCCAGAAGAAGGTCATCAAGACCTGGTCGCGGCGGTCCACCATCGTTCCGGAGTTCGTCGGGTACACGTTCGCAATTCACAACGGCAGGAAATTCGTCCCGATCTTCATCACGGAAAACATGGTGGGGCACAAGCTGGGCGAGTTCTCCATAACCCGAACGTTCAACATGCACTCCGGCGACCGCAAAACGGGTGTCGAGGAAGCGAGTTAGGACATGGCCACCCCGGTCCGAGTCAGCCACGTCCGAATTCCGCCGCGTAAGGCCCGCCTTGTAGTGGATCTGATCCGCGGCAAAGGAACGAACGAAGCCACGGCTATTCTGCGCCACACGACGCACAAGAGCTCCAAAGTGATCGAGAAGCTCCTCAAAAGCGCGATCTCCAATGCTGTAACGCAGGAGAAGGCGGACGCCGACCGATTGTATATAAAGGAGGCGTTCGTGGACCCGGGCCCGATCATCAAGCGCTTCACGGCGCGGGCACAAGGCAGAGGCACGCGCGTGATGAAACGCACGAGCCATATCACCCTCAAACTGGAAGTACGATAGGAGTCGGCTGTGGGACAAAAAGTCAATCCGGTGGGATTCAGAATGGGCATCACCAAGCCCTGGTTTTCACGCTGGTTCAGCGAAAAGGATTATTCCAAGCTCCTGCATGAGGATCTCAAGATCAAGAAGCTCTTGAAGTCCCGCCTCTATCACGCGGGCGTCGCCAGGATCGAGATCGAGCGGGCCGCCAACAAGTGTACGGTCGACATTTTCAGCGCGCGGCCCGGAATCGTCATCGGAAAGCGGGGGGCCGGAATCGACACGATCAAGTTGGAACTCCAACGGATGACGTCCAAGGAAATATTCCTCAACATCAAGGAAGTGCGCAAAGCCGAGTTGGACGCACAACTGGTCGCCGAAAACATCGCCATGCAGTTGGAACGGCGCGTGGCCTATCGCAGGGTCTTAAAACGGGCGGTTCAGTCCGCAATGAAATTGGGGGCGAAAGGGATCAAGGTCAAAGTGGCAGGCCGTCTCGGCGGGTCCGAAATCGCAAGGACCGAGTGGTACATGGAAGGCTCCGTGCCTCTCCACACACTCAAGGCCAACATCGATTACGGATTCACCGAAGGCCACACGACGTACGGACTTATCGGAGTCAAAGTTTGGGTCTGCAGGGGAGACGTGGTGGAGGCGCAGGACGCGGCTTCCGACATGCTCGTCGATCAGACTGCTGTGAGGTAGGCCATGCTTCAGCCAGCCAAAGTCAAATACCGCAAGATGCAGAAGGGCCGGATGACGGGAATCGCGACGCGCGGTTCGTCTCTCGAGTTCGGCGATTTCGGCCTTAAAGCCATGGAGTGCGCGAAGATCTCCAGCCGGCAGATCGAGGCGGCCCGTGTCGCCATCAACCGATACATCAAGCGCGGCGGAAAGGTTTGGGTTCGGATTTTTCCGGACAAGCCCATCACCAAAAAGCCCGCCGAAACGCGCATGGGACACGGAAAGGGGCCCGTGGAGAACTGGGTCGCGGTGATCAAACCGGGGCGCATTCTCTACGAAATGGAGGGAGTCACGTTGCAGATCGCCCAGGAGGCGTTCCGTCTCGCGGCCCATAAGCTCCCGCTCAGCACCCGATTCGTGACGCGAGGTCTCGTACAATGAAAAAAGCGAACAAGCGCAAAGAATGGTTGGCCGATCTTCGCTCGCTCAAGGCTGAGGAGTTGGAGATACGCCGGCGCGATCTGGAGGAGGAAGTGTTCCGCCTCAAGCTGAAGGCCGGGACCGGCCAGTTGGACAATCCTGCCGGACTTAAGACTTCGCGCAAAGCCTTGGCGCAGGTGCTGACGTTGCTGGGTGAAGCCGCGATCAAGGCGGAAAAGGGAGTGCAGTCATGACGGAGCGAGGATCTCGAAAAGTACTGGTCGGCCGCGTCATCAGCGACAAAATGGCCAAGACGATCGTCGTGGAGACGGCGAGCCACGTAGCGCACGCCAAGTATCACAAGACGCTCGTCCGAAAGGCGAAATTTTACGCACACGACGAGAAGGAGCAGGCCGGATTCGGAGATATGGTGAAGATCCGGGAGTCCCGCCCGCTCAGCCGGCTCAAGAGATGGACCCTCGTTGAAGTGGTGCGCTCCGTCCAGGTGCTCGAAGGGGACGAAGTCCGCCGCGAGAAGAGCCGCAAGAAGAAGGAAGAGACGGACGCGGCCCAGGCCGCTAAGACGGAAGCGGGAGGCGCCTCATGATCCATCAGCAGACCCGACTTGGAGTGGCGGACAATTCCGGCGCCCGAAAAGTGATGTGCATCAAGGTGCTGGGCGGGACCCGGCGCAGGACCGCGAGTGTCGGAGACGTCATCGTCGTGACGGTGAAGGAAGCCATTCCCAACGCGAAAGTGAAGAAGGGGGAAGTAAAACGCGCCGTCATCGTGCGTACGAAAAGCGAGATCGCCCGGAAGGACGGCTCGTACATCCGCTTCGA
>JAZDIZ010000155.1:0-2583 GCA_043804515.1 Pseudomonadota bacterium | reverse complement strand
AACGTGAGTCCGGGTCTTCCCTCTTCAATCTCCATACGCACCAGGATTTTTCTTTGGGCCGAGCCCCCGGCATCAACCGCCGATAGCGTGCTCCACTCGACTACAATTGTCTCGTCGTTTTCAAGGGCCAGTCCGAACGGTGCTCGGAAGGCTAAAAATAGGCTCGCGAAAAGGATGGTTCTTCTCATTTTCATGCGGGGCATCTCTATTTCGAAGGGTAGTGAAATACCTTATTTTTGCGCGCTGTGTCAACCGTGTCAATACGCTGTAATAATTAGATAAAATTTGTGTTAGCGAAGAAGTTGTTGCGTAACTCAAAAAAAGAACGCCGGGGCGCGAGGGCACCCCGGCGTCTTCATTTTGAAAAACCCGCTTTAGTATCGGCGATCTCGTGACGGCCCGCGGCCTCTATCGCCGCCTCGGGGACGGCCTCGCCCCCCGCCGCCGCTCCTCGAGGGAGAAGTCACGGCGCCCGTTCCGGGCTCGACTACGTCCTTATTGGAGAGCTTGATCTTCCCTGAAGGGTCGATCGACATGACGCGCACGTCGATTTTGTCCCCTTCCTTGAGAACTTCGCCGACATCGTCGATGCGGCCGCTTTCCGAAAAAATCTCGCTCACGTGCAGGAGCCCGTCCGTGCCGGGAATCACCTGAACGAACGCTCCGTACTCCATGATCTTCCGGACCGTGCCGTTGTAGATCTTGCCGATCTCGGGCACAGCGACGATCTCTTCGACGCGGGCCCTCGCTTTCTTGAGGGCCTCCAGATCGGAGGAATAGATCGTGACCTTTCCGGAGTCTTCCACTTCGATCTTGGCCTGCGTTTCTTCGCAGATCGAGCGAATGATTTTTCCGCCAGGGCCGATCACTTCCCGGATCTTGTCGGGAGGAATCATGATGACTTCGATTCTGGGCGCGTATTTGGAGATCTCGGTCCTGGGGGCTTCGATCACCTCCCGCATCTTCTCAAGGATGTGCGTCCTGCCTTCCTGGGCCTGTGTGAGCGCCCTTCCCAGCACCTCGCGGTCGATCCCCTTCACTTTGATGTCCATCTGGATCGCCGTGATGCCTTTGGCCGTCCCGGCCACCTTGAAGTCCATATCCCCGATATGATCCTCGTCTCCCGAAATGTCGGAGAGGATGAAGACCTTCTCCCCTTCCTTGATCAGGCCCATTGCGATTCCGGCCACGGGAGCCGTGATCGGAATACCGGCATCCATCAGCGACATCGAGGCGCCGCACACGGTGGCCATGGAGGACGAGCCGTGGGACTCCAGAATGTCGGAAACGATCCGGACGGAATAGGGAAACACCTCGGGCTCGGGCATCACGTGCTCGATGGCACGCGCCGCCAGGGCGCCGTGGCCGATTTCCCGCCGGCCGGGGCCGCGCATCGGTTTCGCCTCCCCCACGGAATACGGGGGGAAGTTGTAATGAAGCATGAACTTCTTTCTCCACTCACCGTGAAGAGCGTCCATCCGCTGTTCGTCTTCGGACGTTCCGAGCGTCGTCGTGACCAGCGCCTGCGTCTCGCCGCGCGTGAAGAGGGCCGAACCGTGGGCGCGGGGCATAATTCCCACCTCGCCCCAAATCGCCCGGACCTCGTTGGTCTTCCGCTGATCGATCCGCCGCTCCTGGGTCACGATCTGCTTGCGGATCTCCCCGCGGACGATCTCCTCGAACTCGGATTTCGCCTCCCTTTCTTTCTCCTTGAATCCGGCGTCCTCCGCCGTGAGTTTTTCCGTCATCCTCTTCTTGATGTCCCGGAGCACGGAGTACCGCGGCAGCTTCTCTTGGATCTTGAGCGCCTCGGCCAGGTCTTTGGCCACGATTCCCCGGACTTTCTCACGCAGGGGTTTGGCTTCCGCGGAGACTTTCAGCTCCCACTTGGGTTTCCCCAACGACTTGCGGATTTCCTCCTGGAGCGTGATCAGAGGCTGTGCGCTTTCAAACCCGAACATGAGGGCATCCAGGATCTCGGACTCGGGAATCTCCTTCGCGGCGCCCTCCACCATGACGATGGCCCCGCGGCTGGCGGCAATGATCATCTCGATGTCGCACTCTTCCGCCTGCTCGACGGTCGGATTGCAGATCAGTTCGCCGTTGAGACGCCCCACCCGTACGGCCGCGATCGGCCCGTCGAACGGGATCTCCGAGATGTGAAGCGCCGTCGAGGCGCCGAGGAGCGCCAGGACGTCCGAGTCGTTCTCTTTGTCGTACGAGAAGACCGTGGCGACGATCTGAGTCTCGTTCATGTAGCCTTCGGGAAAGAGCGGCCGGATCGGCCGGTCGCACAAGCGGGAGATCAGGATCTCACGCTCGGTGGGTCTTCCTTCGCGTTTGAAGAACCCGCCCGGGATTTTTCCTGCGGCCGAATACCTCTCCTGGTAGTCCACCGTGAGGGGAAAGAAGTCCTGCCCCTCTTTCGGGGTGGAAGACGCTACGGCGGTGACCAACACAACGGTCTCTCCGCAACGGATCATAGCCGAACCGTTGGCCTGGTTGGCGACCTTCCCGATCTCGATCGACAGGGGTTTTCCTTGAAAAATGATTTGACGTGCTAGTGACATGAAATGATTCCTT
>JAZDIZ010000154.1:0-23230 GCA_043804515.1 Pseudomonadota bacterium | reverse complement strand
GTGGCGGAGCAAAGCGGGAACGTGTTCGTTCCGTTCTCCGCGGTCACGTCCGGGATCAAGGAAGTCCGCGAAGTGATGACGCGCGCCGAGCGAAATCGTGAAAGGAGCGGCCTTCAGACCGTTGTGTTCATCGACGAAATCCACCGCTTCAACAAGGCGCAGCAGGACGCCTTTCTTCCGTTCGTCGAGCGGGGCGACATCATCCTGATCGGCGCGACGACGGAGAACCCGTCGTTCGAGATCATCGGCGCCCTTCTTTCCCGCCTGCGCGTGTTCGTTCTTGCGCCGCTCAACCTCAAGGACCAGGCGGTCCTATTGGCCCGGGCCCTCGAGAATGACGGCGAATTGAAACGCAAGGAGCTCCGCTTCGCTCCGGAGGCGCTGGAATACCTCGCGTCCAGGAATCCGGGGGATGCCCGCGCGTCGCTGAATCTTCTGGAGGCAATGGCCGCCCTTGCCGGCGAAAAGCAGCCCGTGGACCGCAAGCTGATCGACGTGGCCGCGCAGCGCGTGGCGCTCCTTTACGACAAGACGGGGGAGGAACACTACAACGTCATCTCGGCGCTTCACAAAAGCATCCGGAATGGGGATGCCGACGCGGGACTCTATTGGCTCGCGCGGATGCTGGAAGCGGGCGAGGACCCTCTTTACGTGGCGCGCAGGCTGGTCCGGTTCGCCAGCGAGGACGTGGGAAACGCGGACCCCCAGGCTTTGGTGCTTGCCATGGCGGCGCGGGACGCGATCCACTTTCTGGGCCTGCCCGAGGGAAAGCTGGCCCTTGCGCAACTCGTGACGTATCTGGCGGCCGCGCCGAAATCGAACGCGACGTACATCGCGTACGGCCGTGTGGAACGGGATCTCAAAGACGGAAAGGTCTACCCCGTGCCGCTCGCCATACGGAACGCCCCCACCGATCTCATGAAGGATCTGGGATACGGAAAGGGATACGAATACGCGCATCAAAGAGAGGAAAAGACCACGGCGCTCGAATGCTTCCCTGAGGAACTCAAAGGGCGCAAATACTACGAACCCGACGGAGAAGGATTCGAGGCCGAAATTAAAAAACGATTGGCCGTAATGGAAGAAACCCGGAGGAAGTTGCGCACGGAAAAGAAGTGATGCGTAATCCGGTGTCCGGAGTCCGGTATCCGTTATCGGGTGTCCGGACTCCGAGTCAGCCGGTAAAGACCTGCGCCAACGCGGTCGGCAGTCGCGAATTCCGCTTTCCGCTCCAGGACCTCCAGAATAGCTTGAACCTCTCTCAATGACCCTAAGGCCATCGCATAGAACCGCTTCCGATCCTTAGGCGTCGGCTTGGCACTTCCTTCAGCCAGGTGGAGGAATCAGGCACTCAGGCAATCTGTCCCCGGCAACGGTCCCGGTTCCAGAATCCTGAAAACGGTTTTTCGGATTTCGGAAGTCTTTTACTGGCTGGTTATTTGAGGCTTCAGCTTCTTCGGGCGTCATCCAGTATCTGCCTGAACCTAGCGGAGGGGACAGGAAGGGCGAGTCGAGCGGATAGGAGAAGGTTCTACAGCATTGCTCTAGGGTCCTTACGGGAGGTGGAAGCGATCTTGAGGCTGGAGCGAGGAATTCCAGTAGCTACGTTGGACCTCGTGGACCATGTCGGGGCTTGTCTTTATCGTCTCGTTCATTCCTCGGTCTGATGCCGGATCCCAGGACAGACTGCCGGAGTGCCCGTCTGCCCGAGTGCCCGATTCTTCTTCTTAACGCTCGATCAGCGCGATAGCCATCGCGGTGAGGCCCTCGCCCCGCCCCAGGCTGCCCAGTTTTTCCGGCCGCGTGGCTTTTACGCTCACCTGGTCCGGGAAAATGCCCAGGATTTCGGCAAGGCTTCTTCGCATCCCCTCGATGTAGGGCCGCAGGGTCGGCTCTTCCGTCACGATGGTGGCGTCGATGTTGGCGATCTCCCACCCTTCGTGTTCGATCAAATCCACGGCGTGCTTGAGAAAATCACTGCTCGGCCGGTTCCGATTCGCGGGATCTTTGTCGGGGAAATGCGTTCCGATGTCGCCGAACGCCAGCGTGCCCAGAAGGGCGTCGCAAATCGCGTGGCTCAAAGCATCGGCATCGGAATGGCCCGCCAGCCCCTTGGAATGGGGGATGGTGACGCCGCCCAAGACCAACGGCCTGCCGGTGACAAAGGGATGAATATCGATTCCTTGTCCGATCCTCACGTCCATCGTTCAACCTCCTGCAAGAATTCTTTCCGCGATCTTCAGGTCGTCTTCGTACGTCACCTTGATATTGCGCGTGGAGCCTTCCACGACGCGCACGCGCGCTCCGTACCGCTCGGCCACGGCGGCGTCATCCGTGGCCGCAAAACCGTCCGCCCTCGCATTTCGGTAGGCCTCCCGGATGAGGGGAAACCGGAACACCTGCGGAGTCTGCATCCCCCAGAGCCGCTCTCTGGGCTCCGTAGCCAGGATCGTCTCCCCGTCCACGCGCTTGAGTGTGTCGCGCACGGGCAGGGCGGCGACGGCCCCGTCCCATCCGTGGCATGCATTCACCGTGCGATCGATGAGGTCGGGCGTGATGAGGCAACGGGCGGCGTCGTGAATCGCCACAAAGGGCACGCCGTCTTGGACGGCCTCCAGGCCGTTCCCCACGGAAGCTTGGCGATCTGCGCCGCCGGCCAGTACGGCCTGGATTTTCGAGAGCGAATATTTCTTTTTTAGATCGGCTTCCAGGCGCGATCGGTGGCTTTCGGGCAGAACCACGACAACTCCGCCGATGGTCTTCGCCCGCTCGAAGGCCAGGAGCGTGTGCACGATCATGGGGATCCCGTGAATGGGGAGAAACTGCTTTGGGATGTCCCGGCCGAACCGCGTTCCCGCCCCTCCCGCGGCGATGACGGCCGTCGCGATCATTCCTCGAAGAATTTCCGGATCCGCCTCTCGATCTCGTCCTCGGGGACGGACTTGGCGAGGGCCAGCTCTTTGATAAGGAGGTTACGGGCGGTGTCCAGCATCTTCCGCTCCCCAAACGAGAGGGTTTTCGTTTTCTTGAGGACGTATAGGTCGCGCATGACCTCGGCGATCTCGAATACCGATCCCGTCTTGATCTTCTCCATGTACTCCCGGTAACGGCGGTTCCAGGTCGTGGTGTCGATAATGACGTCCTTCTTCTGGAAAATCTTGTAGACCTTGTCGACCTTGTCGGCCGTGATGAGCTGGCGGAGCCCTACGACCTGCACGTTGCCGGTAGGCACCATGATCGTCATGTCGCTGTCCAGGATCCTCAGGACGTAGAACGAGAAAAGCGATCCGGAAATCTCCTTGTTCTCGATCCGCTCGATCACACCGACCCCGTGCGCCGGATAAACCGCCTTGTCGCCGATCTTGAAGACAAAATTGGGCTTGGAGGGCATTGGAACAGTACTAAATAGCAGACTTCGGTGCCGATGTCCGTTTCTTGCGATTACACCGGGGTCCGGACCAGGCGCTCGATTTGCTCCATAAGGACGTTCAGATCCTCCGTGCGGAGCGTCTTGAATTGGACGCCCATCCCCGGCGGATGCTCCGGGAAAGAACTTTTGGCCTTCTTTCCTCCGGGCCGGGCCCAAACCACGACTCCCACGGCGGCGATAGAGTGCGGAATTCCGGGGAGATCGAATTCGAAATCGACCTCGCTCCCGAGCGGGAGCGTGATGTCCGAACGGATGAACACGCCGCCTTTGGAGAGATTCATGATCTCGCTGTCCAGAAACATGGGAAGCGTGCTCATGCGGATCGGGATCTTGACGGGCAAGCGGCGGGCACGCGGGCGGAAGGTTTTCAATTCGCTCATTGCGGCCTTTCTGGAATCGACAGCGTCCGGATCATCGGGGAAACGGAGGAAATCTTCCGCTTCTTCACGTAAGCCTCGATCTCCTTCACGATCCGGAGCGTAGCATCGGTGCGCGTGAACGTCGCCGTGCCGACTTGAACGGCGCTGGCGCCCGCGACGAGAAACTCCAGGGCGTCCTGCCCGGTGGAAATACCGCCGACCCCGACAATCGGGACGTCGAACGAGCGGGCCACTTGATGAACGTGAAATAAGGCGACGGGCTTGATCGCGGGTCCCGTGAGCCCGCCCACCACGGTCGACAGGTGCGGCACACGGCGGTCCGCATCCACGGCCACGCCGCGCAAGCTGTTGATGAGCGAGAGCGCGTCAGCCCCGCCTTCGATTGCGGCCCGGGCGATCGTCCGGATGTCGGTTACGTTCGGCGTCAGCTTGGCCCACAACGGGAGGCGGACGACCTTCCGGACCCGTTCCAAAAGCTTTCGGACCTCCGCGGGATCCGTTCCCAAGTCGAGACCGCCCTTCGAAACGTTGGGACAGGATACGTTGATCTCGATCGCCGCCAAGCCTTCGGAATCCGCGAGCCGCCGCGCGACTTCGACGAAGTCGTCCGGCGTCTCGCCGTAGACGTTGGCGATCACGGCGCACGTGAAGCGGCGCAGTTCGGGTAGTTTCTCGCGGAGGAAAGCCTCGACTCCGATGTTGTGGAGGCCGATGGAGTTGAGCATTCCGCACGGGGTCTCGTGGATGCGGGGAGGAGGGTTTCCAGCGCGGGGATGAAGCGACAAACCCTTGGTGACGAAACCCCCGAGGCGATTGAGATCCACGAGATGCGCAAGTTCAAGGCCGTAGCCGAACGTGCCGGAGGCCGCCAGCACGGGATTCTTGAGTCTCAACGGGCCGACCTGGACGCTCAAATCGACGAAGGACATGCGAAAATCCTACGAACCCTACCGCGGATTCTACAAGCAGATCCAGTTAACGCTTGTTTTGTACGGCAAAAAGCCGCCGGATTTCCCGGGGGAGATCGGCCCGTTCCTCCCGGGAACGCTGCGGGGCATGGATGTATCGGTCCCAGGCCTCCAGCGCCTCGGCGCGCCGGCCTCTCCGCGCCAAGAGAATCGCCATTCCTTTTGCGCCGGGGAGAGTCCTCGGATCCATGTCGTTAGCCCTGCGGAACTGCTCTGCGGCGCCTTGAAAATCATGCCGGTACATCCTCCCCAACCCGAGATGATAGTGGCCCAATGCGGCCCACGCGGGAGGAAGCGACGTCATGTCTTGGAACACGTCTTCCGCCTCATCGAGCTTTCCTTCCTGTCCCAGCGTGATTCCCAGGCCGAGCCGCGCGGCGTGCCAACCGGGGCTGTATGCCAGAGCCTCCCGGTAGTGCTCCTCCGCAAGACGGGGAGCCCGGGCTTTCTGCGCGGCCAACCCGAGATGGTAATGGGCGCGAGGCGAATGCGGGTCCACTTCCAACGTCGCCGACCAAAGCGCGCTTTCCGAAGACCATCGGGTGGACTCAAAAAGCGTGAAGCTCGAAAGAAGGAAGGCGAAGGCGAAAAGGCAAAACCAAGCCACACGGGGCGACGGCCGAACGCGTCGTGGAATACGCTCCGCCAGGCAGGCCAATAGGATCCCGAGTGCTCCCATGCCCAGATAACAGCGCGTCTCGTCGTAGAGAAGCGACAGGGGTTGAAGCGTGGATGTGGGGATGAGCCAGGCGAGGCCGAGAAGAAACGCCGCGAGTTCCTTCGAGGCCCGTCGGAAAGCGGCCGCATGCGCGAGAATCCAACCGGCGCCCATCATCAGGATCAGGCCGAACCCCCACACCGGCGCCGGGGAAACGGCGATCACCCGCCGATCAATCGTGAGGAGATACGGGTTCAGGATGGCCTTGAGGTAAAGGCCCAGGACCGGAAGCTCGGTGAGAAAGTACTCCACCCTCGCCAGCGGGACGCCGCTTTCATCCGGTTCTTTCGGGAGCTGCGGGAGCACGGAAAGGTAGTACGTCGCCGACGCCAAAATCCCGACTCCCATCACGGCAAGGCGGCTCCGGCGCTTCTCGCTCGAAAGCAACGGCTCGATCGAAAGCCAGAGCAGCGGAATGCCCATTGCGCTTTCCTTGAAGCCGAACGCGAGGAGGAACGGGAACAGGGCCAGAAGAGGGTGCGTGAGATAAACCCGGATCGATACCAAGGCCGCAAGCGCGATCCAAAGGTCGCTTTGCTTCCAAACGAGGCCGAAACTCGTCGTTTGAATCGGGTGAAGAAGAAAGAGCGTGGCCGCGCCCAGGGCGGAAATCACGGAAAGGCGGAAAATCCTTTGAGCCAGAACGGCCAGAAGCCAGGCGTTTGCGACATGGAGAAGGAGGGTGCTCACGCGGAACGCGACAGGCGAAAAATCCGAGAGCCGGCCGATCAGGCTGAAGATGGACAAAAGCAGGGGCCGGAACGTTCCGTCCATGACGTGTTCCGGATCGACATGGCCTTTCCAGATCTGGGCCAGGCCTGAGAAGGACCTAAGAAGGCCGTTCTGGGCGATGACGACTACGTCGTCATAAACATAGCCGCCGCGGAACAGGACAGGGGAAAACGCCGCGAGAGCGAAAAGAAAAAGATAGAAAAAGTGGCGGCCGGTCAGAGACGGGCGGAATGGATCGCCGCCCACACTCCGTCCAACGTCGTTGCTGATTGCGTCGGACTCAGGAGAAAGCGGATTCCCATTCCCTTGGGAGGCCCCAGGCGCCGTTCTCGACTTCGGTGTGACCAGACGACTTCACCCTCCAGGTGGAATTGTAAAGATTGAGGGTTGAGTTGCACACGAAAAAAGGCCCGGCTTCCTTCGGCAAGGGGCTTGGGCGTTTGGATGAACATCCCTCCGCGGCTCACGTTGAGTGTCTGCGCCTCCACGACCGCGCCGTCGTCGGTCCGGAATTCTATCGGGACCTTGAGATCGATTCTTTCGTGAATGCGCTTGTCGTGTGGCCGGGCGGGGTCGTTGGGCGTCACAAGTGCCTCCAAGGCTACTGATGCCAGTATAGCATTTCGGTCTTCCGAAAACGCCGGAACGAACGTTCCGGGGTGTGGAAAATGTCCGGGCTCTCGGAGCAGGGAGCCGGCCAACCAGTCGATTTAATTGAAAAAAGCGATATCCCCAGGTGTGGACGAGATGACGATATATGTCGCCATACGTCGACCAGGCTTTCCTAAGAAAAGGAAGAGAACCGTTGAAGAAGCTTTGGCGGCTCAGCGGCTGCAGGCGGCCTCGTTATCCACAACCCCTGGACAAGAACGTCGTGACAGCATATAAGCCGGCCTGGTTTGGTTAGCCCGCCTTTATCGAGTTTCGCCTGATTTCATCGCTGAGTGACGTGCTCCCAATCAAGGATAAGAAAACACGCAAATCGGGTAGGAGTGTTTGACAGTGAATTCTAGAGTGTATGTGGGGAATCTCCCCTTTAGTGCCAACGACGATGCTCTTCGGCAAATGTTCGGAGCGGACGGAAGAAACGTCGTTTCGGCTCAGGTTATCACGGAGCCGGGAACCGGACGGTCCCGAGGCTTCGGTTTTGTGGAGTTCGGGAGCCCTGAGGAAGCCAACAAGGCGATCGAAGCGCTCAATGGAAAAGAGTACGAAGGCCGGGCCCTCGTCGTGAACGAGGCACGGGAGCAGAATCGCAGCGGCGGTGGCGGCGGACGCGGCGGTTTCCGTGGCGACCGACCCAGTGGTGGCGGCGGTGGTGGTGGCGGCGGCGGCTCTCGCGGCCGAGGCCCCAAAGGCCCTCGCTGGTAGTCAGCGTCACGAGCTTTAAGCTTGGAAAGCGCAGGTCTCGAAAGGGATTCTGCGCTTTTCTTTTATCCGCCTTCGCCGAAATGGTTCGAGAATAGCTTGCCAAGCCGTAGCTCTACGGAGAATCACAGACTTGCGGCGTAAGAAGGGCTTAGGCGAGACAGCCTTCGCTTCGTTTCACTCAGCGAAGGCTGGTCAGAACGGGACGGAGAAACTGAACGACGTGCCGTTCCGCGGATCGCTCTGGGCGGAGAGGTTTCCGCCGTGGTCCTCGATGATTCCGCGGGAGATGGCCAACCCGAGACCGGTTCCTTCCGATCGCGTGGTGAAGAACGGTTCGAAGACATAGGGCAAGGTTTCCGGAGGGATCAGGTCACCCCAGTTCGTGACCCGGAAGATCCATCGCCGGGGTTTGAGCTCGACGCGGCTGTCAATTTCGATCGTGGAATCCTGGGACGCGGCGTGGAGGGCGTTCAGGCAGAGATTGTGGAGGACTTGCCGCATCTGGTCCACGTCAATCCGCACCTCCGCTTCTTCGGGGGAATAACAACTCAGCACCTTCAGTCCCTTTAAGGAGAGCGTGTGTTCGTGGAGTTTGAAGATCTCCTCGCAAAGACACTTCGGCCGGATGGCCGAATACATGAGCTGCCGGCGTTTTGAATAAAGAAGAAGGTCGGTAAGGAGATTTTTCACGCGCTCGATCTCGTCCAGCATGCTTCGAGCCAGCTCCCGGATTTCCGGTTTGTCGCCGGCCTCGGCAATCAGAATCTGCGCCACCGTGGAGATCCCAAAAAGAGGGTTCCGGATCTCGTGGGCGATGCCGGCCGCCATCCGACCGACCGCCGCCATCTTGGAATTCTCCGCGATCTCCGCTTGAAGCCTCTTCTTCTCCGTAATGTCCTCGGAAATCCCCAGGAGGTGCGTGGGCGTTCCCTTGGAATCCAGGATCGGGATTTTCTTCGTGTGGAGAACGCGCACGCCTCTCAGGCGCGTTTCGATCGGCTCCTCGGGGATGTCGACAACGCTACCCAGCGCCAGGACCTCCCGATCCTTCTTGGTGAAAAAATCAGCCTCCTCCTTGGGAAAGAAATCGTAGTCGGTCTTTCCGAGCAGGTCCCCGCGTTTGTAACCCAGAAGCTCCTCTCCGGCCTTGTTGAAACGGACGAATTTCAGGTCTTTCGCGTCCTTCACGAAGATCATGTCCGGGATGTTTTCGACGATCGAGTCTAGAAATAGACCGCTTTGGGAATCGACCTTAGGCACGGCGCCGGTGGACGGCGGTGTTTTCGATGTGCCTTTATGAGTTTTCGGAGCCCCACTCCGGCGTGGCACAGGTTGTTCTTAGGCACAAACGGGGGTAGCCCGCAAGGGCGACTTCGCCCGCCCGCCTTCGCTGTTCGCTTTCGCTAAAGCTTCAGCGGAATTTAAGCTGCGGCGAGGCAAGCCGGATTACTTGATCCGGATTTGATCGGGGCGGCTGATGATAATTTCGGGCGCACCGTTGGCCTCTATAATCAGGCCGGTGACCTCGACGAACTTGTTGTTGTAATAACGTTCCGGACTCCGCGGAAACTTCGAAAAATTAGTGGCGAAGATCACTACGGACAGGTTCTTTTTGTAATCCTTGTCGAAGTTCAAGAAGCAGACCTTCCCCGTATTGCGGGCGGCCACGATCGTTCCGGTCGCCGTCACGTCCTTCCCGATATACTTGGCCCCGTCCTCCCAAGAGATCGTTTCAGCCAGAAGCGCAAATGGACGCAGCAAAAGAGCTGCAAACACCGCCAGTCCGATCGCCTTTGTCTTTCTCATGCCGATTCCTCCGATGGGGTTCGATTACTTGATCCGGATTCGATCGGGGCCGCTGATGATAATTTCTGGCGTCCCGTTGTGGTCTTTGATCAGGCCCGTGACCTCGACGATCTTATTGAGGTAATAACCTTCCGGATCAGGGGGAAACTTGGAAAAATTACCGGCGAAGATCACCACGGACAGGCTCTTCTTGTAATCCTTGTCGAAGTTCAAGAAGCAGACCTTCCCCGTATTGTTGGCGGCCACGATCGTCCCGGTAACCGTCACTTCCTTCCCGACATACTTGGCTGCATCTTCCCAAGAGATCGTTTCGGCCGAAAGCGGGAAGGAACTCAGCAAGAGAGTTACAAACGCCGCCAGTCCAATCGTTCTTTTCTTTCGCATGCTGATTCCTCCGATAGGGTTGGGTGAAATAGAGCAGGCTTCGATGGGAAAGACAAGATGAGAGGACTCGGCCTGTAATGCTGGAGGCGCAGCTTCCGCGTCCTCTCCGCTGAGACGGGCGACGCTTCGTCTCGCCCGTTTTAAGGAGGCGACTCACCACCACGCTTCGCGCGGTGCCGGTTCGTCGCACTTTAATATTGTTCCGCGTTCGCGGACCCAAAACGTCGCGCTCGCCGGCTCGCGCTCGTATTTATGATAGCCGCCCCAGGCTTCAGCGTGTGTTACTCATGGAAGGCTGGTGCGGATGAGAGGACTCGAACCTCCACACCCTTGCGGGCGCTAGACCCTGAATCTAGTGCGTCTACCAATTTCGCCACATCCGCAGACCCAAAAGGCAGATTCTTGTTACAGGTTCCGGCCGGATCGATCAAGTTGTCGGGGGGCCTTCCGGATCTCCTCCAGAAGGGTTTGTGCCTGGGCATCTTCCGGTCTCGCCCGTAGTGCGTCGCGCAGGAGATCCGAGGCAAGTACACTCTGGCGATCGTATTTCCATAACAGATACGCGAGCCGGACCTTGTTCTCCGGATTCCACGGCTCCGCGGCCGTAGCCCGCGCCAGAGCCGCCTTGGCGGCCGTCCCTTGCCCCTCGTCATCCAGAAGCTTTCCGAGGTTTCTCAGGTTCATGGCTTGGTTGGGGACGATGCGGAGACTCCAGAGGAAAGAGCGCGCCGCGGCGCCGGCGTCGTGATCCGCGAGGGAGGTAAGGGCCAGCGAACCGAGAACATCGTGCGGAAACACGCCGGCTCGGAATGCAAGACCCAGCTCGTCCCGGGCCTGGGTGTTCCGGCCGAAATCCAGAAGCGTACGGCCGAAAAAGTAGTGTGCGGCGCCGTAGTCAGGCTCCAGCGTCAGCGCCGTCCGGTAGGCCGCAACCGACTCCCGGAACTGCCCGTGATTTCCCCAGGCGATCCCGAGGTTGACCCACGCGCGCGCGTCCTGCGGCTCGTCGCGGGCGTTCATCCGCCAAAGCCGCAGGTCGTCGGCCCAGACCCTCATTCGGAGAATATCGAGAGGGAGGTAGAGAAGGCACATTACGATCGGAACCCAAAGGAGAAGCCGCCGGATTCGGGCCCTGGCCTTCCCCTCCGTGTCCGCGTAAAGCCGCCATCCCGCGCCGATCAGGCCGAGGGAGAAACCGAACATCGGGAGATAAAGCCGATCCTCGTCGAAGGAAAGCTGGAGAGGGACCAGGCTTGAGGAGGGCAGTAGTGTAAGAAGGAACCACGCGATTGAGAACGCGATCCAGGGGTGATTCGCGCGGGAACGCACCAACGCCCAGATGAAGAGGCCCAGAATCATCAGGCCCGGAAAGAATCGGAGGTCGCCGAAACCACGCACCGGGGTGACGTGGTGAAAAACGTTCAAAGCTGCGGGAACGAAAAGAAGTTTCAAATATTCAAGGAAGCATACGGATTGCGTGAGGAGGTAGTCGTGTCGGTTCAAGAGCTGGGAGGGCGGAGCGAAAGATTGGGTTATGTGCAGGACCCCGTGGAGCCGAAAGGGCATTTCAAGGAAAACGAGCCAGGCGAGAAAGAGGGAGAGCAGAATTGTGGGAGCATACAGCGCAAGCAGCCTGCTGGAGAGCGAGCGGCCGTTCCTCCAGATCGCCGCGTCCCCCAGTAAAATCAGGAACGGGAGGATCATGGCGCTTTCTTTCGAGAGAAGTGCCAGGGCCGAAGAAAGATAAGCGCCCAGGAGCCAAGCCGAGCTCCCCTTCCGTTCCACCCAACGGCCGGCGCAAAAAAAGGCGCCGAGGAGGCCCAAAGACACCAGGAGGTCGGTGCGCTTCCAGACAAGCGTGACGACGTTCGTCTGAACGGGGTGGAGCAGGAACAGCGCGGCCACGCAAAAAGCCGGAAGCGGAAGATCCCGCTTCATCCAGCGGTGGAAAAAGTCCCGGGCCAGGAGGAAGATGAGAAACGACGCCACGACGTGGAGGAAGAGGTTGACCAGGCGGAAGGAAAGGGGGGCTGCACCGAAGATTTCCCGCTGGACGAGAAAGGAAGCCATCACGAGCGGGCGGTATCCCGGGAATCCTAGCGAGGAATCTTGAATGAAGGAGCGGAAAAAATTCGGAAGGTACATCCACCGAAGCCATTCGTTCTTCACGATGACGACCTGGTCGTCGAAGAGGAACGGGTTTGAAAGACCGGCCCCGAACGCCAGGAGCGCGAGTCCAAGCAGCATTAAAATTATGAATAATTTCATGCTATTGTAGGCTACTTACCTGAAATGGCCGTCCAAGACGACATTGTCATCGGCATCGACCTGGGCACCACCTATTCCTGCGCGGCGGTTGTCCGCGAGGGCCGGCCTCACGTCATTCCCTCCGAACAGGGCTACCTCACGGTGCCTTCGGTGGTGGCTTTGGACAAAACAGGGGGGATCATCGTGGGGCAACCCGCGCTGGACCAGATCGTGATCAATCCCACCCAGACCATCTTCGGTTCCAAACGTTTGATCGGGCGCAAGTTCAATTCGATCCTTGTCCAGAAGATGCTGGGTGCCATGACGTATCCCATCGTCGAGGGCCCGAACTCCGAAGCCGCCGTCATCCTGGGGGGAAAGATGCGGAGCATGACGGAGATCTCCTCGCACATTCTCGGCGAGGTGAAAGAGATGGCGCAAGGCCGGCTGGGAACGGAGATCCACCGCGCGATTATCACGGTCCCGGCCTATTACAACGACAACCAGCGCCAGGCGGTCGTCGAGGCGGGGAAAAGAGCGGGATTCACGGTGGAGGGGATCGTGAACGAGCCGACGGCGGCCGCCATAGCGTACGGGTACAACAAAGGGTTGGAGCAAAAGATTCTGGTGTACGACCTGGGAGGCGGCACGCTGGACATCTCGATCCTGAAGGTGAGGGCGAACAGTTTCACGGTCCTGGCCACGGGTGGAAACACGTTTCTGGGGGGCGTCGACTTCGACACCCGGATTACGGAGCACATGGTCGAGAAATTCAACCAAGCCACCGGGAAGGATCTCACAGGGGAAAAAGTGGCGATGCAGCGCGTGCGGAGCGCGGCGGAGCATGCCAAACGCGAGCTTTCGACCGAGAAGATCGCGTCGATCGAACTCCCCTACATTACCGAGGTCGACAGAGCGCCGGTCGATCTCAAAATGAAGCTGACCCGGGAGCAGCTCGTCAATCTCACCTCGGATCTTGTGGAGCGCACCATCGAAACATGCGGGGAGGTTCTGGCTTCGATTCCGATGAAAACCAAGGATCTGGACGAGATCCTGCTGGTGGGAGGGCAGACCCGGATGCCTCTCGTGCAAAGCCGGATCGCGGAATTCTTCGGGAAGCCTCCGCGTAAAGGGGTCCATCCGGACGAGGTGGTGGCGCTGGGCGCGGCGATTCTGGCGGATTCCGTGGCGAAACACGCGGACGTGCGCTTAAGCGATGTTCTGGCGATCCCGATCGGCGTCGCTCTCCCCTCCGGAAAGTTCAAGGCGATCCTGAGAAGAAACACGCCGCTCCCCGCTTCGAAAACCTACAAACTGACGGCGGACGAGAAGTCGATCGAGATCGACATTTACCAAGGGGAAAGCAAGAACGTTTTGGAGAACGAGTATCTCGGAACGTTCTGTTTCCCTTCTCCCCCAAGGCAGAAAAGGGGAAGCCGGAAACTGGAAATGCGCTTCGATCTTTCCCCGCAATGCCTGCTCCGAGTCCAAGCCACCGACCTGGGCACGGGCGAAAAGACGTACGCCCAGATGGTGACGCAACAAACTCCAAAGAGCCTGGTGGCCGGGATGGAGGCGGCGATGGCCAGCCGGACGCGCAAACCGCATTGGCTGGTATTGTTTGCCCAGCGAATTCTAGGTAAGTAACACCCTCATGGCCGACGGGAACGTCTCAAACGAAGCCATCGCCGCGGCGGTGGAAGGGCTCGAAGTACCCCAGGACGGGAGGACGGTCGCAGCGCTCGATCTCCTCAAGGACGTCGCATACTGCGACGGAATCGCAAAAATCACGCTGGGCCTCGGCGGGCTCACGCCCGCACAAAAGACGGAGCTGGACCGAAGAATCGAACAGCGGGTCGGCGCAATCCCTGGCGTACGGCAGGTGAACATCGTGACCCAGGCGGAAGCTTCCGGCCCGACACCGCTTCCCACGTATCAGGGGGGCGATGCTCCCCGTTCGCCGGTAGGGGCTGCGGCGGGCCGAGCCCAAGCCGGAACCCGCGCGGAGCGTGAAAAGGGACCGATCCAGGGCGTGAAGAACATTATTGCCGTGGCCAGCGGAAAAGGGGGCGTGGGGAAATCCACGGTCGCGGTGAACCTGGCGGCCGCGCTGGCGTACCGGGGAAAGAAGGTCGGGCTCTGCGATTCGGATGTCTACGGGCCGTCGATGCCCATCATGTTGGGCCTCAACGAGCACCCGAGGGTTTCCGAGAACCGGAAGATTCTCCCCTTGGAGCGGAACGGGATCCGGGTCATGTCGATCGGGTTTCTGCTGGAAGGGGACACGGCCGTGATCTGGCGGGGGCCGATGGTGATGCAGATGGTCCGACAGTTCCTCCGGGACGTCGAGTGGGGCGAGCTGGATTATCTGGTTCTGGACCTGCCGCCCGGCACAGGGGACGCGCAGCTCACGATCGTGCAGACGGTTCCGCTCACGGGCGCGATCATCGTCACGACGCCGAACGACATTGCGCTGATCGACGCGCGCCGCGGGCTTTCGATGTTCCGCGAGGTGTCCGTTCCCGTGATCGGCGTGGTGGAGAACATGTCAATGTTCGAGTGCCCGCATTGTCATCATAAAACGCCGATCTTCGACGAGGGAGGAGGCCGAAAAACTGCCGAGGAGCTGGGAGTCCCCTTCCTGGTGGAGATCCCGATCGATCCGAAAATCCGGGCCGGCGGCGACAAAGGGCAGCCGGTGGTGATGGAAGACCCCAAGAGCCCTCACTCGTCCGCCTTTCTCTCCCTGGCCGACATGGTGATTCTTAGAATTGAGGGCCCTCAAGAGGGGGCGAAGAAAAAGGGGATCCTGGGATCGCTTCTTTCCAGGATTTAGAAGGACGTTGGCCCGAATCGATTGGAAAAGTCCGGATTTTTGGCTAATCGCGCTTGGCCTTTTTCTTGCCGCCTTCCTGGCGTTAGTGGATTATTGGACCTCGGTTTAGATGTATGGAAGCGGTTCGAATCATTGAGCGTCGCGGCAAGCCCAGGATTGAAACAAAAGTTCAGGTAAGGATCGAGGATTTCGGCGGCGACCTCCTCTCGTTTTCCGGAAACCTGAGCAAAAGCGGGATTTTTCTGGAAACCACGGAACCGCTCGGGAAGATCGGGGAGCGGCTCCAGATGGAAATCCGCCTTGCTAACGCTTTGGATACCGTTCGCGCCACCGGAAGGGTGGCGCGCATCGTCAAGCCCAACCAACTCGGAACCGCCCCGGGAATCGGAATCCAGTTTTTGAGGGTGGAGGCGCGGCAGGCCCGGACGTTCGATCGGCTCATCGACCGCCTGTTGGACGCCCGGGGAATCGGCTGCAGGAAATATCCTCGTGTCAAAACGCAGATCGTGGTGGAGCTGAAAACGCACAACGACACCAGGAAGGCGATCTCGGACAACCTGAGCAAGGGCGGACTCTTTCTCAAGCTGCCGGTGAACGGGATCGTTTTGGGTGACACGCTCAACATCGTGATCCTGCACCCCACGGCGAAACGAAAATTCATGATCGACGCCGAAGTCGTGCACATCCGCAAGGGGGAATCGACGGTCGACAAAGAGTTCGTGGAAGGCGTGGGCGTTCAGTTCCTGGAACTCACTCCCACGCGCCGGAACGACATGTCCCTTTTCTTACGCAGCATTCTCGCCTCCCAACGCCGCGGCACGAAGTAGCCTTCTCAGCCTCAGATGAGACACGTGCGTCCCGAGACGAGAGCGACGCCTCAGGGAAAACGCGTGGAATATCAGGACGCTAGCGGATATCCTCTTGGTCTTGATCTTGCATCGATAGGCCCTGCTGGAAAGAAAGGCACAGGTATGAACCACAGAACTTTGGTCGTATTCGCGCTCCTGGCTCTCCTGATAGGGACTGGTGGAACGGCAATGGCCGCCGGGAAGCCCGACGTCACCATCGATGCCAGGCAGTACCACCTCCGCTCCAACCCGCAAGGCGTACAGCAACTCGTGACAGGAATTGAGCAGCACTGGCACGCCAAAGAGATGCGATCAGTCGCTCGGTGCCGGTCGAATTATCTTTGGCGTGACCCGGACAATCTTCTGGTGAATGTCCCCGCCGGCGGGGCGGCACTCTCTGCCCTTCTGTTTTGTATCGGAAGCGGAGGAACGGCCCTCGTGGTTTATGGATTGTTAGGTGCCGGGCTCTCAGGTCTTGATGGGTACTACAACCTGGATCTCGCGCACTACGCGATTCTCATTCAAGGTACGGATTCGCAAGGCCGAGAGCGTCTGATCTCCGTACAACCCGTGCCGAAAAAATTCGTGGAGCCGGTGCTGAGCGGAATAATGGAATTTCTAAGTAGGGAATAGCTTACACATTTTCCGGTGAATTATGGCGACTGCCCCGCAATTAGGGCACGCAAGGGTTTGAGGTAAGCCTCGGTCGAGACGGGGGAAAGGCCCAACTGCGTGCGGTAGGCGTTTGCCACGTCCCCCACTGTCAAGCGGTCGATGGGCTGCGTGAAGACGAACCCGGGGTCGTCCGGGTTGTCCACCTGGGACACGATACGGGCCTTGACGAGCACTGAAAGATGGTCCTCTATATTCGTCGTGCGCAGGCCCACGTCCTGTGCGAGAAGCTCCTTGAGGATCGCTCCTTCACCCCGCACGAACCGAGCCACCATCGCCGTCACGATCCTAAGACCCCATTCCTCGTGAATCGCCAGGTCCAGGGGGAGCGTGCGCCGTTTCACGAAGGCCTGCTCGTTGAGGGACGCGAGATTCTGGATCGTGTACGCGAGCTCCACGCCGAAAAGAATCAAGACCCAGCTGAAGTAGATCCAGATGAGCAGGATCGGAACGAGCCCCAGAGCGCCGTAGATCTTGTTTACGGGCAGGACGTGCATGACGTAAAAATTGAACCCGCTCTTGACGAACTCGAAAAGAACGGAACAAAAGGCGGCCGCGATCAGGGCCGGCCTCCACCGGACGCGCGTGTTCGGAATCCATTTCAGGACGATGAAAAAAGGAAGAATCGTCAAAAGAAACGGAGCCGCGAGGAACACCGTCCTCATGAGCGACGTGAGGTCCTGCTGCACGCCGAAAAATTTCAGCCTCTGGAACATCCCGGTGACGTAAAGGGAGGCGAAGAGGAACGCGGGGACGATCAGAACCAGCGAGGAGAGGATCTGAAAGCGCGCGAGAAAGGACCGGTGTGTCCGGATTTTCCAGATGTCGTTCAACGACCGCTCGATCGTCCGGAAAAGAAGGTAGGCGCTCACGATCAAGCCCGCGGCGCCGAACGTGCCGAGCGCCTTGGTGTGCATGTTGGAGACGAATCGGTCGAGATATACGGTCACATTCTGCGCGGACTCGGGGGCGAGTGTTCGGAGAACCCATTCCTGAAAAACGTCGTTGTATGCATCCAGCTTTCCCACCGTCTTGAAATACAGCACGAACAGGGCGGTGACCGGGACAAGCGAAAGCACCGTGGTGTAGGCCATGGCCGCCGCTCTTTGAGGGCAAAGGTCTTCGATGAATTGCCTTAGCAGGTGATTTGCGAGGCGCAGAAGATTGAGGGCTCCGCGGCCGAGAACTCCCAGTTCGCGGCGCTCCTCGAACAGGAATTCGCCGATCCGGGTTTTGAGCCGCTGGAGGATGCCTTCCCTTTGCATTTGTGGCTATTATAGCCGCAATGGCGCTGCGGACTATTTTGACGTATCCGAACCCCAGGCTCCAAAAAACGGCGAAGCCCGCGGACTGCTTCGGCCCGGAGCTCGTGCAGCTGGCCGAGGACATGGTGGAGACGATGCGGTCCGCCAATGGTATCGGGCTGGCGGCCCCGCAAATCGGCGAAAGCATTCGCCTGATCGTTCTGGAAGTGCCCGAGGAGGACGAAACGAAGACCCCCGTCCTTTACAAAATCGCGAACCCGGAATTGGTAAAGAAGGAAGGGAACGCCCGGATCGAGGAAGGGTGCCTTTCCTGTCCCCACTTCTATACGGAGGTGGGCCGGGCCGAAACCGTCACAATCCGCGGGCAGTTGCTCGACGGATCCCCGTTTTCGGTCGACGCGGACGGCCTTACCGCGATTTGCTTCCAACACGAGATCGATCACCTCAACGGAAAGCTGCTCGTGAACTACGTCAGCGTCGTCAAACGGACCCTCTATCGGAACGAAATGAAGAAATGGAAAACGGAGGACGGAACGCCGGATCGGCGTCCGGCGCTCTAGGCCGTGATGCGCACCAGCGAGATTGTCTTCTTCGGCTCTCCGGCGTTTGCCGTTCGTTCGCTGGAAGCGATCCTTGAGAGCGGACGGAAAGTACCCCTGGTGGTGACACAGACGGACAAGCCTGCGGGCCGAGGGCGCCGGCTTGCGGCCTGTGCCTTGAAAAACTTCGCCGAGGCGCGTGGAATCCCCGTCTTGCAACCCGAAAGGCTCAAGGATGCCGAGTTTCAGGAGCGTGTGCGTGCGGTGGGAGCCCGGGTGTTCGTTGTGGCGGCGTACGGGCGCATTCTCCCGGAGGCGCTTCTTGCGATTCCCCAACTCACGCTGAACGTTCATGCGTCGCTTCTGCCCCGTTGGAGGGGGGCGTCGCCCATCCAGCACGCCATCCTCCACGGCGACACAAAGACGGGCGTGTCCGTCATGCGCCTGGTCCGTGAACTGGACGCCGGCGACGTTTTGCTTGCGGCCGAAACCGGCATCGGGGCGGAAGAAACGGCGGGGGAACTCGAAGCGCGGCTGGCGGCGATGGGAGGGAAAGCGCTGATCGAAGCTCTGGATCGGATCGAGGGCGACGACGCGAGCTTTGTGCCTCAAGACGCTTCCCGCGTGACGCTCGCGCCGCCGATCTCCTCGAATGAGGGAAAAATCGACTGGTCGCAGAATTGCGCGAACGTGCACCGAAAAATCATGGCGTTCAACCCCCATCCCGGGGCTTTCGCGCTGCGAAATGAGGAGAGAATCAAGATCCACCGCTCCCGGCTGAGTCCCTTCGCGGTGCGGCTCCGGAAACCCGGGGAGCTCGCTGTGGAAAAGGGAAAGCTTTGGGTTTCGTGCCGCGATGCTTGGCTGGAGATCCTGGAGCTCCAGCGCGAAGGGAAAAAACCGCAGAGCGCCGCGAATTTTCTGTCGGGGTACCGGGGTATCGATACCGCCCGATGGAGCTGACCGCACCAAAATGGATAGCCCGGGTCGGGTATTTCCTTCTGTTCTTTCTGGTTTTGGGACTTTCCGCGACGGCCACCGTCCGGTTCTTGGTGCACCGCGGGAGCGACGTCGAAGTCCCGGCGCTTGTGGGAAAGACGGTGACGGAGGCGGAGGCTCTTTTGACACAAGAAGGCCTTCGTCTCGACATCCAGGGTTCCCAGTACAACAACCAATATACGGACGGCAGCGTCGTCTACCAATTGATCGCGGCCGGGGAACGGGTGCGTTCCGGGCGGACCGTCGGTGTTTATCTGTCGAAAGGTGCGCGCGAGCTCCTCGCACCCCGGTTGGTGGGACTGACGTTGGATGCCGCGCGGACGATCCTGAAATCCTCGGATCTTTCCGATGTGGTTTCCGCGGCCACCTGCTCGGACGAAATTCCCGACGGCACGGTCGTAGCTCAAGATCCGCCGCCCGGCGGCGCGGTGGAAAAAGAGCAAATGCAGCTCCTGCGCTCCGACGGACCCTGCCGGGATCGGTTCGTGATGCCGGACTTGGCCGGACGAAGTGCGAGCGATGTGCTGAAGGATCTGGATCGGAACGGGTTCGTGATCCGCTCCTTTCGGTACGTTGAACGGGAGGGCGTGGAACCACGCACGGTCCTGAATGCGGAACCGAAGCCCGGGTCGATCGTCCATCCGAACGATCCCGTGGTTCTTACGCTCGCAAGCGCTGTAGAAAGGACCGCCTCGGGGGGCGGAGGTTCGTTCCGCCATGTCGTGGTGCACATCCCCCCCGGCCTGTTCAAGCGCCAGGCCGAGCTATGGCTGGAATCGGAAGGCGTGGAGGGAAGCCGCTCAATTGACTTCCAGACCACCCCCGGGGAAAATACCGAGTTCATTTTGTGGATCACGCCCGGTAGCCAGGCGGCGGTCATGATGGACGGACGGCCACTATGGCGGAAGGGGTTCTGACATGGCATTGATCGCACCATCCATCCTCTCAAGCGATTTCGCGCGTCTGAAAGACGAGATCCAGGCCGTGGAGGCTGCGGGGGCGGATTGGATTCATGTGGACGTGATGGACGGGCATTTCGTCCCGAACATCACGATCGGGCCCCCGGTTGTGAAATGCATCCGCAAGATCACCAAGCTCCCGTTGGACGTTCACCTGATGATCGAAAACCCGGATGCGTACGTTCCGGCCTTTCGGGCCGCGGGAGCCGACTGGATTTCCGTTCACGCCGAGGCCACGCGGCATCTTCAACGTTCCTTGGCTCTCATCCGAAGCGAAGGGGCGCGGCCGGCCGTGGCGCTCAATCCCGCCACACCCTTGTACGTTCTGGACCACGTCTGGAACGACATCGAGATGGTTTTGATCATGACGGTGAATCCGGGATTCGGCGGCCAGACGTTTCTTCGCGAGATGCTTCCCAAGGTGATGTCGCTCAAGAAAAAAACGGAGCGGATGGCCCCTAAAGTTCTCATCGAGGTGGACGGGGGCGTCTCCCCGAAGAACGCGAAGGATCTTCATGAGGCGGGCGCTTCCGTGTTCGTGTCGGGCTCGGCCATCTTCGGTTCACGGGACTACAGCGGCGTCATCCGCGGATTGCGCGAGGCCTCCGGCGGTTCATGAGCGTTTCTCCTCTCGCCGAGGTTGTCCGCGACCGGAGAATCAACGCCATCTTGGAGGCCATCCGGCAGGCGGTTGCGAACCAGCAACCGATCACGATCCGGCCGAAGGACGTCGATTACATCCGCAGAAGCTTTTCGAAAGGCCTCGAATTGGGGGAGCGCCGTCTCTATGAGCTGGCCAGATTCATTCTGGACCGCTTCGCGCCGGGCCGTAAGGTCCGCATCACGCTGATCATCTGGGGCCGCTGTCCGGTGCCCGGCCACGAGGGAGTTGTGGAACTCGAGGCGGACCTTCCGACCGAACCCGAGCAACTGATGATGAAGTCGGACTCGCACTTGATCGAGCCGCACAAGCCGAAGTGTCCCTTGTGCGGGCAGACGGTTCCCGTGATCGCCTCGTTTGTCCGGCATACGCCGGAACCGGATCCGAAGGACGTGCTCCAGTTTCTGTTCACGAGGATCAAAACCACGTCCAACATTTGTTACAAGATCGCGGACCTGGTTTTCGACATCGACTTCATGTTCCAGCGCGACAAGATCTACAACGAGTTCAGCCAGATGGTGGGGGATGTTTACGGGATCAAGATCATCGTGGCCGGCGACGAGCACATTCCGGTCATGCTCCGTTTCATTCGGGAGTTGAAGGGGGCGGTGGTCGTGGACGAAAAGGATTACACGGGAGCGAACCGAAAGAAGAGCGGGTACGAGGCGCGCAAAGTCGTGATCCGCAGGGAGCACCAGCTTTTCGAGATCCAGATCCAATCGCACCGGATGTACGACTTCGAGCAGACCAGCCGCACGGCGAGCCACAGGACGTATAAGGAAATCCAGATGCAGGACCGAAGGAAGCTCGGGAAAGAATACGTGGCGCTCTATCAGGCGCTCAGCGGGCTCTTAAAACCCCCCGATCAAAACTTCAGCTCGATCGAGTACATAGAGATCGGACAAGACTCGAAAGGCCTGGATGACGAGTTCTAAAGGCGTTCCCGTTCGCGTCTACTACACGAGCACTTCCGATACATAGCCGCGATACAGGCTCGCTCTAAGCGGACTGGGTCGTTGCCTTCGCTCCGTGGCTCGGATCGCATCATGCTCTCTCACGGCGATCCTGCGCCTAACCTCCGCTCCGGCACCGGCCCACCCCGCTTGGAGTGCGTCGAAGGCACGCGGACTCTCCGGGCAGAGCAAGAGGAGGCCCGACCGCTCCTTTTGGGCGATTTAAGGAACGGGGTAATTGGGGACACGTACGAATTTCGCGATTCAACAACAATTTAATTGGTACGTGTCCCCAATTCTCGAGTGTGCAAAAAGTTGCGCGTCGGCCAAAAAAAAGCGTAAGAAGCCGCCTGTTGTTCTCCGTATTTTCGGATTTTACACAATGATTTCAGGTATATATCTGAGTAGGGTCCGGGGCACGGCTCTTGCTCCACATGAGTTATATGCTTAAGCGACTGCCGGACTCGATCGCCATCTGTGTCGCCGCAGGGGCTTTCTTCCTCTTCTCCTCCTGCACAAGTCCATCCTCGACCGTTGACACCCCCACCGCGCCTACATGCGATGATCCTCACACGATCCAGAGCCTTCCTGTGACGCTCGGGGAGGAAGGGGCGACGTATTGTCTCGGCGACGGCGTGGCAGGAGCGACCGGAGAAATCACGATCGCGGCTGACAACGTCACGCTGTACGGCGGGGGGACCGTCGAGATCAAATCTAAGATCACGGTGCCGTGCAAGACCTGGAGTTCCACCTGTGCTGACGGGTATCTTGGCGCCGTCATCCAGGATGTCCGCACATCCGGTGGAATCGAGTTCTGGTTGGGAGGAAACCATAAAGTATTGGGCGAGTGCGATGCCCTGGAAGAATGCACGTGCAAAGTGGGGGGGATTACCCTCTGGGGGAGTTCCGACAACCTCATTTCGGGCTGCCGTTTCGAGACCAGTGAGTCGAGCCAGGTGCGCATCTCGAATGAAGTCGGCGGGGCCGCCAAGAACAACACCTTCGAAAAGAGTCTGTTCTTGGGGGATAATGTCCCTGACACGCACTTCATCTGGCTAAGTCGCGACGAAGGAACGATTTTCCAGGACAACCTGGTCCGGGTGAGGGGAATTCCCGGCGGAGGCGGCATGATGCCCAGTTTTGGATCGAACGGGAACATCATTCGCCGCAATACGTTTTCGATGGAGTGGGTCACTCCCGCGTATGCGGCGAGTCAGAGCATCTCGAACATGTTCACCTTGAGAGACGGGACCAAGAACCTCACGTTCGAGGAAAACCGAGTATACGGAAACGGCTGCATTTTCATCTTTCATGCTGGCAGTGAAGGCCCCACAGGTCCGCCCCAGGAAGGAAATGTCTTCAGGCACAATCTGATCTACCAACTGCCGGTGATCCAGGATGATGGGCAGGAAATCACCGCCCCGGCTTTTTGGGTCCACACGGACCCGCTGCCGTTTGACGT
>JAZDIZ010000153.1:0-9751 GCA_043804515.1 Pseudomonadota bacterium | reverse complement strand
CGAGGATCGAGCCTCGCCTGGCCCGGATCCATCGAAGGTCCCCGATTCCATAAATTGAGAAGGTCTGCTTGATCAGTCCAAAGGTCCGCAAATAGGCATCGAATAATTGCCGATATTTCTTCTGCCTCTCCTCCTTGGTCTTGGCCAGATCCATGTACCAGGAAGGGAACCGAACGTTGGTCATCCAAGGGGTTTTCTTTCCAAAGGCATAGAGTCGATGAGTCGACCAACGGTAGTCTTTGGCATCCCGGACGATGCGGGCTCGTAAGGGATTGGCGTGGACGTAGAACGTGACCGTCATTTCATGAGACTCGTCTTCAATGGCGATGGTTCGAGGCCGGTCTTGGGCCACCTTGCCACATCGCTGGTGTCTTTTGTTGAAGAACTGGCCGTATCTCCCGTGATGCCGGCGCATGAAACACGAGAATTCTCGAAGCTTTTCAAGAGAGTAGATCTCATGGGAATGGTTGCTCATGAGACAGACGACATGGAGGGGATTTTCCTGCTTAAGCAGCTCCTCATTGAGCATATTGAGATAGGTCCGTTTTTCGTCGGGTTCCGAGAGGTTCCACTCCCGGTTATGGCCTCTCCAAACCTTATGAAAGGAGAGACCGGAATCGAGAAGGAGATCCCGAGGCAGTCTGGGCATATCCGTGGACTGAGCAACAACGGTGCCAACGACAGATCCCGCCTACGTGACCTGGCCGACAGATCCCGCTACTCCGATTCCTAATCCCGGTCTCACTGTGGACGATTTCCGACCTCCGTCCCTCTTCGGGGAAGCTATTTCGGAGGGTTCCAGGTCAGCGTCAGGTTGCGGGCGGCCTTGACCTCGTCGATCCGCTTGATGCCGAGATTGTGAGGCGCCCCCTTCACGCGCTCGGGGGAGGACTTGGCTTCCCGGGCGATCTGAACCATGGCGTCGACGAACCGATCCAGCTCGTGTTTCGATTCGGTTTCCGTCGGCTCGATCATCAGCGCCCCGTGAACCACGAGAGGAAAATAAATCGTAGGCGGATGGAACCCGTAATCCATCAGGCGCTTGGCGATGTCCAGCGTCGTGACGTGGGTTTCCTTCTCCTGCCATTTGTCGGAAAAGACGGCTTCGTGCATCGTCGGCGTCTCGTAAGGGAGGTGGTAAGATTCTCTCAGCCTCGCCTTGAGATAATTGGCGTTCAGAACGGCATTCTCGCTGATCTCCGAAAGATGTTCCTTCCCGAACGCGTAGATGTAGGCGAGCGCGCGCACCAGGATGCCGAAGTTCCCGTAAAACGCCCGGAACTTGCCCACCGTATGCGGCACCTTGTCGTCCAGCCAGTACACGCCGTCCCTCTCGCGCACGACCGGGAACGGGAGAAAATCGATGAGCTTCTCGGAGACCACCACCGGCCCGGCCCCCGGCCCTCCCCCGCCGTGCGGCGTCGAGAACGTCTTGTGCAGATTGATGTGCATGACGTCCACGCCCATTTTGGCCACGTCCACCTGCCCCACCAAAGCGTTCAGGTTCGCGCCGTCGCAGTACACCAAACCCCCGCGGTCGTGCACCGCGCGGGCGATCTCCACGATGTTCTCCTCGAAGATCCCGAGCGTGTTCGGCACGGTGATCATGATGCCCGCCACCGTGTCATCCAATACTTTCTCGAGATCCGCCACGTCCAGCATCCCCCGCTCGCACGAGGCCACCTGCTTCACCGTCATGCCCGATAGTGTTGCGCTGGCGGGATTCGTGCCGTGCGCCGAATCGGGGATGATGATCGTGGTTCTGGTTTTATCGCCCCGCCTCTTGTGGTAGGCCCCGATCATTTTCACGCCGACCAGCTCACCGTGGGCCCCGGCTGCTGGATGCAGGCTGCAGCCCTTCATCCCTGTGATCTGGGTGAGAGCTTGTTGAAGACGGTACATGACCTCCAGCGCCCCTTGCGCCCACTTGACCGGGGTGAGCGGATGAAGCTGCGCGAAACCCTCGAAGGCGGCGATCTGCTCGTTCACCTTGGGGTTGTATTTCATCGTGCAGGACCCAAGGGGGTACAACCCCCCGTCGATCCCGAAATTCAGCTGGGAGAGGCGCGTGAAGTGCCGGATGATCTCGGTCTCGCCCAACCGGGGAAAGTTCTCGATCCCCTCGCGGACCAACTCCGAAGGCAACAATTTGGCGACTTCCGTGTCGGGGACGGCCGGCACGAATCCGTTCGCCTCGCCGTTCCGGTCCGGCCCGGTCTCTTCCAAGAGCGTGGGGACGGGATGGAACGCCCTCTGAATCTCGTGATCTTTCATCAGAGGGCCTTTCGCGCCGCCGCCACGTACCGGTCCAGCTGCGCCTTGTCTTTGGTCTCGGTGACGGTCACCAGGAGGTCCCGCTCCCGCCCCATCTCCCAACGCGAAAGTGGGACTCCGCCCAGGATCTTCTCGCGTTCCATCGCGTCCAGAAACGCATCCGTAGAGATGGGGAGACGGACCACCATCTCGTTGAATACCGGGCCCGTGTAAGGAAACTCCACGCCCCGGATCTCCGAAAGTTTCGATTTGAGGGCGTTAACGGCCCAAACGTTCCTTCGGGCGATCTCCTGGAGGCCGCGCTCTCCCACCGCCGCCAAGTAAACACACGCGCGCAAAGCACAAAGAGCCTGGTTGGTGCAGATGTTGGACGTGGCCTTTTCCCTGCGGATGTGTTGCTCGCGGGTCGCCAGCGTCAGGCAATACGCGTCCTTGCCTTCTTGATCGGTCGTCTTTCCCGCGATGCGGCCGGGCATCTGCCGGACGTGGTCGTTTTTGGCTGCGAACAATCCGACCCATGGCCCGCCGAAGCTGACCGGGTTCCCGAAGGCCTGCCCCTCCCCGGCGACGATGTCGGCGCCTTGAGCGCCCGGCCCTTTCAAGACACCGAACGCCATGGCTTCCGTTGTCGTAACCGTGAGAAGTCCGTCCGCGGCGTGCACCGCTGTGGCTATCGGGTCCAGGCTTTCGATCACGCCGTAGAAATTCGGCTGTGCAATTACCAGAGTGGCCAAGCCGGATGGAATCGGCGGCACGATCGTCCTGCCCGAGGGGTCTAGTTCGAGTTCCTGGATTTTGGCGTCCGTGTCCCCCAAATACGTGTGGATCACGCGCCGGTAATCGGGGTGAAGCCCTTTTGAAATCAAAACGTGCCGCGCGTTTCGCTTGATCCGAAGAGCCATGAGGGCGGCTTCCGCCACGGCGGAGGCGCCGTCGTACATGGAGGCATTCGCCACGTCCATGCCGAACAGGTTGGCCACCATCGACTGAAATTCGAAAATCACCTGCAGGGTACCTTGGCTCAACTCCGGTTGATAAGGCGTGTACGCCGTGAGGAACTCCTCTCTCGACGTCAGGGAATCCACCAAGGCCGGGATGAAATGCTCGTACGCCCCCGCCCCGAGGAATGCCGCCCATCCGGGATTCGTAAGCGGAAGGTTCTTAAGCGCCAGCGTCTGAAAATAGGCCTTAAGTTCCGATTCGGTCCTGGCGGGAGGAAGGTTCGGAGAATTCTTCATCCGGATCGGCTCCGGGATGGAACGAAAAAGATCCTCGACGGAGGCAACGCCGATCGCCTTCAGCATGTCTCTCCGGTCCGACTCTGTCAGCGGGATGTACCGCATGTTCGCCTTGAATCAGGCTTCCTCTTGCGCGGACAGGTACTGCTTGTACTCCTCTGCGGTCATGAGGTCCTCGACATCCGCGATTTCCTGAATCTTGATCTTGATCATCCAGGCTTCGTTGTACGGCTCGTCGTTTACGGCCTCGGGCGTGTCCACGAGCGTGTCGTTCACCTCCGCGACGACACCCGAGACGGGTGAAAAGAGGTCCGAGACCGCCTTCACCGACTCCACGCTTCCGAACGGCTCGGATTGTATGACCTGATCCCCTTCGTCGGGCAACTCGACGTATACCACGTCCCCCATCTTCTCCTGGGCATAGTCGGTCACTCCCACGGTCACGATCTTCTTCGCCTTATCCAGGCGCGCCCATTCGTGGTCCTTGGTGTAACGAAGGTCTTCGGGAATTTCCATGGATAACACTCCTTAGCTGGTCATTTCTCTCATCACAGAACCTGTAGCGCCGCAAGGGAAAATCATTTCCGGACCGAGCCGGCGACGAACGGCGGTTTCACGACGACCGCGGGTTCCTCGCGCGTCCGGACGATCACGTCCAGTTGGGCTTCGGTCTCCAGACCCGATTGCACGAAACCGAGCGCGATCCCTTGCTTGAGCGTCGGGGAATACGTCCCGCTGGTGACTTCACCGACGGCGCGGCCGCCCGATCGGATCTCGTAATGTTGGCGCGGAATCGCCCGCCCTTTCATCTTGAGACCGCGGATCCGCCTGGGCACGCCGGCTTCTTTCATCTTGATCAGCGCATCACGCCCCAGGAAGTTCCCTTTCTCCAGCTTCACGATCCAGCTCACGCCGGCTTCGAGCGGAGTCACGTCCTCGTTCATGTCGTTCCCGTACAGCAGATAGCCCATCTCCAATCGGAGAGTGTCACGGGCGCCCAATCCGATGGCCTTGAGCCCCTCCCGGCTCCCTTCACGGACGATCGCATCCCAAGCGTCGCCCCCCTTCTCCCAGGCGAGGTACATCTCGAATCCGTCCTCTCCCGTGTACCCCGTGCGCGAGACGAGTGCCGCGGTCCCCACAAGCTCGGTCCACACGAATTCGTAATACCCGACCGTGTCCAGATTCCGCCGGACCAACCGGTTCAAGATCCCTTGCGCGCTTTTTCCCTGCAACGCGATCAGGGCGAACTCGTCGCTCTTGTCCGTGATCGTGGCGTGATCGATCGCGTGCGCCTTGAACCATTCCAGGACACGGTCCTTCCGCGAGGCGTTCACGACGAACAGAAAGCCGTCGTCGCTCAGCCGGTAGAGCGTGCAATCGTCGATCATCCCACCTCTTTCGTTCAGAATGGTCGAATATTGAATCTTTCCCGGTTTCAGGATCGAGGCGTCGTTCGTGGCGATCCGTTGGCAGAATTCGAGCGCCCGCTTCCCCCGGATTTCGATCTCCCCCATGTGGCTTACGTCGAAAATCCCCGCTTTCGTGCGCACGGTTTCGTGCTCGTCCAGGATCCCCGTGTATTCCACCGGCATTTCCCAGCCGGCGAAGGGAACTATCTTCGCTCCGAGCGCCTTGTGCCTTTCGTACATCGGCGTGCGTCTGAGTTCGGTCATCCCACCTCCATGATGTCTTGCGCGGCTTTGAGCGTGTTGGATAGGAGCATGGCGATCGTGAGCGGCCCCACGCCTCCGGGAACCGGCGTGATCCACCCGGCCCGTTTCGAAGCCGCTTCGAAATCCACGTCTCCCACGAGTTTCCCGTCGTCCAACCGGTTCATCCCGACGTCGATCACCGCCGCCCCGTCCTTGATCCAATCCTCCGCAATCATCCGAGGCCGGCCGACCGCGGCAACCAGGATATCCGCCCGGCGGCAGAACGATTTCAAATCGCGCGTGCGGGAATGGCAGATCGTGACCACGGCGTGGCGTGAGAGGAGAAGCTGCGCCATGGGCTTCCCCACGATATTGCTTCTTCCCACGATCACGGCTTCGGCTCCCTCGATCGGAATCTTATATTCGTCCAGCAGCCTCAAAATCCCGAGCGGCGTGCACGGAACGAAACCCGGGCGGCCCACGGCCAGTTTTCCCGCGTTCACGACGTGGAAGCCGTCCACATCCTTCCCGACACTCACGGTGGACAGGATCCGATCCGCCGCGATGTGCTTCGGCAAGGGAAGCTGCACCAAAATCCCGTGGATCATCGGGTCCGCATTCAATTTCTCGATCTCGCGCACGAGGGCTTCCTCGATCAGATCCCCCGGAAGCTCGAGCGTCCGCGAGTACATGCCGACTTCGGCGCAGGCTTTGGTTTTCCGCTGGACGTAGACTTTTGAAGCTTCGTTGTCCCCGACTTGCACGGCCGCCAGCCCCGGCGTTGCGCCGGTGCGGCGTTTGAGCTCGGCAACACCCTTCGCAACGTCCTTTTGAATGCGTTCAGCGAGTTTCTTCCCGTCCAGAAGGATCACGGCGCGGGATATTACTCCAGCACGGACGGAAGACAATTCCGGACGCCGTCATCCATCCCGGAACCAGTCCCCCTGCACGCCTTGGTTCCTTTCTCCTCGACGAAATGCGGCTCGCTGTGCGCATTGCCGTAAGATTGCACAGTCACCGGCCGATCCTAGAGCAAATCGCAGTCCATCTCATCGATATTGCTGATTCTTCCGGTAACTAGGGTGGTCCGGAAATTGCTTTAAGTCCCACCATGCGCCTCGCCACTGCATTTCTGTCTGTTTTGCTCGGTATCTCCCCGTCCGCTCTGGCCACATCGAGGGTTCTCCTGATCGGAGGGGGACTCGAACCCGACAAGGATTTCGTCGTTCCGCCCGCGAAGAACTGGCTCGAAGGATTGACACAACTGGGTTGGAAACCCGGTGTGGTTTTCGGCGACCCGCACGGGATTCTTCCCCGGATCGGAAAGAACCAGACCGTAGCCAATTTTGAAAATGCGAGACGAGCGCTTCGTGCCCTGGCGGAAAAAACAAAGGATGGGGACAATGTTCTCGTCCTCATCATCACACACGGCGCGATCCAGTCTCATTTCGATTCGCACACCTGGCAATACGATCTTGCCCCTCACCAGACGCTCATGCTGGCCGACGGACCATATCCCGCGGACGAAATCCTCAGCTCCTTGAAGGCGATCGCCGGAAAAAACCGGCACGGAACGACCCTGTTCTGGAACCATTCCTGTTTCTCGGGTCTCTCCGTCCGGGAACTCCAGGGAACCGGAGTCTGTGCTATCAGTATTTCGGGTCCGAACCAGGCGGGAATCCGAGGCAATTTCAGCGAGATCCTGGGCCGATCGTTGGCGGGCGACAAAGGCGACGACCCCGAACTGGCTCAGGAAGCGAGCCTGGAGAAGAACGAGGATCATTCGATGCGGTCTCTGCTGGCGCGAAGCTTTGCGCTGGACGAGGTCACACCGTCCATGGTCTCCGCCGGGTTCGGCCTCGACAGCCTCAACAAAGAGGGTCTCGCCGCGTTCGTCTCGGATTTCCGGACTCTCGACAAGGCCGTAGGAGGGAATTCGGTCGATGCTTGGCTGAATGAACTTTCGATCTTGGCGACCACCGTACCCCCCGTGAACGATGTCTCCGACTTACTACCTTTCGGAAAAACTCCGAGCATGAAAACCGGGTGGGACGGCCTTCGTGGGATCCTCCTGGACAGAAACCCCGATCTCATGGCCGACATCTACAGTTTTGTCTCTTCAAACCGCAGGTCGCTGCTAAAGGAAGATCCTTCCAATCCCCAGTTCCGGACCGGGGACCTGGAAAGGCTGGTAAACAATCCGAACTTCCAGGCCATCCAGGACGTGGGAGCGGTCACGGAGCTGGCCAAGCTCCTATCCCGTGTGATTATCAAGGGAAACGATGGGCCGTCGCAGAATTTCTCCAATACGCTGATCAAATTCGCCGGCTCGATCCGAGATCGCGTCCCGCAGGAAGCGCGGCCGTTTCTGGAAGCCCTCGAAGATAAACTGCCATTCAATCTGATGGGCCCGAGGCTGCAAAAATCCAAGGCGGATGATGGATCTCATAGGGCCAGAAAACTCAGGAACCTTTTGATGGGAGCCGCCTTCGAAGCAAGCACCACGCCTTGCGCGGCCTTCAACCTGGATCAGAGGCCGGGAAATACCAAATAGCGGACACCCGCACGCCTCTGCACGGTTAGCGATGTCGGACGTCGGCATAAGGATTAAGGGTTGAGGATTAAGGATTGATCCTTAAACGTTGGGCCAGCCCCGCTCACCCTCGTATGGATTCGGAAATTACGACGACGAGGAGGACGGCAGGACCGTCACGTCTTCGATCTGGACAGAGCCGGGCCGAGTAGGCGTTTCATGTTGGCAACGGTTCTGTTCATCGCGTCATTGTTTCACCTCGAACGCACAGAGATCCCACTCTGCTATCACGTCGAGGGTCCATTCGATCGTTACGCTTCCTCCAGCGGACTTGTGAGAGCCAAAGCCGCCGACCGTAAATGGGGGAAAAACCGCGTCGTTTGTCCAGTCCTGTGTCTGCCCCGAACCGGCAGCGCGGCCTATGACGCTTCCAGGCTCAAGTATTCCGGTGACATCGAAGACAAGGTTTCCGGATGTCGTTCCAGTCAAAGTTTTGGAAGGATAGGCAGAACCTTCGGAAGAGGCACATGCCGGCGCACCGAATGGAGTTGTTTGGTTCGCTCCATTCAGCAGAATTGCCCCAACGGAAAAAATTGCCCCCTGCGGATCTGCTTGGCTAACCGTAATCGTTCCCAAGCCGTCCGGCGGATTGATCAAGTACCAAACGTCGACAGCGATATTTCCAGTGCCGGCCCAGGAAATCAATAGGCTTAAAGACGTCCCGCTCAGGTCGATGCCAGTCACTTGTCCCTCCCTACCGAAATCAGACACTTCGACGATCAAAAGTTTATTCGTTCCAGAAACACCGATCGCCACATGATCCGTTGAGTCCATGTTATTTCCAGACGCCTCTGCGATCACCGAAAGTCCGGGCGTCGGTGTGGCCGTGGGCGTAGCCGTCGGCGTCTCGGTCGGCGTGGCCGTCGGCGTCTCGGTCGGCGTGGCCGTAGGCGTGGCCGTCGGCGTAGCCGTCGGCGTGGCCGTCGGCGTCTCGGTCGGCGTGGCTGTCGGCGTCTCGGTCGGCGTGGCCGTAGGCGTAGTCGTCGGCGTCTCCGTCGGCGTAGGCGTAGGCGTAGGCGGGCCGCAGGTTACAAGAAACGCGAGAAAGCAGAACAAAATATATTGGAACGCTTTTCGCACTTCTTAATTATCGATTTTTTGCGCAGGGTAAGCAATGTTTGTTCTCACTGCCGTCCGGTTAAGCGGGTGAGTCAGGCCCTCAGCCCAATCTCTGGTAGGAGGTTTGTGTCCAGCCAACCCTTACTAGAGAAGACTTCGGGCCATGGGCAATCGAGGTGCCGTATTTTCGCAAGCGCTGCAATTTCTTCCGAAAGTTCAATTTCAGAAATTCGTTCGAGAGCACGACGGCGACCATTGGGTCCGGAGACTCGATTGTTGGACGTGGTTTGGAGCGCTTCTCTTTGACCACTTAACCGGACGCAACTCCGTTCGTGCCATTTCCCGAGCGTCTCAACTGGTCGATTCCTGAGACAGATGTTTTCAGAATCTACGACGACGAGGCGGACGGCAGGATCGTCACGTCCTCGATCTGGGAGGATTCGCGTGCGTCCTTTCCGAGATCCAGGAGGCGCCGGTGGGCTTCGATGATCCCCGTTAGCCTCCCCTCGAATTCGGCCCGCTGCCGCTTGAGTTCGTTGATCTCGTCGATCAGCTGGGTCAGCCGGCTGTGCGCTTGATGGATGATCTTGTCGGCTTGAAGCTCCGCTTGGCCCACGACGATCTCGGCTTCTTTTTTCGCCGTCTGCTTGATGTCGTTCGACATCCGCTGCGCCGTAATCAGCGTCTCGCGGAGGATCCGTTCCTTTTCCTGAAATTCCTGGAGCAGGGCCTCTTTTCGGGCCAATTCGTCCTTCTGCTGCTGGTTCTCCCGGAGCAGTGCCTCCCATTCGGCGCGGACCAATTCCAAAAACGCGTCCACCTGTTTGGGGTCGTACCCGCGAACGCTCTTTTGAAACCTCTGTTGGTGCAGATCCAGTGGGCTGAGCTTCATGTTGAGGATAATACTCCGAACCCTTCGTTATTTCTATGTT